>JACZYV010000177.1:0-5914 GCA_022570905.1 Chloroflexota bacterium
GACGACCACTATGACGCCGACGCCCTGGCCGAGCTTTTCACCGAGGACGCAGTGTGGGACGGAAAGGAACGTGGCCGCAACGATGGCAGGGAAGCGATCCGGCAGTTCTTTCAAAACGCGCCCAGCCGCCTGCCCTTCGCCATCCACATGGTGATGAACCCAATCATCGAGGTGGACGGAGACCGGGCCACCGGGGTCTGGTACCTGTTCCAGCCCTGCACCTACGCCGAGGGCAACCAGGCGGTGTGGGGCTCGGCCCGCTACGACGAGGAGTACGTGCGGGTGAACGGGAAGTGGATGTTCCAACACCTGACCCTCAGCTCCCACTTCTGGACACCATTCGATAAGGGCTGGGCGGAAACCCAGTTCGCTTCATAAATCCGAGACCCAGGACTGGATGATGCTGGGAGACCACAACAATAAGATGGACGGCATGGTGGCCATAGTCACCGGGGCCAGCAGGGGCTTGGGCCGGGCCATCGCCAAGGAGTTTGCCGCCGAGGGGGCCAAGGTGGTGGTTTCCGCCCGCCGCAGTTCGCCAACGGGTCTGCCGGGGACCGCGATGGAAACCGCCGAGCAGATCCGGTCTCAGGGCGGCGAGGCCATGGCGCTGACCTGTGACGTCTCCGATGAGGAACAGGTCACGGCCATGGTGGGCCAGACCATCGACACGTACGGCCGGATCGACGTGTTGGTGAACAACGCCGGGGTGATGGTGCTGGGCGAGACTATTTTAGACATCGTCCCCGAGGAGTGGGACCTGAGCGTGGCCTCAAATCTCCGGGGGCCCTACCTGTGCTGCCGGGCGGTCCTGCCAACGATGATCGAGCAGGGGCGGGGCAGT
The DNA here is from genome assembly GCA_022570905.1 of Chloroflexota bacterium. Taxonomy (GTDB): domain Bacteria; phylum Chloroflexota; class Dehalococcoidia; order Lucifugimonadales; family UBA3495; genus UBA9611. Next base: position 845 of record JACZYV010000177.1, read on the forward strand.
ATCATCCATATCGGCTCACGCATGGGTAGTGACCACGGGGAGGGCGGCGGAGTCCTCTACAGTTCCACTAAAGCGGCGGTGCACATGTTCAGCCTGTGCCTGGCCGACGAGGTCCGCGAGCACAACATCGCCGTGAATATCCTATCGCCCGGCGCCCTCAAGACCGAGGGTTCGGCAGCCATCCCCTGGACCCAACGCGACTGGGCCCAGAGGGTTGGACCCGAGGCCGTCGGCCCCAGCGCGGTCTATCTGGCCCTGCAGGACGCGTCCACGTTCACCGGCCAGTTGGTGCACCGCGTCGAGTTCGGTGATACCTGGGGGACCTAACCCGTATTCGAGTACTGCCAGTCGCCCTAGCCATGGAGGCTGAATCATGATCAAGGACTTGGAAAAACTCGTCGACGCAGACGCCGGATTGATCAGCCCGCGCATCTTCGCTGACCGGGAGATATACGAGCAGGAGTTGGAGCAGATCTTCGCCCGCTGCTGGCTCTTCCTCTGCCATGAGAGTCAGATACCAAGCCCCGGTGATTTCCTCACGACTTACATGGGAGAGGACTCGGTGCTGGTCTCCCGCGACGCCGCTGGAAAGGTGCATGCGTTCTTGAATGTATGCCGCCACCGTGGGAATAGGCTGTGCCGGGCCGATAAAGGCAACGCCGGGTCATTCATCTGCTCCTACCACGGGTGGGGATACAGCGCCGACGGCCGGCTGATCGGAGTGCCCAACGCCAAAGACGCTTACTATGATGAACTTGACCAGAACAAGTGGGGCCTGATCCCGGTGGCCCAGCTTGATAGCTACAAAGGACTGGTCTTCGCCACCTTCGATGCCTCGGCTCCTCCCCTCCTTGAGTATCTGGGGGAGACCGCCTGGTATCTGGACGCCTTCATCGACCGCCGCGAAGGTGGCTCAGAGGTCATCGGTGGCATCGTCAAGTGGGTGGTGCCCTGCAACTGGAAGATGCCGGCCGAGAATTTCGGCGGCGACGGTTATCACGTGGCCTGGACCCACCTATCCGCCATCAAATCCGGCTTTGCCGGAAATTTCCGGACCGCCGAAAGCAGGGTTGGCAGTGTGTTGTCAACGGGAAATGGTCATTGCATCATGACCATCGGGCCGGACGAGGTGGCCGACCCGCCGGTGGCCGAGATCCTGGAATACGAGGAACAGATCAAGTCTGAGGTTAGAAGCCGGCTTGGCCCCAGGTCCGCCATCGTCAACCCGATGGCCGGCACCATCTTCCCCAACTTCTCCCTGCTGCGGACCAGCGGGCGGACCTTCCGGACGTGGCACCCCAAGGGGCCGGACAAGATCGAGATATGGACGTATCTATACGTGGACAAGGCCGCCCCGGACAGCGTTAAAGAAGCTGTGCGGCTGGCCGGCGTTCAGGGTTTCGGGCCTTCCGGCGTCTTCGAGCAAGACGACATGGATAATTGGGCAGAATGCTCCAAGGCCGGCCGGGGGACCGTCACCCGCCGGATGATGCTGAACTACCAGATGGGACTTAACCACGAAGGGTTCAACGACGAACTCCAAGCCTGGACCAGCGAGCACCGTTTCAGCGACAGCAATCACCGGCAGTTCTACCGGCGCTGGAGTCAACTGATGGCCGGAGACGCCTGGGGGGCGTAGCCATCAACTGAAATCCCCCTATCAGGCAACAACTGTTCCTTCAGCCGGTGGGTTCTGCGATGAAGACCGGGATCACGCGTTCGGTCTTTTCCTGGTACTCCTGATAACGATCGTATGCCGCCACCGCGATATCCCAGAGCCGCTGTCTCTCGACTGGGTCCTCTACCTCGCGGACCCGCATCGAATAAACTTTTGTCTCGTCGCGAATCTCGACGTTCGGGTCCGCCTTTAGATTGTGATACCAAAGCGGATGTTTTGCGGCTCCGGCCCAAGACGCCACGAGGATATAGTTGTCTCCGTCCACCACCCGCATCAAAGGGGTCTTGCGGATGGCGCCCGTTTTCCACCCTCGGTTAGTCACGATTATGCACGGCAGGCCGGTGTCCCTGAGAGTTAGTCCTTCGGTGCCTCCGCTGCTTTCATATAGTTCTACTTGGTCTGCCACCCAATCCATGGGGTTGGGTATGTATGCGCTCATGGTGCTCTCCTTGTGACGATAGCTGTCAGCTTTCAGCCGTCAGCGGTCAGCGTTGATGCCAGATTTACTCCGGAACCGAGTCTCTTTGTTCCTGGCAACGAGATTCCTCTGCTTGCGCCTCGGAATGACAGATTCGCGAGATGGGGGACCACTTAATATTGTCACCTGCGTGAAGGGAAGGGTCTCATTCCCACGAACGCACCCACTCTCACCATCACGGCAGACTGATCGCTGACCGCTGATAGCTGTCAGCTCGCGGCTATACCGGCGGCCGGCGGTTGTGCCAGTCGGTGTTCTGTTCGTAGGCGTGGGCCACTTTTAGGACCATCTCCTCGGCGAAGGGGCGTCCCACTATCTGCAGGCCCATGGGCATGCCGGCGGCGCTGAACCCGCAGGGGACCGAGATGGCCGGGGTGCCGGCCAGGTTGAAGGGGCCGGTGAAGCTGATGCGTCCGGCAAGCCCGGTGAGGGCATGTTCCTTGCTCTGGATGCCCGGCACACTCTCCACCGGCGGCGCGGTGACCGGCCCGGTGGGCAGCACCAAGACATCCACCTTGTCCAGCGCGTCCAATATCTGCTGCCGGAGTACGGCCCGTATCTTCTGGGCTTTGTAGTAGGCCTGGGCCGGTATGATGCTTCCGGTCAGGAACCGGATCTTATTGTTGTGGTCCAGATAGTCGATGTGCGGCTCAAAGACCGGGCGGTGCAGGTTGGACCACTCAACGCTCAGGATGGTCATTGTGAGAGCCCCGGCGTTGGGCGCCAACGGGATGGACACATCTTCCGAAGATGCGCCCAACTCCCCCAGCACGCCGATGGCCTTGGCGACGGCGTCCCGAAACTCAGGGTCCAGGTTGGGAGAGTCCATCCGCTCTTGTATCACGCCCAGTTTGATGCCCTTGATGTCCCCCGTCAGGGCTTTGCGGTAGTCCGGCACCGGCACATCCCAGGTGTAGGCGTCCTTGGGGTCGTGACCGGCAATCGCCTGGATGGTGATGGCCGCGTCCTCGACGCTGCGGGAGATTGGCCCAACGGTGTCCATGGACCAAGAACCGCCCAGCACACCGTAGCGGCTGACCCGGCCGTGGGAAGGGCGCAGCCCCACCAGGCCGCTGAAATTGGCGGGACCTCTGATGGAGCCGCCGGTATCTTCGCCCAGAGAAGTGGCGCAAAGAGACGCGGCGGTGGCGGCGCCGGAACCGCTGCTGGAGGTGCCCGGGTTCCGCTCCAAGTCCCACGGGTTCCGGGGGGTGCCGTAGGGGTGGTTGTAGATCTCCGCCATGGCGAATTCGCTCATGTTGAGCTTGCCCAGCAGGACCGCTCCGGCCTTCTTCAGGTTGGTTATCACCGTGGCGTCTTCGTTGGGGATGTTGTCTTTGAGGATGCTGGAGCCACCGGTGGTGCGGATACCGGCGGTGTTGAACTGGTCTTTCACGGCAACCGGCACACCGTGCAACGGCCCCCGGTGCATGCCAGTGGCGATCTCCCGCTCCGCCTGCCGGGCCGCCGCCAATGCCTGCTCCCCGGTGACGGTGATGTAGGAATTGAGCTTGGGATCGACTTCCTGGATGCGGTCCAGGTAAGCCTCGGTGGCCTCAACGGGCGAGACTTCTTTCGTCTCGATGAGCTTGGAAAGCTGGGAAGCGGTCAGAAATGGAATCTCTTTCTTGTCCATGTCATTTCCTTGTCGGGGCTCGGTGGGGCCGGTCCGGGTCAAGCCACGCACGGGCCAGGCGTGGGCATATTGACTTAAGCAAAAGTAGCCAATAGAGTACCACAATCATTAAAGAATCTAAGCGGATCCATCGATATTCAGAGCAAGTTCAGTCCGATCTGGCAGCTTTCAGGAGGCGCTAAATGACAATTGTATTGGACCACACCATAGTCCCGGTGAACGACCGCGAGGAGTCAGTGGAGTTCTACACCCGGATCTTCGGCTTTGACGACCTGGGGGAGGTTGGGCCGTTCCTGGCGGTGCGGGTGAACGACAGCCTGAACCTGGACTTCCGCCAGTCCGACGACTTCCGCAGCATCCACTATGCCTTCGCCATGGAGTCCGGGGAGTTCGACGATGCCTTCCAGCGCATCAAGGACTCCAAGATCCCCTATGGGGACAGTCCCCGTGCCCAGGACAACATGCAGGGGCCCGGGATAACGGCGGGGGCCAAGGGCGACGGCAAGGCGGTCTACTTCAAAGACCCCAGCGGCCATGTCTTGGAGATCAAGACTTACTGAGGTGACTACCGCAGTTGATGGGTACGGCTCAGTCGTCGGGTAGTTCGGCGATCAGGTGGCCGTCCTCAACGCTGACGGGAAAGCCGACCATCCTGGCGTTGGGGCCGTTGACGCAAACACCCTCGGTATATTCGAAGCGCCAGCCGTGGGCCGGGCACATGAACACGCCGGTCCAGTCCACCACCTCCTCGGCCTGGTGGGGGCAGACGTTGGAAAGCAACTGGTAGACGCCCTTCCTGCTCCGCGCCAAGAAATAAGACCAGTCGCCCACTGTCACCGGGGCAGGCAATTTCTTGAAATCAGACTCCAGACCCAGGTCGACGTTGACCTTCTTATACGTAGCCATAGGCTTGATCTCTTCCTAACAGGCTGAAATACCCAGCCATGCCGCCAGCACTCCAAAGTCCCGGCCAGTATAGCCGGACAGCTATATCGCCTCAAGGCGCGGGCGCTTAAGTTCCAGCAAATCTTGACGGCGAAGATTTTATACAGCAATATGTGCTCACTCGAACGGGGTTAGGGGGATTCCGATGGCTGATCTGACCAAAGACGAGATTCGCGCCATGGGTCATGCCGTGGGTCTTGAGATCGAAGACCCGGAGTTGACCGAGGTTACCTACAGCCTGAACGCCTTGCTGGAATCCCTGGACGCCATCAACCCGCCCGGCCTGAACGACGTCGAGCCCCTCCCCATCATCTTGCCGCCACCGTAGCCACC
>JACZYV010000028.1:0-21515 GCA_022570905.1 Chloroflexota bacterium
TCGGCCGTGGTCATCACCGCCTCGATGGCCTCGTATATCTCGTCGCTGACCCCTTCCGCCTCGTCGACCACGATCAGCATGTTGGGACTGTGGAACCCCTGGAACTGGTCGGCGTTCTCCGCGGACAGGCCCATGGCGTAACGGTCGTCGGAGATCTCCCAGCGGGTGTCCAGCATCTTGCCGCCCAGGAGTTGGGCGTTGGGGCGGTACAGGCGGCGGACCTGCCTCCAGAGTACGTGGCGCACCTGGCGGAACGTAGGCGCGGTGCTAAGGGCGATGGCGGCGTCCTTGTGGGCGTGTATGAACCAGAGCAGGGCCACGGCCGCGCAGAAGCCCTTGCCCAGGCCATTGCCAGATTTGACCGCCACCCGGCGGTGTTTCACCAAGGCGCTCAGTACCTCGCGTTGTTTGGCCCAGAGCTCCACCCCCAGTACGTCGGAGGCGAACTCCAGCGGGGTCGGGACGATGCCCGGCTGTTCCTGCATCCGGCCTAGCTCTGGGCCGGATAACCGGACTGGACGGCCGTGGTCCGCATTTTCGCCCTTTTATCGGGACCGGCCTGGGGGCCCGCCGCCGGGCTGAATATATAGCCGCATTCTTGGCAGCGGAAGACGTCGTTATCGTCTTGTTGTTTCTTTTCCAATTGGATCAATCGGGGAGACTGGCAGCGTCGGCAGTGCAAGGTGTGTTACCTCCGGCAGATGGGCATCCACATAAAAAAGAACGGACCCTTCATCAAGGGTCCGTCCCTGTTGGTAACACGCTAGGGTTCTGCAATCCAGGGTGTCAACCGCCGGTCCGTCATTCTGGTCCGCCGGCTAACAGGCAGATCGCTTCAGACTGAGGGCTAGCTGGGGTTGTGCTTCTTCAGGACCTCAGCCACCCGGGGGTCGATGCTGCCCAGTTCCACGCCGCCGTCGGCCCGTGCGATGCCGAGGTGGGCGGCTCTTTGAATCTCTTCCCAGTCAGGCTCCAGTTCGTAGGCGTCCCGAAGCTCTGCAAACATAGCGTCAAGGGATTTTTTGTCAAACATGATCTTCTCGCTGCGTCTCCTCTTTTTCTCCAGGCCGGACCTTGGCCGAAACTCCATTCGAGAACGCCCGGCAAGCGGGCTCGCCGGTCAAGTTCAGCAGGGCCGTTAGCGGGCATCCGCCGCCACGGTCCTAGCATCCTGCGGCGAGGGCTAGTCTACAATTTTTCCGTGTCAGTGGCAAGTCTGATCTGTGCCCGCGTCAGGCACGGGGCGGAAGGCGGACCGGACCCGCTATGGGGCCCGTTCTTGTTCCTGACCGTCTTGGTCCAACGGTACGGCGGCCGACCGCCGATTGGCCTGCATGAAGTAGACAACGACGACGAAGACGGGGATGGAGAGGATGATCAGTCCCATGACCGCGACCACCACCCACGGTCCTGAACCGAAGATCTGGTCCAACCGTTCCTTGATCCAGTGAAGCAACTCCGGATCGGCGGCGTCACCCTGGTGGGCGAGGAGGAAACTGAATAACCAGGCCATGACGGCCAGTTAGTCTCCCGCCGCGGGCGCGGGAAGCGGTGTTTGGTAACGCGACGAGTATTTGCGCTCTTTGATGGAGAATGCAGATAGGGCGGCCGGGAACAATAGCGCCCCGACTATGGCGAAGGGCACGGTGTAGGAGCCGGTGATGTCAAATAGCAGCCCGGCCAGGAGCACGCTGCCGAACCCGCCGATCTGGTGGAACATGAATGTGATACCAGATATGGTCCCCAGGGCTTTCAATCCATAAACGTCGGCGGTGAGGGAAGACGTGAGAGGAAGGGTGGCGATCCAGGAGAAGCCGGCCACGCTGGCGAAGATCCACAGGCCGGCAACGGAATCTATGGTAAGGAGCAGGATGTATGCAAGGCCCCGAATGAGGTAGACCAACGCCAACCAGTTCTTGGTGCCGCCGATCTTGTCCGCGAGTATTCCAGAACCGAGGGCGCCCAGGATATTGAGCCCCATCATGTAGCCGAATATCAACGCGGCGGTGCTGCCGGAGACGCCCCGGTCCTCTTGGGCGAAGGCGATGAAATGGAATGTCAACACAAATGTGGTGGCGCCGCAGACGAAGTAGGACCCCGACATCTGCCAGAATGGGGCCGACCGGAAACATTCTTTCCATTTCTCCACTGCCAACGGACCGGGTATCTGCCGCCGGGCGCCTTTACCGTTGTAAGCCGCCTCGGAATCGCCGTCTGGGTAGAGGCCCTTTTTGGCTGGGCTTTCGTGGAAGAAAAAGTAGGCCAGGGGCACTGCCAATAAGACGATCGCCCCCAGAGCAACCCAGGCCGTCCGCCAGTTGGTGGCCTGGAGCAGGTACATCGTGAATGGCACCATAACCATGCCGCCCAGAGAGAGGGCGGCGGCTACTATGCTGATGGCCGTGGCCCGGCGGCGTTGGAACCACCTGGCCATCAAAGCGGCGTTGTTGGTAAGTGACGGGCCGCTCTGGGCCAAAGAAGCCACGACCCCAAACATGAACACGAGGAATAGGATGTGGAAGGTGAGGGCCATCAGGGCCGTGGCCCCGCCAAGGACAACCAGAGAGATCAGTATCAGCTTGCGGCCGCCGGTCCGGTCAAATATCTGACCCATGAAAGGCTGGCTGAAGCCATTTACCACGATGCCCAAGCCGGCGGCGACGGATACTTGGAACCGGCTCCAGCCGAACTCGTCGCTCATTGGGAGCACGAAGACACCAAAGCTGTTGCGGGCGCCTACGGCCACGAAACCGATGAAGACGGCGGCGGCACAGACGTACCAGCCATAGAAGATGGGTTTCTTGGTTGTTTCGGTGGTTTGCATCAAGGAACAGATATATTACGACCGGCGCCCAGGTAGCGCCGGGCAATTACACAGGAATCTCCTGAATCATATCACCGCTAAGGCGTCTGATGGCGATTGTGGTCTTTGGGGTCCGATGCCGGGTAGGTGAAAAGGTTGCGGCTCAGCGCGATAACCAGGCGGCGAATTCATCACCGGCGCCGGTGCCGGCGCTCACGGTCAGCCTGCCATCGGCCAATACCTGTCCTGGCTGCAGCCGGCCCCAGACCAAGAGCGCCAGAACATCGGCGTCGCAGGTGAATGTCGCCGTTGGCTCTCCCGCTGATTCTTCGATCCGGTTCTCTTGGCCTCCGGTGACGACGTCCCGTTGGAAATCAGCGGCCCCGGTGGTCCGGATCCGGTAACGGGCGGGGGACTGGGCAGGACGGAATTCGGCCAGCCCCAGGCTGTTCAACCAGACGGGCAACCGGTCCAGCACCGCGGCCACGCATTCGGGCGAAAGGCCGGCGTTGGGGTCGGATGGGAAGCGGATGTCCCAGGAATGAATGACGACTTCGCTGATGCGGATAGTGACATAGGCCGATGCGGGCTGGAGCATTCTCAGCCCCCAACATTCCTTGGACCAGTCGTCGTCTTCCATGATGGAGAATATCCCGTTCAGGCGGTCCACGCTGGAGGCGAATGCTTCCGGCAGGTTGGCCCCGGCGGAGTGGTTATATTCCTTGGCCATCCGGGCGATGAAACCGGGAAGTTCGTCAGGCGGGATTGAACCGGTCTCGGGCAATCCCTGGGGAGCCGAGGTTATGCCGGAACGCCCTTGAGAGATGGAGTCGGCAAAGAACTCGGCGGCCCAGCCCAGGTGGCCGATCACATCGCCCACGGTCCAGCCTTCGCAGGGGCTGTTCAGGCCCCATTCTTCTGGGCCGGTGCCCTGCACATACTCTTTGAGCTGGCCGGTCTCAGCCTCAATCAGTTTTATCCCTTCCGCAGTCGAGACCATGGTCCTCCTAAATATTGGGCTGGTAATTATGTTTGGAAATTGGCATCCGTTCGTCCTGAGCTCCGACCGAGGTCGAGCGCCGATTCTATCGAGCGTCCTCGGCTTCGCCGGGAAGTCTCCCCGATAAATCGGGGGACCCGTCGAAGGACCTTGACTTTGGCGTGCTAGTGGTTCGACGGAGCTCACCACGAACGGTGCGGGCGACGCCATTGATCAACGGACAATGTCGTGGCGGCCCATTGCTGATTAACCCTTGAGCGCATTTGCGTCCTGTCCGGCGCTATTTCCAGCCAGACGGCCAAAAACCATGCCCGCCGACAATCCGGAGCCTCCGGGATAGTTGTGATAGAACAGTCCGCCGACCATCTCGCCGGCGGCATACAGGCCGGGGATGGGTTCTTGGCTGTTGGTGACGACGCGGCCACGGGTGTCGATCTTGACGCCGCCGAAGGTGAAACTGATGCCGCAGGTCACGGCGTAGCCCGTGTACGGCGGGGTGTCGATGAGCTCGGCCCAGTTGCTCTTGGGCGGTGTGATGCCCACGGTGCACCGGCCGTCTTTGATGGTTGGGTTGTAAGGGATATCGGTCTGCACGGCCGCGTTGTATTCCTCGATGGTCTTCACGAAGCCGGCCGGGTCGATGTCCAACCGTTCGGCCAGTTCTTGCAGGGTGTCGGCTTTGGCCATGGTTACCTGCTCGATGTGGTATTCGTCCCGCAGCAGGTGCTTAACTTTCTCGTCGAAGATATGGAAACCAAGACCCTGAGGCTGGGTCAGATAGGCCCGGCCGAATTTAACGTAGGTGTAGTTGCGGAAGTCCTCGCCCTCGTCCAGGAAGCGTTCTCCGTTGATGTTCACGATCAGTCCAAAGGGATAGGAGTGCTTCTGGTACAGCTCGGTGATGGTGCGGTCTCCGAAGGCCGGAGCGTTCATGTCCCAGGCCACGGCGTGGCAGCTGCTGTAGTGGCCGTGGGACTGAGCGCCCACGTCCAGGGCCATCTTGATGCCGTCGCCGGTATTGTAGGGGACGCCGCGGACCTTGACGTTCTCCCAACCGGGGCCAAGGTACCGGCAGCGCATCTCGGCGTTGGCCTCGAACCCACCGGCGGCGAGCACCACGGTGCTGGAGGCGACATCCTCGAACCCGTCAGGACCCTGTATGGTCAACCCGCTAACCCGGCCCTTCTGGTTCTGAAGCAGTTTTTTGGCCTGAGTGGAATACCGGACGTCGATACCCATCTCGGCGCAGACATCGAACTGCTGGTCGGATAGGCCCTTTCCGGCGCCCACGGCTTCGACCAAAAGGCCGCCCCAGAAACGGTATTTGTCGCCGTCTTTGAAGGACTGCCGGCCGTAGGCCAGGACGAACCTGACCCCTTTGGATTGCAGCCACTGCATGGTTGGCAGCGACTGGCTGACCAGTATCTGGGCCAACTCGGGGTCGGTTAAACCCTCGGTAACCCGCATCATGTCGTCGTAGAACTGAGTCTCGGTATAGCTGCCCACTTCCACCTGATTAACTTCGGTTTCCGACATGTCGGGAATGACTGTCCTGATGTCGTCCAAGCCCTCAAAGGCGAAACGGATGATCCCGCCGGTGAAATAGGTGTTGCCGCCCCGGAAATATTCGGGAGCTTTCTCCACGACCAGGACCGAATCGGTGGTTTCCTTGGCGGCGATGGCGGCGGACAGGGCCGCGTTGCCGGCGCCGACTACAATCACGTCATATTGACTTGCCACAGTTGGGTACCTCCACGGGAAATGGTGGGATAGGTCTGATTGAACGGTTCGGGGTGAAAAGGGTTCGGCCTTTTTGTCGTGACCTATAATAATCCTGTCAGACACAATGCCACAAGATACGGCCAAAATTTATAGACGGAGATCGGACATGGACCGGTGCGAATGGGCGGGAAGCGAATTGATGATTGCCTATCACGATCAAGAGTGGGGGGTGCCGCTCCACGATGACCGGCTGCTGTTCGAATTTCTGATCTTGGAGGGCGCCCAGGCCGGCCTCAGTTGGAATACCATCTTGAATAAGCGCCAGAACTACCGCTTAGCCTTCGACAACTTCGACGCAGAAACCATCTCCGAGTATGGGGATGCCAAGGTAGTGAGTCTGCTGGCGGACGCCGGTATCGTCCGAAACCGCCTCAAGATAGCCTCGGTCATCGGGAACGCCCAGGCTTACTTGAGGGTGGTGCGGGAGGCGGGCAGCTTCGACAGCTACATCTGGGGATTCGTGGGCGGCGTCCCCAAGACCAACGAAAGGAAGTCCCTTTCGGAGGTGCCGCCCAAGACCGTTGAATCGGACGCCATGAGCAAAGACCTGAAGGCCAGGGGATTCAAATTCGTTGGTTCGACCATCTGCTACGCCTACATGCAGGCTACCGGCATGGTCAACGACCACACGGTGGATTGTTTCAGGCACGGCCAGGTCTAGCAGCCCGCAGGTTGCCGCCGCCGAATGCCCGGTTTAAGATAAACGCGGCTCAAGAGTCATCAGGGCGGCTGCGAGGGCCACCCGCCGTTTGAAAACCAATAAAACCAAGGGGGATTCGCCAGATTGAAAGCTGCGAGACTTGCCGGACCAAAACACTTTGAGTTTCTGGAAATCGAGACGCCGGTGGCCAATGACGGCCAGTGCCTGATCAGATTGGAGCGCGTGTCGGTATGCGGCAGCGACTGCCGTCACGGGTTCAATATCCACCCCGAAGAAGAATATCCCATGGATATCGGCAGGCCCTGCCACGAATTGGCCGGGACCATCGTCGAGAGCCGCACCGATGAATACCATGAGGGTCAGCGGGTGATCGCGATTCCGGAGCGGGGCGCCGGTGGCCTGCTGGAGTACATGGTCTCAGACCCCAGCAGGATGATTCTGTTGCCCGACGAAGGCCCACTGGACGAGTGGGTCATGTGTCAGCCTTCGGGGACCGTGCTGTATTCCTGCCAGCAGATGCCCAACATCCTGGGCAAGAACGTAGCGATCATGGGGCAGGGGAGCATCGGCCTCAGCTTCGCGATGATCACCTCGCGGATGGGCGCGGCCAGCGTCACGGTGGTGGACCCCTTGGACTACAGGCTCGAAAAATCCAAGGAGTTCGGATCCACCCATCAGATAAATCCCGATAAAGAAAACGTCGACGAGGCGATCTTGGAGATCACCGGCGGAGTGGGCCCCGACGTTATCGTGGAGGCGGCAGGATATCCCGATACCTTCAATGACTGTTTCAGACTGGTCCGCCAATTCGGCACCATCATCATATTCGGTGTCCAGGCTAACGACCATGTTTCCATCGAGCACAGTTGGATCATGGACAAGCAGCCCCGGATGATCGGCACCACCGGCGCCCGCAGCGGGGACCCCACCAGCCAGATCAAACACATGGTGGCGCTCAGGCAGCGGGGCTGGTGCGACCCATCCAAATTGATCACTCACCGCATGGGCTTTACAGATGTTCAAAAAGCCTATGACATGTATGATCAACAGCAGGATGAAGTTATCAAAGTGGTGATAAACATCAACGAGTAGCAAACCCGGGGCGGCTGATCCTGGAAAGTGTGCCCGGGGAGTCTGTCCGGAGAGTGTGGTGGAGGGGTGTCGTGATGGCGAAGCCGGAATTCGAGATCAGGATGGTCAAAGAGAACCTGGACCTGGCAATGGCCCTGCTGCAGGCGGTCCAGGAAGAAAAGATAACCGCCAAACAGCTTTTTCGGGACGGCCCCGAAGAAATGTTCGTCGCCTTCGCGGTGGACAATGGCGGCCCGGACCAGACGGAATTAACGCGGCGCGCAGCCAATCAGGCTCGCGCCGCGTTTGCTTTGTCGGTGATCCAAACGCAACGTAGTTTGGACCGTGTATTCATCAACCCGCCCCTAGAAGAAGAGAATCCCGATCTTCGGGCGGCGCGGTGCGTGATGTTCCTTTTGAATAACACCGTATTCGCCAATCTGTTCGCTCCGGTCTGGGACTGTCCTCCAGAGTACCGGCGCCGGTTCGAGGTGCGGCCCATCCACCTTCTGTTGGACGCCGCCGAACTCCACGGCAAGGGGCTCAGTTGGGACCATGTGGGCGGTCTGCCCCAGTACCTCGAGTTGCTGGTTTATTTCGCCAATTGGATCGAAGACCTCCATGAGCTCGACAAACAGCCCGTTCCTGGGCCCACTGACCTGTGGGTGAACGATCCAGATAAAGAATTGGAGCAGGTTGTGGTCTTGGCCACCCCGGCCCGCGCCGAGAATATCGACGGCCCGGTAGCCCGGTTCGTTGGTGAGCAGTGTGACGTGGGCGGAAAGAACCTGGTCCTGGCCAAGGAGCTTTATGCCGGATTTCAGGTTTGGTGCCGGCAGACCGGCCTGGACGACGTTTCCCAACGCAGCTTTGGCATGCAGCTCACCGCCATGGGATTCCTGCGGCGCCGCAGGGGCCGGGGCAAACACTGGTGGGACGGAATCCGGCTGTCTGGTGTCTCAGAGCCGGCGGTTGAAGAGACCTTTGCCGGAAGAAGTCCGGCATTAGCTAACGGCCACTATGGCGGTTACCAGCCGGAGCTGCCCACCTAGTTTTTTTAAACCTTTGGGCCGCCGGAACTCGGCGGCTGGCTTTCGCCCAGTCAACAGCCCGGTTGGTTGTAATTGCCGCAGCAGCCCTTGCGTGTGCGCAGCTTGATGAAGCTGTTGACCGCCACCATCTGAAGTTTCCGCCACAATGGCATGGGCTGCTTCAGGTTGGTCCAGGGTTGAAAGTTATGTTGCTCGTTTTGTTGTTTCTGGCCGCACATGGTTGCCGGATTATGACAGTCGGGTAAAATACGGGCAACCTGCGCCAGGAGACCATCATGCCAGCCTACCTCGACCGCCTCTCTAGATTCGTCTGCGAGACCCGCCTGGAAGACCTGGAACCATCCACCGTGAACGCGGCCAAAACAGTGGTGCTGGACACCCTTGGCGCGATGCTGGCCGGGAGCCGTCTTCCCGAGAACGAAAAGCTGGCCCAGTTGGCGGCCAAGACCGGCGGCCAGGGCCCGGCAACCCTTCTGGGGCAGCCCGGCTCAGCTCCCCCGGTATTCGCCGCCCTGTCCAACGCCACCGCCGGAGTGGCCCTGGAGATGGACGAGGGCAACCGGCTTGGGGGCGGCCACGCCGCCATCCACGTGATTCCCGCGGCGTTGGCCATCGCCGAGGAAAGGGGCGCCAGCGGCAAGGAGTTTCTGGAGAGCGTCATCGCCGGTTATGAGGTGACCTCCCGCATCGGCACCGGCACGGCAGTTAAGAAAACGGTCCACTCCCACGGCACCTGGGGCACGATCGGCTCGGCGGTGGCCACCGCCAAATTGATGGGTTTCGACCAGGCCCAGACCACCGGGGCCATAAATCTCGCCGCATCCATGAGCCCGGCAAATACCTGGACTCCCTGTCTTGAAGGGGCGACCATCCGCAACCTGTACCCCGGCCGTTCCGGGTTTCAGGGCATCATGGCGGCCCAGTTGACCGTCTGCGGGTTCACCGGCTTGGAGGACGGCCCGTCGGACATCTACAACAACCTCCTGGGAGAGTCCTTCAACGCCGAAGCGGTGGTGCAAGGACTGGGGGTGCCGGGGGCCTACCGGATCCAACGGAACTACTTCAAACTCCACGCTTGCTGCCTGTATAACCACCCCGTGCTGGACGGCGTTCAGACACTGTTGGGCCGGGAGAGATTCGGCGCGGAAGACGTGGAGCGCATCAAGGTGGAAACGCCGGCCATCGCGACGACTATGATCGACCCGGAACCGGCGAACATGCTGGCCGCCAAGTTCTCCCTGCCCTACGCGGTGGCGACGGCGGTGGTGCATAACATCACCGGCATCACCGCCTTTTACCCGGAGAAGTTGCACGACCCGGAAACCCTGGCCTTGGCGCGCCGCGTGGATATCGTGGCCGACCCGGAGATGGACCTGCGCCGTTACGATTATCCGGCGGCCAAGGTGGCCATTTCTTTGAAGGATGGGCGCACCCTCACGGAGGAAGTGACCGCCCACCACGGCGATGCCCAGAACCCAGCCTCTAGGGATGAATTGGTGGGCAAGTTCAACTTCTTGGTCCAGGACGTCTTGGGTGAGGGGGGAGCGGCCCGCGTGGTGGAGACAGTGGGCCATCTGGACGCCCTGGGCAATATCAGAGACCTGACCCGGTTACTGACGCGCAGCTAGATGGCGGAGCCGCGTTATTTTCTCGCAGGGATTTACCGGCCGCGCTCGTCGCCCCAGAGCAGGATGTGGAGGCGGGTGGTGAAACGGAAGCCGTGTTTCACGCACGCTGCGGCCAGCCAGGAACTCTTCTTTTCCAGGGCGTCTGGCGTCCGGCCCTCGGGCATCAGCAACACCCGGTCCGGCGTCAGGTGGTACTCGTCCCGCAGGGCGCAGACCTCGTCGATGTCGGACTCGCCGGTTATCACGAACTTGAAATAGGCTTCGGTTAACCCGGCAAAGGTCTTCAAGGCCGAAGGTACCTGGCTCCCATCCGATGGGTTGCCTGATGTTCGCAGCTTGGGCGATACGTTCCATTGGCCGATGTGGCGCAGGAGCCCCGGCAGGGGAACGATGGTCCCGTTGGTCTCCACCTCGAAGGTGTAACCCTCGGCCGCCAGGGACTCCACCAGCGGCTCCAGGCCCGCCTGCTGCAACATTGGCTCGCCGCCGGTGATCACGACGTGGGAGCAGTTGAAGGCTTGGATCCTCTGCTGTATCTCCGCCGCTTCCAACTCCACCACCTCGGTCTGATAATCGAAATTCCGCCAGTCCCAGGTGTATTTGGTGTCGCACCAGTGGCAGCTTAGATTGCAGGTGGCCAACCGCAGGAACACCGAAGGCACACCCATGGAGACTCCCTCACCCTGGATGGAGTGGAATATCTCCGGCTCGCCCCCCGGTCTCCTGCTGACTTTAAGCATCTTTGGCCGGGTCCTTCCGCGGAAGAAGGGCCGGGTCGGGAAATCCGGCGTCCCTGAAGCCGTTGGCCCTCAGGATGCAGCTATCGCACCGCCCGCAAGGCGCATCGCCCCCCTGGTAACAACTCCAGGTGAGTTCCAGAGGGGCCTGGAGTTTCATGCCCAGTCTGACGATATCGGCCTTGGACATCTCGATGATGGGCAGCTCGATCTGTAACGGCACGTGATACTCGGTCCAGAGCTTGCTCCCGTACCCCAGGGACTCACCCATCTTTTGGAAGAACTCGGGCCGGCAATCGGGGTAGCCGCTGTAGTCGATGGCATTGGGGGCCATGTAGATGTGCGCCTGAACGTCTGACGGAGACAGGCCTTCCATCTCGATGGCATGGAGGGCCTGGCTCTCCAGATAGGCGGCGGCCAATGACAGGAAGATCGTGTTGCGCAGTGGAACGTAGGTGATGGGGATGCTGTTGCCCATGCGGGCCGCGTCCCGGTCCTCGGGGACTGGGAACCGCTCCGGGTTGGTCAGCGCCGAGTACCAGGCCACCTTGCCCAGGAAGGAGATGTCCAGCAGTTCCAGGGGGACACCGATGGACCGGGCGACGGCGGCGGCGCAATCAACCTCTTTGCTATGGCTCTGACCGTAGTGAAAGGTGAGGGCGGTCAGGTGGTCGGTCTTCTCCTTGGCGAGGACGGTTACCGTGGTCGAGTCCAGTCCTCCGGAGAGCAGGCTCACCCCGTAGCTGGGCATGCCGCTAGTCCTCTCCGTGATATTCGGCGTATTGGTTCACCGATTCCCAGAGCCGGACCTTGGCCGGAGCAACGCCGCAAATTTCTGAAGTCTTCTCGTAGAGCGTCCGGCTCATGACCTCGCAAGAGGGATTCTCGTCCTGGAATTCATAGAGCCGGATGAGGTCCATGCCGGAAAACCCAGAGATGATCTCGCTGTCCCGGCTGTTCACCAGAAAGGCGTGGTCCCAGTTCTCGTCCACCCATGACTTTATCCTCTGTTTCAGGTCGGTGAAGTCGTAGACCAGACCTAACCGGTCCAGGGACTGGGATTCCAGAAAGACCTCCGCCCGGTAGGTGTGGCCGTGGGGGTAGGCGCACTTGCCGTCGTAGTCCAACAGGCGGTGCCCGCTGTCAAAGGTGAACTCGATTCTTATCTGGTACATAGGTCAGGCCGTGTGGCCGGGGGCAGAGGCGCTTGCCCGCCTACTTGCCGGCTTGGTCCCGGATGTGTTCCACGGTTACAACGGTGTGCAACCCGCCCCGGACTTTGTAATCCAGCGTGATCTTCATGGACCGGGGCTGGCAGACGGCAACCAGGTCGTTGAGGACCCGGTTGGCGGCGTGCTCTTGAACGATGCCCACGTCCCGGTAGGACAGAAGATAATACTTCAGGGATTTCAGCTCGATGCATGAATCGGCCGGCACGTAGGATATGGTCAGAACGCCGTAGTCGGGGAGGCCCGTCCACGGACAGACCGCGGTGAATTCGTCGGTGTCTATCTCTACCTGGGACTGTTGGTTCGGGTATTCGTACTGAAAGGTGAGCAGGCACGATGGGTCGATGGCCTCCTCTCCTTTGGAGGGCAGTTCCTGGTCCAGTCCCTGGTACTGTTCCTTCAGTTCTTGGATGGTCGCCATGGGTCCTCCGGGCCGGTATATCGCGGGCTTATGACCGTAATGATAGGTGGCCGGGTTGAATGGTGTCAAAGCGTCTTGCACGGCTGGGTGGCTGACGCTAAGATACGGGAACTCATCCCGGCAGAGAAGGACGCTTCTCCATGACTCAGGTTAGCAACCCAGCCCACACGCTGAACGAGCTTGACGCCCTGTCCATCGAGCAGGCCCAGGCGCTTTCCTTCGAGGAACGGGACGCGCTGTTGGACCTGATCATCGCCGACGGCCGGCATGAAGCGACCGGTTCCGTTTCCTACCGCACCGGCATGTACACCGATTACTTCGATGAGGACCTGACCAGGATGCTCAAGGTGAAGGCGGTCAAGGTCTACGTCCGGGGCACCACGTCTTCCAATTTCGATGGCGAGGTGGTGGGCGATAATTTCATGGAACAATACCGCGCCTGCTTCCGGCATGTTGAGACGACGCTGAAGGCCGGCCGCACCAGCTTCAGCCGGGTGGTCAACATGGTGGTGTTTTTGACCAACATGGACAACTGGGAAAAGTTCAACGAAGTATTCCGGGAGTTTGTGCCCAACCCACCCTGCCGGGCGGTCATCGGCACCACCGGCCTGGCCCAACCGCCGCTGACCATCGAGATCGTAGACTGTTTCGCCTACCGGGTCTCGGATTAAAAAGAGCGGCTGAACGGAGTGCCCATTCCAAGATTACAGACCGGATTGGAGAACAAGATGGCGAACCTGACACTGGCCTACAAAGCAAGGGCCTACAGCACCGGGACCCTGGGAAGAGCGATATGCAATGCCCGGACCCATCACTTCGTGGCCGATGACGCCGGCGGTGAGGAATTGGGCGCCGGCGAGTTCTTCTTTGCCGGAATCACGGCCTGCGCCGTGAACATGGTTGAGCGCCTGGCCGATAAGGACGACATCGCATTGGAATGGATGGACGTTGGCGTTGAGTCCTTTCGGGACTCGGACGCCGACCACGGCGACCTGTCGCTCTACGACGCCATCCGGATCAAGTTCGAGATGTGGGGTGTTGACGACGAGGACGCCCGCAACTTGGTTGAGTTGTGGAAAAAGCGTTGACCCCTCTATGGTTCGGT
Source organism: Chloroflexota bacterium (assembly GCA_022570905.1). Classification (GTDB taxonomy): domain Bacteria; phylum Chloroflexota; class Dehalococcoidia; order Lucifugimonadales; family UBA3495; genus UBA9611. The sequence continues at coordinate 13,490 of JACZYV010000028.1, forward strand.
CGCCGTGGCGACCGCTGATACCACCGTGGAGTTGGTCTCCCATACGGAAAAACACCGGTAGCCGCAGCGGCTGATCGCCGCCGGCCCGGGACCAATCACAAAATCCAACGGCTGAGAATCATCAGCCGGGGAAGATATATGCGCATCTGCTCTTTTCTGCCCAGCGCCACCGAGATGGTCTACGATCTTGGCCTTCAAGACCAGCTTTACGGTGTGACCCACGAATGTGACTACCCGCCGGAGGCCAGGAACAAGCCCCATGTGGTGCATAGCGTCTTTGAAGGCCAGGAGCCGACCAGCGGTGAGATCAGCAAGGTGATCGCGGAGCGATTGGCCCAGGGTCTTGGCATCTACGAGTTAGACGTGGAACTGATCAAAGAAGCTGAGCCCGACCTGCTGATCACTCAAGCCATCTGCGAGGTTTGAGCCATCTCATCTCGGCAGGTGGCCGAGGTAAGCGTGGGGTTGGCCAAGGAGCCGGAGATACTATCTTTGGACCCGATCCATATTGGCGACGTGGTCGAGGACCTCAACCGGATCGGCCGGGCCACCGGCACCGAAGCTAAGGCGGCCGAAATCACCGCCGGGCTTACCGCCCGCATCGAAGCGGTGGCCGAGCGGGCCAAGGACGCCGACAGCCATCCAAGCGTGCTCCATGTCGAATGGGCCGACCCGGTGATGTGCGGCGGGCATTGGGTGCCCGAGATGACGGAGTTGGCCGGCGGGACCAACAGTTTTGGCGACAAGGACACCGGGACTTTAAAGTTGGACTGGGACGAAGTGGTGGCCAGCCAGCCTGAGATCATCATCATGATGCCCTGTGGCTTCGACGTGAAGCGGGCGCTGGAAGACATGCCCGTGATGGCCGCCAGGGATGGCTGGGCATCGCTGCCCGCGGTGAAGAACAACCGGGTCTACGTGGTGGATGCGGGAGCTTACACCAGCCGCTCGGGTCCCCGGTTGGTCACAGGACTGGAGATCATGGCGGAGATGATTCACCCGGAGCTGTTCTCGGGCTTGATACCCGAATCGGCGGCGCTGCGTCTTTACGGCGACCTGACCAAAACCGGGTAGTTCTCGGAGTTAGTTCAGCCGTGGCCCCTGGAATGGGTTCTGTTTGACGATGCGCTCCCGTAGCGCTTCATTGCCCTGCTTCAATAGCGGAATCAGGTCGGATAGGCGGGTCGCCGCGGTCTCCGTGACCAGCAGGCTCTGACGCAGGTGCGGCTCTAAGTCTAAGTTGGCGGCGATGGCGTAGGAAAGCGCGACCGGGTCTTCAGGCACGGAGACTCTTGAGGTGTAGCCTCCCGTGAGCGCAGTTAGGTTCTGCACCAAAGTTACGTACGCCTCGTTGATCTGGGAAACCAGTTCGGCGTAACCCTCCCCTTCCAACTCCACCAAGAAGCGGACCCGGCCCACGATATGGGGCACCCGTTGGACGATCTCTTCGATCTCGAACCGCCGCTCACCCCTGGTCAGGATGTTCATTCTTCCCTGGTCCAAAATCTCTGAGCTGAGGATCCGGGTGGAGGTGCCGATGCGTTCCGGGTCGGCCGGGTCGCCGACTTCCACCCCCTCTTTGATCAACACCACGCCAAAGGGAGCGTCTTTGTCCAAACACTCCCCGATCATGTCCCTGTACCGCTGCTCGAAGATGTGGAGAGGCAGGTCCATACCCGGAAAGAGGACCAAGTTCAATGGGAACAAAGGTAATGTGGTGAGCCCATCTGGGGACTCGTCCTGAGGCTGAGACATAACACCCGGAGTATATTCCCCGGCCCGGCGGCAGTACAAGGCGGGGCAAAAGTGTCTAGCGGCGGTTCTTGGCCCGGCGGACCCGGAAGCTCGTTGGCCCCTTTTGATGCCGGGCCCACCTCAGGTAATTTGCGACTTCGATGTTGGCCCTCAGCGTCTCGATGGAATTCAATTCTTTGGCCAGAGTCGCCTCGGAAAACATGGCGTGGAGTTGCCGGTGACAGGTGGGGCAGAGCCTGGCTCGGGGGCCGAGCCTTCCGCCCCGGGAGCGGGGCACAAGGTGGTGTGACGTGAACCGCGGAGACTCTCTTTTGCAGAGCTCGCAGACCGGCGGCCCCCCAAGGGAGTTGGACGGCGCGATTTCTGGTGAGGAGCGCCGCGCCAAGACGTTAGCCCTTGTCCGGCACTTCCAGAAAGCGCCATCCCGGAAGGTCAACCTGCCAGTCGTCGTCTTCCCATAGCATGGGCAGGATCAGCCCGTTCATGGCGCGGCCGTGTTCCACCTCGGTGGTGTCATCCTGCATGCCGAAGGGAAGAAAGGCGAAGGCGTGCACGTCGTCCAGATAACTGGTGGGAGAGATGCCCAGGTCGGTCAGGTCTTCCAGAGGCCAGAGGCTTAGCACCGTCTTCCGGAAATCGTCCAGCATCGCGGGCCTCATGGGATGGTCCGAGTCATAGCCGGCGCGGTACACGTCCTGCATGTCGATCCGGTTCCGAGTGGCCCAGACGCCCATCCGCATGCCCCGGGTCTCTTTGGAGAGCATGGACCAGGCCAATTCCATATCCCCGTCCCGGACGGCCTCGGCAAATACCCCGGCCCGGTTGCCGCATTCGTCTGGGAAGGGGCTTCGTTTTTCACCGGGTATGCGCATCAAAAATCCGTGTGGGTGGTCAGTTGGTAGGTCCCGGACTGCCGTTATGGCTCACCAGCCGATGGCGTAGCCGTCCCGTCTCGGGTCCGCGGCGCCGTGGAGAGCGCCCGTTTCTGGGTCCACTTGAATCATCATTTCGCTGCCCCGAGCGCCCCAATCCGGCATCATGTTCAGTTGGTGGCCCCGCTGCTCAAGCGCCTGACGGACGTCCGTTCCGAACCTGGACTCCATGTGCAACAGATTATCACAGACGTGGGGCACATTGGACTCGGTGGGGCTGTGGGAATTTCGCCAGCGGGGGGCTTCCACCGCCTCGGCCACGGTCATGCCGAAGTCGATCAGATGGGTGATTACCTGCATGTTGGTCTGCACCTGGGTGTCGGCGCCCGGCGTGCCGCAGACCAGCACCAGATCGCCATTGCCCGAGGCCTTTCCCCCCGAGGCCTTTCCCATAGAAGGTGGGCCGTCGCCGTCGAAGACCATCACCGGGTTCATGGTGTGGCGCACCCGTTTGCCGGGCTGCAGGCAGTCCACGTGCTCCGGGTCCAGATGCCAATAGGTCATCCGGTTGTTGAGCAGGATGCCGGTATCGCCGGCGACGAGGCTGGAGCCCAGGGAACTCTGGATGCTCTGCAGTTGACACACCGCATTGCCCCACCGGTCCACCACCACGAAACAGGTGGTGTCTTCTTCCTGCATGGCGCCGGCCGCCACCCGTCTAGGACCGCCGGAGCCGCTCTGGAACACCCAGGGGTCGCCGTGGGTGGGGCTGGCAGTCCGGTCTGGGTCGATGAGCTTCGCCCGTTCCTGGGCATATTCCTTGGATATCAGGCCCTCGGTGGGCACATCGATGTGGTCCGGGTCGGCCATGTAGGCCTCCCGGTCGATGAAGGCCAGTTTCTTGGCTTCCACCATCATGTGGATGCTCTCGGCGGTGTTGCACCCCAACGACTTGAGATCGAACTGCTCCACCATGTTCAACTCTTGCAGGAGTATATGGCCGCTGGAGTTGGGTGGGGCCTCATAGACCGTGTGGCCCCGGTAGGTGGTGGAGATCGGTTCTTCCCACCGGGAACGGCAATCGGCCAGGTCTTTCATGGAGAGCAGACCCCCCTGCTCCTGGCAGAATCTGACTATGGCCTGGGCGATATCTCCCTGGTAAAAAGCGTCCCGGCCGCCGTCAACGATGGCTTGAAAGGTCTTGGCCAGGTCCCTTTGGTGTAGCACTTCCCCAGGCTGCAGCGGCTTGCCGCCTGGGGCGAAGATCGCCTGAGAGGTCGGGAACTCGCGCAACAGAGAATCACCTGCGATTACCCGTGAGAGTACGTGGGACACCGGAAAACCGTTTTCCGCCAGGTCGATTGCGGTGGCGAACAGGTCGGATAGCTTGAGCGTCCCGTACTTCTCGTGAGCGGCCATCCAGCCGTCCAGAAGTCCCGGCACTGAAACCGACAAGATACCCTTTTGGGGAATGCCGTCCGCCTGATAGCGGGCGAGGTCCGTGGCATAGGGAGCGGCGCCGGTGGCGTTGCAGATGTCTATCTTGTTCTGGGCCTTGTTGTAAACCATGATGTAGCCGTCGCCGCCGATCCCTGACATGTTGGGTTCAACCACGCTTACGGCCGCGGCGGTTGCGATGGCGGCGTCCACGGCGTTGCCGCCCTTCTGGAGGACGGACATCCCTGCCTGGGCGGCCAATGGGTGCCCGGCGCACACCATCCCATTCCGTCCCATGACCACGGGACGATGGGACTCGAAATCAACGCCATGCGGTGACTGCACCATGTTTGGCTCCTAGAAAATCCCCTCCTCCCAGGCGTGGGGGGAGGGTTTGGGTGGAACGATTTGCGCCGCTGGCCTATCAGCTTTGAAATTATGCTTCGATGAATACTGAGCGTCAAGAAGACCGGGGCAGGTCGGGGGAACCGGTACGCCAATAAAAATGGGCCTCAGTTTACTGAGACCCATTCGTTTCACCTTGATGCCGGGGTTATGGCTTAGTGTCCGCCGCAACCGCCGCTGCCACATCCGCAGCCACCGCCACCGCCACCATCACCGCCACTGCCACAGGCGCAACCGCCGCCGCAGCCGCCGCCGGAGCTGGAGAACATGGGGTTGTTGATCACAAATCCTACCTGTCCTCCCAGGTTCTCGACGTAATCGATAGTCGCCTCTTCCAAGAAGGGCGCACTATCCGAGTCCATCAGGAATTTGACTCCATCCATGGCCAAGACGGTGTCGTCGGGCTGGGATTCGTTCTCCATGGTCAGCATATATTGAAGGCCGCCTGTCTCGGCAGGTATGGCTACTACCCGCAGCGACCCGTTAGTTTCACCCTGTTCTTCCAGGACTTCCTTGAGCTTCTCGATGGCGAGGGTCGTAACTTCCATTGCCTGTTCTCCTTGAGAGCCTGTCTCGGGAAGATTTCCGGCGGAACCTCCCGCCAGTAATGTACTTAACCAAGCTAACACAGACGGAAATACTCAGTCAACGCCGGGGAACGCTTGGTCGGACCACTTGGTTGTGAGGCAATGCGCTCCGGTGTCAGACCCGCGTTGACACCCTGGAAAGCGCGTTTCTACACTCAATTTCAGCGTATCAGACCATCTACCGGGCAGGTGGTGGCCCAGCCTTGATCCGGGAACGGAATTTCTCCAAGGGACAGACCCTTTACGGTCTGTCCCTTTTCATTTGAACTGGCCTGGGAATCACCGGAGCAAGCTCAAAATACCAAAGGAGCGAAGATGCCGACTAGCACCAAGGAATCCGGGCGGGAGCGACGCCTGCTGCTGGAATCGATGCAAGCCTTCAGCCGCGGCGTTGGTGAAGCGCCGATGGTCATTAAATGGACCAATTCCTCTGAATCTGGCGCCAACTTCAGCGGTAGCTGCCCGGAAAAAGATTTAGCTGATGAATCACAAGACCAGGCCATCACGTTCGTCCTCTCCACCGACGACGTGGACCGGCACGGAGATGTCATCTCCGCCGATGGCTGGGTGTTGGACTCCTACCGCGAGAATCCCGTCCTGCTCTGGGCCCACGATTACCGTCGTCCGGCCATCGGGCGGGCGGCGAAGATGTGGACTGAACCCCACCGGCTGTTAGCCAACATGGAGTTTGCGCCCACCAAGTTCGCCCAGGAGATCGCTTCTCTGTACCGCACGGGGTTCCAATGGGGGGTCTCCGTTGGATTCAAGCCCCTGCGCTTTGAAGAGCGAAGGGATGAAAAGACCGGGGCTTTCCTGGGTCTCCGGTTCCTGGAACAGGAATTGTTGGAGGTCAGCGCCGTTCCCGTGCCCGCCAACCGCCGTGCCCTCCGCCGTTCTGACCAGCCGGACCTACATGCCCTGACCGCCTTATGGCCGGTGCTGGAGTCCCAGGTCGATGAACTGGCCAAACTTGCCGGCGAGATCGCGGACACGGTGGCCGAACTGGAAAACTCCACCAAGGGAGCACAACAGCCGGAAGAGGCGCGGGACCGGGCGCTAGACCCGGTGGCGAATATCATCGCGGCCCTTCGTTCCGGCCGGGATTGACCGGCCCCGGCGAAGGCCCATCGCGCCAGCAGCGCTCACCGCCTTTGACCGAAGCATCATTGCCCATCGACCCTGTGGCCTCCATTCCCGTACCGATCATGGGAGCCATGATGAGTTTAAGATCTTCGGTGGTGTAACCGAAAGCAATCTGCTGAGTCAACATATCCGCCAAGGGCGTCTCGGTTTGCTTCTCCGGAACCGGCAAATTTTCCAGATTCACCTGGCATTCATCCAACCACTCCTGGTATGGGTTTTGTGCGGCCAGTTGCGATTTGATTTCCCGGTCCGAAATAATCCGGCCTTGATTGAGATCCACAAAAAACATCTTGCCCGGTTGCAGGCGGCCTTTTTTGGCAATGTTCGCTTCGTCGATCGGCAACACGCCCACTTCGGAGGCCATGATCACATAATCGTCCTTGGTGACAATATAACGCGAAGGCCGAAGCCCATTGCGGTCCAGCACCGCGCCAATGACATCGCCGTCCGTGAAGGTGATCGAGGCCGGTCCATCCCAGGGTTCCACGTGCATTGAATTGAATTCGTAAAAAGCCCGCAGCTCGGGTGACATATCCGGCTCTGCCTGCCAGGCCCGGCGGGATCAGGATACGCATGGCGCGGAACACGTCCATACCACCGGCCAGGAATATTTCCAGCATCTTGTCCAGCGAGGACGAATCCGATCCTTCCTGGTTGACCAGTGGACGTATCTTTTGCAGAGGGTAATAAAGGCGTCTGAAACTTGGGTGTACGCGCCTCCGACCAACTGCGGTTGCCTGCGATGGTATTGATTTCGCCGTTATGCGCCAGGTATCGGAACGGCTGAGCATACTTCCAGTCGGGCAGGGTATTGGTTGAAAAGCGCTGGTGGAACAGACAGATGGCGCTTTTCAGGCGCGGGTCTTTCAGGTCGGGGAAAAACACCGGCAGGTTTTCGGGCATCACCAGGCCTTTATAGACCGTCGTGAGACCGGACAGTGTTGCCACGTGAAACACCCTATCCGGTTTTTTAAGTTTTTTGTTCTCTTCTTTTAATTTCTGTAGTTGATCTAATTCTATATCGCATAATCTATTGCTTTTTGTCATGATCTTTACAACCCATAAGATCTTTAATATTCTTTATAGAAGCCTTTAAACTAGCTAACTCTACTCCATTATTTAGTAATTTTGCGATATCTTCTGATTTCTCTGCTAATTCTACTGCTATTCGAATTTCTCATATTGACCATATTCGTTTTACTGTCTACTACGTCTTAGATGCCTATGACTGGACTTTAGGTGTTGACCAAGATAGTAGTAGTAGTTTTAAACTCTCTCGATCTGCTACGTTAGGTAATGCTGATTACTTCTCTGTAACTGTTGATGGCAATGTCGGAGTGGGTGATTCTTCACCATTATCTCTATTTACAGTAGGTAGTGGAGATCTATTCCAAATTGGTTTAACTGGCAATGCCACAACCACAGAATTAGACAAAGTTCCCAAGTCTGACGGTACAGTAACCTGGAACGCCACGGCACTAGGTTCTATTAATTCTCAAGTAGTTGACGTACTAAAGACTGATACCATAGCAGAACGGTCAAATGTCTCACCTACCGCTACACCTACTTTTGAAGAATCCCTTTCTTATATTTATATGGCACTAACTAACAAAATAGACGTAGACTCAGGCTTTAAAGAATTTTACACAAATGGCGGGACTATCATCTGGAAAAAGGCTTTATCAGATGATGCCAGTAATTATATTGAAGCCAATGCGGAGTCAGGGTCATAGCTATTGATACCGCTGAAAAGCGCAAGTCTATATCAGGAATTAACTATTTAAGCCCTGGCGTTACTCCCAATTCTAGTAAGGATCAGGAATGGAG
>JACZYV010000178.1:0-5793 GCA_022570905.1 Chloroflexota bacterium
GACTGGACGGTTTTAGAAGATAGCGCCATACGCCTTCAATGGACGCTCCACGACGGCGAATGATATATTTGCTCATAGTCGCTTGAAGCATTTTTTGCGCCGGCTTTTAATATAGAAACCTAATAACCACGGAGAACGATTCCGGCAATGACTTCCGCCCAGATGCCCAGCGCCTACAACGCCGCCGACGTTGAACAACGCATCTACCAGGACTGGCAGTCCAAAGGCTACTTCAACGCCAAGATCGAAAAGGGCAAAGAGCCCTATGTGATCATCATGCCGCCCCCCAACGTCACCGGGGAGCTGCACCTGGGCCATGCCCTGGAAAAGGCCATCGAAGACGCCCTGGTCCGCTGGCGCCGCATGAGCGGAGTCCCAACCCTCTGGCTGCCCGGCACCGACCACGCCGGCATCGCCACCCAGTGGGCGGTGGAGCGTCAACTGGCCGCTGAAGGGACCAGCCGTCACGATCTGGGCCGGGAAAAATTCCTCGAGGTGGTCTGGGAACACGTCCGGAAGTACGGCGGCATCATCCACGAGCAGTCCCGGCGATTGGGCATATCCGCCGATTGGGAACGGCATCGTTTCACCTTGGACCCAGGCCCCTCCAAGGCGGTGCGCACCACCTTTGTCAACCTATTCAAAAAAGGGCGCATCTACCGTCACGAGCGGATCATCAACTGGTGCACCCGCTGCGCCACCGCCCTCAGCGACTTGGAAGTCGACTACCAAGATGTTGACGGCAAGCTCTACCACATCCGCTACCCATTGGAAGACGACCCCAAGTCTTTCATCACCGTGGCCACCACCCGGCCCGAGACCATGCTGGGCGACACCGGCGTCGCCGTCCACCCCGAAGACGAGCGGTATAGCAAGATAATCGGGAAAAACGTCGTTCTGCCCATCATGGACCGGCCCATCCCGGTGGTGGGCGACGAGGCCATTGACCGCGAGTTCGGCACGGGCGCTTTGAAAGTCACCCCGGCCCACGACCCCATCGACTTCGAGATCGGAGAACGCCACGGCCTGGAGGTCTTCAACGTGATCGGCCTGGACGGCAACCTCACAGAAGCCGCCGGAAAGTACGCCGGCGTCGACCGGAACGAAGCGCGCCAAAAAGTGGTCGAGGAACTGGACCAACTGGGCCTGCTGGAAAAAGTTGAGGACCACCGTCACTCAGTCGGTCACTGCCAGCGTTGCAACTCGGTTGTCGAGCCTCTGGTCAGCCTCCAGTGGTTCGTGAACGTCGGTAAACACGACGACGCAGACAGCATCGCCGGCAAGGCCCACGCCGCCGTGTACAACGGCGACATCAAGGTCGTCCCCGAGCGTTTCCGGCGGGTCTACCTCAACTGGCTGGAGAACATCCGGGACTGGTGCATCAGCCGGCAACTGTGGTGGGGACACCGCATCCCGGTCTGGTACTGCGCCTCATGCCAGCACATGACGGTGGCCGTTGAAGACCCTGACAACTGCGAAAACTGCGGCGGGACTGAGATCGAGCAGGACGCGGACGTGCTGGATACCTGGTTCAGCTCCGGCCTCTGGCCCCATTCGACCTTGGGCTGGCCGGAAGAGACACCAGATCTAGAATACTTTTATCCCACGGCGGTCCTAGAGACGGGCTATGACATCCTGTTCTTCTGGGTGGCCCGCATGATCATGCTGGGCATCGAGAACACCGGCCAGGTCCCCTTCCGCACGGTGTTCCTCCACGGTCTGATCCGCGACGCCTCCGGGGCCAAGATGAGCAAAACCCGGGGCAACACCTTGGATCCCCTGGAACTTATCGACAAGTACGGCACCGACGCCCTGCGGTTCGCCCTTACCACGGGCACCGCGCCGGGCAACGACCTGCGGTTCGGCGAGAACCGCATTGAAGCGGCCCGCAACTTCGCCAACAAGGTCTGGAACGCCTCCCGGTTCGTCATATCAGGGCTGGAGGGCAAGTCCGGACTGGATGGTTGGCACGACCTGCCCAAGTTCGAACACCGCGAGGACCGCTGGATCGTCAGCCGCCTGGACCGGGTGACAGCCGAGGTCAACGAGTCGCTACGCAACTTCGAACTCGGCGACGCCCAGCAGAAGCTCTACGACTTCTTCTGGAACGATTACTGCGACTGGTACATCGAGATGGCCAAGCTCCGGCTGCGCTCCGGGGAAGGGCCATCGCCTTTGCCCACCCTGGTTCATGTGTTAGAACGCATCCTGCGCCTGCTCCATCCCTTCATGCCCTTCATCACCGAGGAGATCTGGCAGAACCTGCGCTCCAAACTCCCCAAAGAGGGCGGCGCCGCTGAATCCATCATGGTGGCTGAATACCCCACCGCCGACCACCCGCGCCATGACGCCCAAGCCGAAGAAGAGATCGGCTTGGTGATGCAGACCATCCGCGCCGTGCGGAACACCCGCGCCCAACTCCGGATACCGGCTGGGCAACGCCTGGAAGCCCAGATCGAGGCCAACGGCATGCAGGGTCCAATCGAGGAGGAAGCGGAGGTCATCCGCGCCCTTTCGCGGATCGACCCGCTGCACATCGTGGCCGACGGCGCTCAGGGCAAAGACCTGCCCAAGGGTGTCACCCTGGTCGTCAATCCCTTGATCGTTCACCTGCCGCTTGAGGGAGTGGTCGACCTTTCCGCCGAGCAAAAACGCCTGCGCGGCGAGTTGGACGAGTGCCTGAAGAATATGGAACGCGTGGAAAAATTGGTGTCCAACCCCAACTTCCGCCAGAAGGCCAAACCCGAAGTGGTGGAGACCGAAGAAGCACGCCTGCAAGACCTGAAAGAGCGCCAGCAGCACCTGAACGAGATCCTGGAGCAGTTGGCCGGCTAGGCCGGTCCCACCGCCAGATGACCCAACGCTTGGGCATAATCGGTTACCCCATCGGCCATTCCATCTCGCCCATATTTCAGCAGGCGGGCCTCGACCACCTGGGCATCGACGCCACCTACGAGAAGTGGGAAGTCACCCCGGAGGGCGTGGGCGATTTCGTGGCGGGACTGCGCGCCCCCGGCACCTTGGGTATCAACATCACCGTGCCCCACAAGCAGGCGGTGATCCCCTTTCTGGATGAGGTTGACGAGTGGGCCACCGCTGCCGGAGCCGTGAACACCATCGTGAACCGGGACGGCCGCCTGACCGGCCACAACACCGACGGACCGGGGTTCCTTCAGGCCTTATTGGTGGAGACGGGCTACTCTCCCGACGGCACCCGCGCCTTGATTTTAGGCGCCGGCGGCGCGGCCCGGGGCATCCTGCTGGCCCTGGTCAGGGGCGGCGTGGACTCGCTGGTGATCGCAAACCGGACCTTCGAGCGAGCGGAGACTCTGGCCCAACTTGCGTCGGAGAACGGCGTTAAATCGGAAGCCATCCCCCTTGCGGGGGACGCGCTAACCGAAGCCGCCGCATCCGCGAATCTCATCGTGAATTGCACCACCATGGGCATGTCCCACGGGCCTGACGAGCACGGTTCTCCCATCTCAGCGGCCCAGATCCCAGCCACGGCCATAGTCAATGACGTGGTGTATACTCCATTGCTGACCCCTATCCTCAAAGAGGCCGCGGTTGCCGGGGCCACCGCTTTGGGGGGCCTGCATATGCTGGTCTACCAGGGGGTGTTGTCCTTCCAGATGTGGACGGGCCGGGACGCCCCGGTTGATGTGATGCTGGCGGCGGCGACCGCTGAGATGGCCTCCCGAGGCGCTTAGGGCGGCGCGCCGCTTTTCGCCCTGTATTCCCTTCTAGGATTCTCACACAGGATTTCCATGGTCAGATTCTTCACCGCAGGCGAGTCCCACGGACAGGGGCTGGTAATAATCGTGGAAGGCGTACCCGCGGGACTTCCCATCAGCGAAGACTATATCGGCATCCACCTGGCCCGCCGCCAGAAGGGCTACGGCCGGGGCGGACGAATGCTCATTGAGCAGGACCGGGCCAAGATCATCTCGGGTGTGCGCCACGGCCTGACGTTGGGCAGTCCCATCGGCATGACCCTGGAGAACAAAGACTGGGCCAACTGGGAAGAGGCCATGGCCGTGGACCCGCTGGAAGGCCCGCCCCAGAGCCCCCGCACCCAGCGGATAACACGCCTTAGGCCCGGCCACGCCGACCTGCCGGGTGCGATGAAGTACGGCTTTGATGACGTTCGAAACGTGTTGGAACGGGCCAGCGCCCGGGAGACCGCCGCCCGGGTGGCCGCCGGGGCCATCGCCATCAAACTGCTGGAAGAGTTTGGCATCCAGATCCACAGCCACGTTCTATCCATCGGCCCGGTGCACGCCGAGCCACCGGAGAAAATCGACTGGGACGCCGTTGAGGAGTCTCCCGTGCGCTGCGCCGACCCGGACGCCGCCCTCAAGATGGCCGCCGAGATCGACGCCGCCAAAGAGGCCGGGGATACCGTGGGGGGCACCTGTGAGATCATCGCCGAAAACGTTCCCATCGGCCTGGGCTCCCACGTCAGCTGGGACCGCAAGATCGACGCCCAGGTGGCCCAGGCTCTCATGTCCATCAACGCCGTCAAGGCCGTTTCCATCGGGCCTGGATGGAAGATCGCCGGCCAACGCGGCTCCCAAGTGCAAGACGTGATCCTGCCGGTGACGGACCCGGACCATCCTTGGCAGCGGGAAACCAACCGGCTGGGCGGCACCGAAGGCGGGATGACCAACGGCATGCCCCTGGTCGCCCAGTTCGCTATCAAGCCCATCGCCACCATGGTCACTCCGCTGCCCTCTGTTGACCTGGATACCGGCGAAGAGGTATTGGCCCACTTTGAGCGCTCGGACGTCTGCCAGGCGCCCCCGGCCTGCGTCGTCGGCGAAGCCATGGTCGCACTGGTACTGGCCGACGCATTCATGGAGAAATTCGGCGGCGATTCCATCCCGGAAACCAGGCGCAACTTCGAGGGCTACCTGAAGACAGTCGGCCCCCGTAAGACCTACCAATAACCCCTCTGCCTGGTTGACCATGGCCGCCAACCGCAAGATACCTTCCATCTACGAAGCGTCCGCTCTTTGGACGGCCATGGGATTGTTTGGCCTGTTCCTGGGCTTATTGCTGCTGGTCTTCGGTGGAACGGTTTTCTCGGCTGTGGAATGGCTGGCCGAGCTATCCCACACCGGGCCCAACACACTCTCCCCGGATACCGCGGCTCTGGTGAGAGACGGGATCGACACCTGGGCCTGGGCCGGGTTCACCGTCGCGGCCATCACGCTGCCGTTGGGCAACGGGAACCTACGGGCAAGGTTGGCCAACGCACTCCGGCCCACGGCCGCCCGGCAAGACAGCGATTCGCTGCCCCCTGACCGCTACGGACGGGCCTTTTTGCTGGCCCTATTCGGAGTGTTCGTGTTTTCGGCCGTGGTCCATTGGGCGCTGCGGTCCCACCTGGACACCGATTGGCTGGAGGGTGAAGACGGCCTCAGCGAATGGTGGTCGGTGGCCACGTACCTGGTTGCCGCGGGGCTCGCCGGAGCTACCTACTGGGCGCTTCGGGCTACCACTCACACCAAACTTAGGTATCTCTACCTGTTCTTGGCCGTGGTGTTCTTCCTGGGGGCCATGGAAGAGATCAGTTGGGGCCAGCGGTTGTTTGGCTGGGGGACCCCTGCTGCCTTGGGAAGCATAAACTTCCAAGATGAGACCACCATCCACAACGTGAACTTCGCCAACAACGTGATATTTGAGGCCCTGTTCTGGGGCAGCGCCCTTGGCATGGCCGCCGGATTGTGGCGGTTGACCGCCAACCTGCGGGGACTCAGCGACCGGATGAGACTGGTCCTGCCGTCCCTA
>JACZYV010000029.1:0-20944 GCA_022570905.1 Chloroflexota bacterium
TGGCGTCCCACTCGGCGCTGGCGGCTCCCACGTCGCCGCGGCCCGAGAACTGGATCACCAGGGGCACGATGACTGCGGCCAAGGCCACGATGATGCCCACAACAACCAGCAGTTCGATCAGGGTGAACCCCTTTTGGTCTTCGGCTCCCCGGCCCAGGGTTCTCTTCAATATATTACGCATTGGTCTTTGTCTCCTAGTTAGCCTTCATGCCGCCGGGTCAGAACAATGCCAAATTGCCCTGATCATCCGTTTGCACGATATCAGCGGCCTGAGATCCGCCGCTTTGGTTCAGCGCGAGGAATATCACTTTTGAGGGGCCAAATTCCCGGATGGCTAACATGTTAATTCCATATCCATGGAACATCTCTAGTCTAGCATATGCGCTGGTTATGAAACCCAGGTATAGGGGTCATGGGGCATCGATTTTACCGGACTAATACCCAGACCGTAGGCGGATATGGAAAGCGCCATCCCAAGGCCAATCGCCGACAGATGGGACGACCTGGGCCATCGAGATTCAGTCCCAATTTAAGGGCTCGGCGTGTCTGATCCTTCGCCCTCATCGCTTTCAGACTCGGCAATGATCACGATGACTGTGAATGCCAACCTTTCTGCGGTGGAGTCGGCGACTTGAAGGACGGTTGCGTCTTCGAAGTTCGGCGAAGACCGCAGCGATGCGGTGTATCCCAGCACATCAGAGTAACTATCCGCGTTGCCGGACACGGAGAAACCCTCCGGTATGGGGACCAACCGGGTCAGTTCCACATTCGACGACTGGGCGTGGCCGGTGATGTCGCTGAGACGGAACAACAAAGTTTCCATCTCTTGCCCAAACGACACCAGGTCGGCCTTCAGGTCTACGGCCTCCGAGTCAGCATCGGCGATCCTTTGGCCGACGATGTTCTGCCGCGCCAACGCCAGGCGGAATTCGCGGGCCTGGTCCTCTCTGATGTCCAATCTAGCGTTCAAAAGGCCCTGTTCCGCAGACACGTTTGATACCCACCCCGAGAAATTGAACGCCAGGAATCCCAAGAGCAAAAGTCCGGCGAAAACGGCCACTGGCGCCACTGGAAGAGACTTGGGTCGATGGCGCTCTGGCAGTACGTTCTGCGCCGAGATCATCTTGGCTGATTTCTTGGACCGGGAAGCCAGATACAGCCCGATGTTGGAGGCAAACTCGGCGGAAGAAAATCCTTCAGGACATTCCAAGTCCGGCTCAAATGGGTGGATCGGCCGGCCTAGGGTCGTAGCCAGCAGCCCTACTAACTCTCCCACCTGATCAAGCTCACCGGTGACCACCACAGGCAGATTCGACACGTCGTCATCAGGGCGCTGCGAGCGGTGGTATCCGGCGACCTGCCCCACCCCCATGGAGATGGCTTCGGCTTGGTCGTTGATGTCCGCCGGCAGTTCTAGCCGGTGCACGATCCTGATTACGCCTCCGCGCACCAATATCACCGCGGTTTGAGCCCGAGTCATGTGTAGGATAAAAACGTCGGCGCGCCCTACGGCGACGGCCAATGAAGTGGCTTTCGAGTAGATGGCCGAAGGGGCTAGCTGCGAGTTGCGGAGAATCTTGATCTGACCGTTCATGCGGTCCCTGGGAATAGCGATAACCGAGGCTTCCCTGAGATCGTCGCCCTGCTCGACCCGCCATTGTATGTCGATCTCGTCCTGCGAGAACGGGACGGAGTTCAGCACTTCGGCGCTGACAATTTCCCTCAGATACCGGCCTTTGACATCGGGCAGTGGAATATGCCGCAGGAGCGGGACGTGCAGCGGCAGAGCGGCTACCACCCGCTTACTGCGGGCGGGCAGACCTTCAAGGAGCGATCCCAACGGATTGAATGCTGGAGCCTCGTCGCCCGTCCCCGCTTCCACTTCCGGCGGCTCGGCGATCTGGCCTGAACGCCAGGCGATGACCCGGTTTCCCTTTAGGACCAGCAAACGGGCGTCGCTGTCTTCCAAGCTCAGGGTCATGGAGGTGGTCGCCAGCCCAAAAACGAAGGCCCGGTACCTTGCACCGATGAAAGCGGCCAATCCGCGCGACACCCGGCCGGTGGATCGGCGCATAGCGACGTAGGACATCGCCGCCAACCTGAACGGCATGATTGCCACTGCGACAATCACGCTCCAGGTCCAGACCATAGACCGGCGGAGGGCCCGCAACGCGGACAAGATTCCATCCCTGATGCTCCGCAAGACCGTGCTCGACACGGTGACCGCAAACCTGAAAACCGAGGCGATGGCCGACCCAATCATATGGACCGTGCTTAGGAAGATGCGGTTGACGGCTCGAATACCGGCTACGATACCGTTCCAGATGCTCCGCCCGACACTGGTTGCCAGGAAGACCACGGACCTGAGCAGCCACGCGATCGCGGAACCTGCTAAGCGAAACACCCACCGGATGCCACGGACCGGGGCTAGAATGCCAAATAAGACCCAGGCGCTGATCTGGGCGCCGAGCCGCCCGGCCGCTGCGATGACTCCGCGGGCGCCCCGGTAGAGCATCCGCATGGCGGTGCTAAACGGAAGTGTGACCCGCAGGTAGGTCGTGCGTATCGCGCCGTTCAATGTTTGCCCAATAATCATCGGTAGAAACCAATCATCCGGAGGTCTCCTCGCCGTCATCGGGGATGGGTTCTGGCGACAGGTAGAACCGCAGCTGAATCTGGGTTGACGGGGAGGTGTCCAGGTTCACCATCCTGGCTTGGGAGGCCACCAACACCGGCACCCGGTCATAGAGTGCGGATAGAAACTCACGGACATTGGCGGCGGGTCCGTCCAAAACCACCGAGATGGGTCGGACCCGATATCTGAGGTTTCCCCGAGGCTCAATCACAACGACATCCGCCGTCATCGACACCAGGTCCAGGCCGGTGTTTCCGGCGGTGTCCGACACGATGCGCATCAAATCGTCGGTGGCCGGGTACTCAAATAGCCCGTGCAAGGTTTCCAGTTGGAGGTTTTTGCGCTCTAACGTGGCTTCTTGTTCCCCATAATCGGCCGGCAACTGTCCTGTGGCCCGCTCCAAGCGGCCGATGTCTTTCCGGATGGAGGCGTTCTCCCTGGTTGCTTGCAAATAGCGGATTCCCTGACCGGCGAAATACAAAAAAAGGCACGCCGCCACGATCACCGCGGCGGTGACCCATGGCCGGGATGTGGACAATCTTCGCCGGAATTTTTCGATCGCTCGTTCCATTGTCCTATTCCATGCGGCTTTCCGTGGGTCCTATCTAGGCCGTGCGTTCAGCTAGATGGACAAGGCGCCTAGCCCAGGTCCTCCATTCCGGAGTATATGGGCAAGAACATGGAGAGGGCGATGAACAGGACCACGCCGCCGACCACGAATGTGGACGCCGGCTCCAACATGGCGATGATCGAGCCTAACCGGTTCTCTACCTCGTTCTCGTAGGCGGTGGCGAGATCGCCGAGGGTCCGCCCCAGGACGTTGTTCTCCTCTCCGACTGACACCAGTTCCACCCACAGTTTCGGCATCACCGAATAACGCCCCACCGCCGATGCGAAGCCGTGGCCGCTCAACAGACTCTCTTCGCCAGCGTTTAATGCGCGCAACAAGGCCAGGTTCTTGCAGCCGCTGATGGCCAGCGGAAGAGACCTGGCCAAGGGAACTCCGGCCTCAAGCAGCATGGCGTTGGTGCGGGAGAACTGGGCCATCTCCTGGGTAACTATCAGGCCACCAGCGATGGGCAGCCGGGTGATCAACACGTGCAGGGCGTATTTGGTGGTCGGTATGCGGCGCACGATGGTCATGGTAACGCCAATTATCAAGATCGCCGCTCCGATGTAGATCAGATTGTCGGAAAAGGCGTTGATGCCCGCCATGGCGATCTGGGTGATTAAAGGCACGTCGGTGCCCCGGTTCTCAAAGGCGCTGAGAAGGGGAGGCAGCATCACCGTCATCATCAGGACCAGCATGGCTAATGACGCGCCCATGGTGAAGGCCGGCATCATCATGGTGCGTTTGAACTTCTGCACCGCCTCGTGCTCCCGGGCCAACGTATTAGCCAATTGCTCCAGAGAGTCGGCCAGGCTTCCGGTGTGTTCACCCACCTCCACAACGGATGTGTAGCGGGTGCTGAACACCTTGGGGAACTGGGCGAATGCGGCGGAAAGGCTGCCGCCTTGGTCGATGGTCTTGCGGACGCTGCCCAGCACCCGCCTCATGACACGGTTGTGGGTTTCGTCTTCCAGCATATCCAGAGCGCGTTGCAGGCTGCTGCCGCCGCGCACCATCGTTGCCAGTTGGCGGGAGAACCGGACCAACTCGCCGGTTCTCACTTTGAAGAGGGAGGGGAACATCTCCTCGAGAGCTGGCATGGTGCGGACGGGCGAGATGCGCAGCACCGTATATCCCTGCCGGACCACCTCGCCTCTGGCCTCGCCCTCGGTGTCCGCCTCGATCTTGCCCTTGTACAGGCCCTCTTCTAGAGTGTATGCAACGTAGTTATAAAGCATGGCTAAAGAGTATGGCCGGTGATTCCAGCCGGTTATTCCAGACTGAACATCACTCGCATCACTTCGTATGGAGTGGTCAAATTTTGTTGGACCTTGATCATGCCGTCTTTCCGCAACACAATGATTCCCTCGTCAACGGCCTTGCTGAAAAGTTGGTGCCGGGGAGCGTCTTCCAAGAATAATTGCCGGATGCCGTCGGTAATGTTGAGGACCTCGAACACACCGATACGGCCGACATAGCCGGTCTGGGCGCAGGCGTTGCAGCCCGACCCATATTGGAACCGTTGTTTTTCTTCACCCATCTCCGCGGCGTAGGCCTGCTGCTCGGCCACGGGCCGGTCGGTGAGAGTCATACAGGTCTGGCACACCGCCCGTACCATCCGCTGGGCGACGATGCCCGCCACTGAAGACGCCACCAGATAGGGCGGCACTCCCAGCTCCTTGAGCCGAATCAAGGCCGAGACAGTGTCGTTGGCGTGGAGAGTGGTAAGGACCAGGTGACCGGTCAGCGCCGCCTGGGTGGCGATGAGGGCGGTTTCTTGGTCCCGGATCTCGCCGACCAGGATAACGTCTGGGTCCAGGCGCAGGATACTGCGAAGTTGAGAGGCGAAGGTGATGTCAGCCTCGGGGTTTACCTGCATCTGGTTGACGTCGGCCATATGATATTCCACCGGGTCTTCGATGGAGATGACCTTGTTCTCGATCCGGTTCATCTGCAGTACTGAGGCATAGAGGGTGGTGCTCTTGCCGGACCCGGTGGGCCCGCAGACGATCACCATCCCGTAGGGCAGACGGAGCAGCTTCCGGAACGCCTCTTCCGAGTCGGGCCGGAACCCCAGTTGGTCAAGGGAGAGCAGGGTGAATTTCTTGTCGTCCAATAAACGCAGGACCGACATCTCCCCGGCCACGGTGCCGCTGATGGCGACGCGCACGTCAACGGAGCGGTCCATGACCTCAAAGGTCAATTGGCCGTCCTGGGGACGGCGGCGCTCGGCGATGTTCATGCCGCACATGATCTTGAGGCGGCTGATGATGGTGGGGTGCATGTCCAAGGGCAGGTTCATGACCTCGTGAAGGATCCCGTCGATCCTGAACCGGATGCGCAGCCGGGAGTCGGAAGGCTCGATGTGAATATCCGAGGCCCGGTCTTGGAGGGCTTGGTGCAAAAGAAGGTTGATGACTTGGGCCGGCCCCGATTCCCGGAGAGTCTGGGCGGTGAGTCTTGATTCGGGGATGTCGTCTTCGCTGGCTTCGACGCCGGATAGGGGTTGCGCCGTGATCCGGTAGGCCCGGTCCACGTGCTCTTGCAGGTCCTCTTCGGTGGTGATCACCGGGTCGATGGTGTAACCGGTGCGGGAGGCCAAGTCTTGGAGCACCTGAAGGTCGGTGGGGTCGGTCATGGCCACCGTGAGCCGGTTAGAGGTTCGGGAGATGGGCAGCACCAAATAACGCCGGGCCACGTCTTCGGAGATCAGGGCCACCGCCGCCGGATCGATCTTTTCGCTGCGCAGATCGACCATGGCCAGGCCAAGGTGGAGGGCGGTCAGGGTGGCCAGGTCCGTGGACAGCACCATGCCTTCTTTGACCAGGACGCGGCCCAGAGGAAGCCGCTCTTTCCAGGCGGTTTCCTGGGCATTGGCGACCTCTTCCGCAGTCAAAATACCGGCCTCGGTGACCATCTGACCGAGGGAAACCGGACGGGCGAAGCCGACCCGTTTTTCGACAGAAACGGGGCCGCCGGGCCCATATGACCCATTGGAGCCGTCTTCGTTTGTCTCCTGGGAGATGTCGGGATCGATTTTTTCTATCATAAGCAGGTTGGAGGTCAGTCCGGTTAGGTTAGTCAGCCATCGGCAGGTTGGTGGACGCTCAGGGGCCTGTTAGACCACCGGCAGGGATGTTGAATCACTGGCGGATGAAAGATGAACTGGAAGATCAATCCAGCGATACCTTCAAGATTGGCATCTCGGCGCCAGATTCCAGGTCAAGTTCAAAATCCTCCACGGCCTCAACTTGCGAGACGCCGCTTGCCGCCAACAGTGTGGTCCGCAAGGGGTTGGGTCCGCGAAGGCGAAGCCATACATCCATGCCGTCTCTCCGGGCGTTGGAGACCACGCGGAGCAGATGGAACTGTGGGTTCTCACGCAACGTGCCAACGAATTTGACCATGTTCTTGATCTCGCCATTTGTCTCCACGATCAGTTTCACGGCGCCCTCGTAAATCTCCTCACCTTCTGTGGGAGCAGAGGAAGATGCGCTTACTCCGTTTACCGAGTTCACGCGCTCGATGGAAGAACTCAGGAATCCGGCCTTATAGCTAGATCTTGTTTCGGTGGGATTTCCAACCGTCTTTCCCGTCTCGTCAGGCTTGTCTAGGAAGGCCATGTCGGGCTCGGAGGGCGATGGGCGGGGCACCGCTTTCCTGGGCCGGCTGGAATCGTTGCGCCGCAGTACCGCTTTCACTCTTGCGGCGAGTTCGCTGGTTGAAAATGGCTTCGCGATATAGTCGTCCGCACCCATCTCAAGTCCACGTACCATGTCCTCGTCGCGGTCCTCGGTTGAGACAAATATGATTGGCACCTGAGATTGCTCGCGAATCTTCTCAAAGGTTACAAAACCATCCATCGCGGGAAGCATCACATCCAGGAGGACCAGCGATGGAGTAGTGGCGGTCAACATGTTCAGGGCTTCTTCGCCGCTTCCGGCACAGGCCACCGTGTAGCCCTCGTCTTCCAAAATCGAGCGGTTTAGGCGCGATGTATGCTTATCGTCTTCAACTATGAGGATTATGTTAATCTTTTGATCGTGTGAGCGGACATATTTGCTCTTTTTCGTCGCCATTCCGGAGCACGTCTCCAAAACTACTCGGCTAGCTCCAATGCTAGCATGAGACCGTCTCAATTGAAAGTTAGATTGCAACGAAACGCTGCGATTACGGCTGGATGCAGAGGTGTGGGAGTGTCGAGAAACACCGGTTCCCCGAGGTTTGTATCGCATCCGTTTTCCTCTCCTGGGCAGCCCTAATGGCGTCGGGCTGGAGTTGTTTTCGGAGCAGTTCCGGGGGTATCTAAACGTTGCCCGGATTATCTGTTGGAGTAATCGCGCCGTCTGTGCCCTGCTTTTCTGATTCGGTGTGATGTTTGCCACATTTGAACGGCTAGATTGACCCCTATATTGTGATTTGAATCGCAACAGATTTCGTGTGGGAATCATGTGATTCTTCGGGACTACCCCGCACCGGTGGACGAACACAGATGCTCCACGGATATGATATTCCTCAACAATTACCTGGCCATTACCTCCCAAATTACATAATGTGCCGGGTATCAAGGACTGGAAAGATTGCCAGACGGAAGTGACAAGACCCACGAGGAAGAGTTGGGGTCTGGTGGACTGAGGAATAAACCGGACACTTTCATGTTCGTATGAAGATCAGTGACCGACCGTGTACCCCAGTTACGTGCCTGAGATTGCGGCCGCCAGGTCCTGATACCAATCTATGAGGTCCGGCCCGGCAATGAGAACCACGGCGGCGCCCATGGCCATGAACGGTCCGAAGGGTATGACATCCTTACGGCTCTTCTTCCGGGCCAGAATCAGGCCAATGGCGATTAGCCCTCCCCCAACCGCGGAGATCCATATCGCTAGGAGGATTCCCGGGAAGCCAACCATCAAACCCAAGACAGCGGCGAATTTAACGTCTCCCCCGCCCATTCCGGATGGACTGATCATGGCGATGATGAGAAAAACCAAGAAAGCTCCTAGACCAGATAGATATGAATTGGCCAAGGAAGCGATCAGGGTATCGTCACCCAAGAACGTTCTGGGTATTCCGATCTCCGTCCAGAATGGCGCCAACAAGAGCAGCAATACGATGCTGGGGAAAACCATTGCGTCTAGGATCAGCCCGTGTTCCAGGTCGATGAGTGAGATTACAATGAGCAGTGAGATGCAGGCGGAAAGGACTACGAAGTCCGTCCCGAATCCATAGAGCGAAAGCACCGCTACGAAAAGGGTTCCAGTGACCGCCTCCACCAACACGACTCTAAGGGAGACCGGTGCTTTGCAGTGGCGGCATTTACCGCGTAACCAGATGTAGCTGAATACCGGGACCATGTCGATGGATGCCAACGGGCGTTGGCAAGATTCACAATATGACGGCGGATGCATCAAAGAGCGCCCGTCCGGTACCCGGTCAGCGACCACGTTTAGGAAACTTCCGACCGACGCGCCTAAGAAGAAGGCGAAGACGCCCAGAATAGCAGTGATGACTGGTTAGACTCCGCGAAAATAACGGCGGGCGTTGCCGTCATGGATAAAAAAGTCGTCTTTTCTCAGCGCTGGCTCTGGCTGCATCTTCCCCGTCGGCACAGAAGTATCGGTTGGAAATGGGTTCTAGGCGGAAATTACTTGGGCGCTTAACGGGGCTTGCGCCCTAGTAAGACGCCATGCGCGCAAGGCCGCGAAGGTCGGTTATGGAGATGCGGCGGTGGGATGTTGTGAGCAGTCCCATGCGGCGGTAGCTCGTCAAAGCGCGGCTAACGGTCTCGCGGGATGAGCCCACCAGGCGCGCCAGTTCGTCCTGGCCGATGGAGATCTCGATGGCTCCCTCTGGATCGGCGCCTTCGAGTTGGCTCTCGGCAAGTTCAATCAATTGCTTTGCCACGCGCGTGGGCACATCAAGAAACGCCATGTCCCCCAACATCTGATTTGCGTTTCGCAGACGGTTGGTCAGGACAGCGGTGGTTTGGGCCGCCACTTCAGGGTATTCACCAAGGAAGCCAATGTAATCGTCACGCATCAGGACCAAGGTCTCTATATCATCCACCGCGGTCGCTTTCGCCGAGCGGTTAGATCCGTCCAAAAGGGACATCTCTCCAAAGCATTCGCCAGGCCGCAGCAGGGCGACGTCTTTTTCCCGTCCGTCATCCGAATCCAAGGATATGCGCACACGGCCTTGGACGATGATGTGCATGCGGTCACCGGGGTCGTCTTGATGGAACACCACCTCGCCCCGTTGGAATTTCCTTGGCCGCATCTTCTCGCCCAGAGGCTGAAGCTGCTCGGGGGTGAGGTTCTCAAAAATGGGGACCTTGGCGAGAAACTCGAGTGTGACCATGCGGTCCATAGGCACCACCGCCACGAATGAACAAGAGTTAATAGTCTAACAATTATAACATCTAGGCCGGGTTGAACTAGCCATCTGCCAGAGTTAATGCCGATGATAATCACCCAATTGCTTCCCAGCAGAGATCAAATACGGTAGTTTCAGGTCCGTTGTACAATCTGATGGGCGGCGAGTCCTCAATTTCGGATAAACTTCCTTATAAGATAGGGGCGAATTTACTGGGACACCAACAACAGCGTTGACATCTGCCACCACGACAAATCAGATCTTCGGTTGGATCGGCACCAGCCTTACCCGCAAGGTTGGGTTAGGATTGTTCGTCATGGCTGTGCTGATGCTGCTGTCTATCGGCGCGGTCTTTCTTCAGGTCCGGCAACAAAGAGACGTCGCCTCAGTGGTGACCGTGGCAGCGGACCAGCGGTTGGCCATCCAGCGCATAGCCAACCGCACCGCCAAGGCCATCGGCGGAGATTTAAAGGCCAACGCCATCTTGCAGCGGACGGCCGACGAGTTCGACTGGAACCTGCGGGTGCTGCGCGACGGGGGCTTGACCTTCGGGTCTCCGGGGAGCGCTTTCGACCTGCCGGAAGCGTCGGCCACCATCCAGTCCCAGATGGACCGCATCGACAGGATCTGGCAGCCCACCTATGGGAATGTAACGGTGGTCAGCGGGGCAGCCCCGGCCGGCGTGCTGGTAAATGAACTGGCTTTGCAGATCACCAGCCGTTTCCCTGACCTTGACCGGGCGTTGGAAAACACCGATGCCGCCGGGACCTCCGGGGATAGAGAGGTGGATGCCAGCGTTTTGTTCGCGCTCACCGACGTTCGCCGGGCACTGGTCCGGGTCCGGTTGCAGGTCTTGGAGATCGCCCAGAACCCTAAGCAGACCGCGCCGGAGTTGGCCGAAGATGCCGGGAAATTAGACGAGGTGTTGCGAGTACTCCTCAACGGCGGCCTCAAGCAGGAATTGCTTGGCCCAGTAGACGTCTTGGCGGCGCAGTGGGAGGAATCTTCCCAAGATATAAAAGCCTTGATTCCCCTTGCGGAGGAATTTGCCGGTGGACTGGAAGCTGCCCGGGAGATCGCGGGCAGCAGCGAGCCCCTGCTGCGGGAGATTGCCGTGGTCGTGGGCCTGTTCGATCAGGAATCCCGCGATAAGATCAATCAAGTCCAGTGGTTCTTGGTGGCTGTGACGGGCGTGTTTTTGTATATCTGCGCGTTGGCGATGTGGGTCACTTGGCGGACCATCCGCCCATTGGACCGCTTGACACGGGCCACCACGATCATCGCCGAGGGTGATCTCTCCGCCAGAGTCGAGGTGGGTTCTAGGGACGAGATCGGGATGCTGGCGGCCGCGTTCAATAGGATGACCGAGGACCTGCAACGCCGGGACATTGAGCTTGCCGCGGTCAACGAAGAACTGGAGGCATTCAACTACTCGGTGTCCCACGACCTGCGGGCGCCACTGCGGACGATCGATGGATTCAGCCAGGCATTGCTGGAAGATTACGAAGACAAGTTGGATGATGAAGGGAAAGATTATCTTGGACGCACCCGCGCCGCCAGCCAGCGGATGGGTAGACTGATCGACGACCTTCTGAATCTATCCCGCGTTACGCGGAGAGAGATGCGTTTCAAGGAGGTTGACCTGAGCGCCATCGCCCGGCAGGTGGTCGTGGAACTTGAAGAAGGGGAGTCGGGGCGTGACGTGACCTTTGAGATAACTGAAGGAGCCGTTACAATGGGTGACCCGAACCTGTTGCGTACTGTGTTGGACAATCTTATAGGCAACGCCTGGAAGTTTACTGGGAACCATCCGACAGCGAAGATAGAGTTTGGGATTACAGAAGATGATGGACGGCCGGCCTATTTCGTGCGGGACGACGGCGCCGGATTTGATATGGAATACGCAGACAATCTCTTCGGCGCGTTCCAGCGGCTCCATGGCATGACGGAGTTTCCGGGCACCGGTATCGGCCTGGCCACGGTCCAGCGGATCATCCACCGCCACGGAGGACGCGTCTGGGCCGAAGGCAAAGTGGAACAGGGCGCTACATTCTATTTCACCCTGGGGTGAAGGAGGTTTAGAACCAATGGCCAGTGACGTTATCCTGCTGGTGGAAGACAACCCCGACGACGAGGCGTTGACCATCCGGGCTTTGAATCGAAGCAAAATCTCGAATGACGTGGTCGTGGCCCGAGACGGGGTCGAGGCGATCGACTACTTGTTCGCCATCGGTTCCTATTCAGACCGTGATGTCAACGACCTGCCCCGCTTGGTCTTGTTGGATCTCAAGCTCCCCAAGGCCGATGGCCTGGAAGTATTAAAACGGATTCGGGCCGATGACCGGACCAAGCGGCTACCCGTGGTGGTGCTCACATCCTCCAAGGAGGACCAAGACCTGGTCGACTCCTATAATCTCGGCGTTAACAGCTACATTCACAAGCCGGTGGACTTTATGCAATTCACCGAAGCGGTTCGGCAGGTTGGCCTTTACTGGCTGGTACTGAACGAACCGCCGCCCAGGTGAGAAGAGGCCTGTATGAGCACTCCGTTGCGGGTCCTGATCGTTGAGGACCAAGAGGACGACGCAGCACTGATGTTGCGGGAACTGCGCCGGGCGCAGTTTGAACCGGAATACGAACGGGTCGAAACAGAACAAGAATTAAGCGCCGCCTTGGAAAAGGGAGGTTGGGAGGTTGTTCTCTCGGACCACGGCCTGCCCAAATTCAACTCTCTCCAGGCCTTGAGCATGCTCCATGAGTCGGGTCTAGACCTGCCTTTTATCATCGTTTCGGGCAGCATCGGCGAAGACCTTGCCGTGGCGGCCATGAAGTCCGGCGCCCATGACTACATCATGAAGAACAACCTGGCCAGACTAGGACCCGCCGTTGAAAGGGAACTGCGAGAGGCGGAAGTACGAAGGGCCAACAAGATCGCCGAGGAGCAGCGGCAGAAGTTGGTCCAAGAACTGGAGCAAGCCTACACCCAGCTCGAGCGCCGCGTGCGCCAGATCACCGCCAGCATCATGTTTACCGACTTGGAAGGCTCCACTCAAATGCTCACACGGCTGGGAGATGAGGAGAACCAGGTTCTGTTGGCGTCCCACAGGAAGATAATCCGCCAGCAACTGGACAATCATGGCGGCCAGGAGGTGAAAACCACCGGCGACGGCTTCATGATTGCCTTCTACAGCGCCCGGAAGGCCGTTTCTTGCGCGGTGGATATTCAAAAAGACCTGCGGGAGTTCAACATCGAGAACCCCGACCGGCAACTTAAGGTGCGCATCGGTCTTAACTTAGGGGAAGTGATCAAAGAGGAAGATGATTACTTTGGCTCCACCGTCGTCATGGCCGCCAGAATAATGGATGAGTCCGCCGGAGGCCAGATATTGGTGTCCGACCTATTAATGCAGGTCGCCAATGGCCCGTCCAACACCGAGCATAAGTACTCGGATTTTGGGATGAGAACGCTTAAAGGGTTCGATGACCAGGAACATATATTCGAAGTGCTATGGCAGACGGACACGCCGTAGCGACGGGTTCCTGGATATCGGATTTCGAGTTCTGACGAAGAGCGTTCACCCTCCCCTTCCGGCCCTATCAATGTTGTGGCCATCAGCTAGGTGTGCAGTAGGCGCCACTCCAGAGAGCCCAGGTTGAAGTTGATGCGCCGGAAACCTTCGGCGTAGTCCAGGCCGGTGGCCTCTTTGTGACGTCCCGAGTGGTTCCTGACCCGTTCCAGCCGTTCTTCACGGGTTGACCTCATCTGGCTGGCGTGAGCGCCCAGAGAGTCGACCTTGACGTCCAGGTAAAACTTGATATCAACAAAAACGTCGGGTTCTTCGCCGCCCCAGAGAAAGGCCTGCTCGACGCGGTGCGGTTCCAGCCCTTCCTCCGTTATCTGCTCCGGAAAGTGCTGGTAGCTCCACGCGTAGGTGAACGCGGCGTCCAGGGCGACCTGTCCGCTCATGCGGTGGTCGCGGTGGGTGTGGGAGGTGCTGCGGTAGGGGTCTATACAGAGGATCAGGTCCGGTTTGAAGCGGCGTATCTCCCGGGTCACCTGACTGCGGAACAGTTCGGTGTCCTCCAGTCCGCCGTCGGGGTGGTCTAGAAAGACCACGTCAGTGACTCCCACTAAGTCGGAAGCGTTCCGTTGTTCCACCCGTCTGGTGGCGGCCAGCCGGTCCGGGCTCATTTCCCGGTCCCCGGTGCCCTTGTTGCCGTTGGTGCACATCACCACGGAAGCCACGGTCCCCGATTCCCTGACCCATTTGGCCAGCGTACCGCCGCATCCGCCCTCGCAATCGTCGGGATGTGGGGTGACCGCCATGACCCTCCTGGGCGCTGTTTTCAATATTTCCATCCAGTTCTAGGTGTTCTCCTCCGAGGAAATTGCCCGCATGAATGGGACGCAGATAGGCGGCGGCCCGCCAGCCATTATACGGAGTTCACCTGAAAGGATGTGGGAAAACAGCTGAGTCCCGAAAGAGAAACCCGGAGGCAGTCAAACAGAAGAAAACGCGGATGGGCCGCCGCCGTTAGCCGCTGGGGAGGGTTTTTGAGAGGCCCAGGGGCGTGGCGGCATAGCGGCCAGAGCGGCCTGGTATGCGTTCCAGCCAGCCGAACTTGGAGCGGGCGGCATTGCGGAGGGTCTGGGTGAAGTTGCCCGGTCTGCGCCAACCGGCCACATCAAAGAGCCAGCCAAGGTCTTCGGCGTTCACACCGTCAACCCCAAAATGGCGGTTGGCGCCCTCGGCGGCTACGACGACTCGACGCATGTCGCCCAGCGGTTTGGCGTCCCGGCAGAAAGCCATGAAACCCTCCCGGCCAACTTCGGAGAGAAACTCGGGAGGAGCCGCCGCCGCAGGCCCATTGCCATCGTGGGTATCAACGGTCCCTCTACTGGAAGTAGTTGGCGGTGGGGATACGGACTCCACTGACTGAGAGGCCGCCGGTTGAGGCACCGGAGGCGAGGCAGTTTCCGTTGTCATCGTTTCTGTAGACAGCGCCGATGCGGCTACGCTGGTACTTTTTTCCTCCGGCCCGCCGGCCGCGATTACACCAGGCGACTGCATCAGGTCCCGGGGCAGGTCCCGCAACACCATGCCCACGACTTCATGCAGCACCTCGGGCTCCTCGGACTCGAAGGTGATCTGCGTGTTGTTGGGCAGAGATATGGATACTTTGACCATGTTTACACTTAAACCATAGGTAACAGGATACCCATTGGCATGGATTGGAAACACATGGTACCCCACGGTCCGTCCAAAGGCAAATGGGGTACTGGGTATAAGTGTAGATCAGTGGACTAGTCAGGCGTGAATCAGGCGCGACTGATGGAGCGGCTAGATGGTCTGCTTAAGCCTGATGGCCAGCGACCGGGTCATGCCGGGGACCGACGCCAGATCGTCCACCGCCGCCTCTTTGATACCCTTTAGTGTACCGAAGCGGCGCATGAGCATCCGCTTACGTTTGGGTCCGATGCCGGTGACGTTGTCCAGGGGAGACTTCAGGCTGCTCTTGCTACGCAGGTTCCGGTGATAGGTGATGGCGAACCGGTGGGCCTCATCGCGGATCCGCTGCACCAAGTAGAGGGCCTGGGAGTCCCGGGGCAGGATGATGGGTTCGGGAGAATGGGGGACGAACAGTTCTTCGTTCTCCTTGGCCAAAGACGCCAGGGGAACATCGTCCAACCCCAACTCCAAGAACACCTCCAACGCCGCGGACAACTGGCCTTTGCCTCCGTCGATCAGCACCAGATCAGGGACCACTCCGAAGCTGTCTGCTCCGGGTCCCTCGCCCTCGCCGCGTTTCTCGGCGGCCCTTGCAGCGGCCAGGCGCTTGAACCGGCGGCGCAGCACTTCACGGATGCTCTCGAAATCGTCAACCCCCTCCACGGTCTTGATCTTGAATCGCCGGTAATGGGCCGGCTTGGGTTTGCCGTCTTCGAACACCACCATGCTGGCAACGGTGTTGCTGCCCTGGATGTGGGATATGTCGTAGCATTCCATGCGGCGCAGCGGGAGAGGCAGGCTCAGTTCCTCCTCCAGATCGGAGATGGCCTGCTGGATGACATCCGTGTTGTCCATCCAGGTGATGCGGTGTTGGGCCAGGCCCTGGCGGGCGTTGTCGGCCACGCTCTGGAGCAACTGTTTATGGATACCGCGCTGCGGACACACCAGCCGGACGGCCCCGCCGCGCACCTGGCGCAACCACTCAACGATGGCTTCATGGTCCTCGGGCATGTGCTGGACAACTATCCTGGGGGGCACCACCAGGGCCGCCGTCTGGTAGAACTGCTTGACGAACTGTCCCAGCACCAACTCTTCGGCATCGTCCTGGGTACCCTCCATGAAGAAGTGGTCCCGGCCAATCAGCTTGCCCTTCCGGATGAAGAACACCTCAACCCAGGTCTCGTTGCTGCCCTGGGCCAGGGCGATCACGTCCATGTCGCTGACGGGATTGGAATCGACCGTGATCCGCTGTTCCTCGGCCACCTTCTCAACGGCCTTGATCCGGTCCCGGAGGACGGCGGCGCGCTCGAATTCCAGCTTTTCCGATGCCTGATTCATGTTGGTCTTCAGGTCGTCGGTCACCGCCGTGGTGTCGCCTTCCATGAACATGACAACCTGGCCGATGACCTTTGCGTAGTCCTCTTTGCTGGCGTAGCCCGTGCAGGGGGCCACGCAGCGGTTGATGTAGTACTCCAGGCAGGGGCGTGCGTCTTTGCCGGTGATGTTCTTGGTGCAGGAGCGGTAGGGGAAGAGCCGTTTCACCAGGTCCATGGTCTTGCGCACGGTGCCCGCGGTGGCGAAGGGTCCGAAATAGCGGGCCCCGTCCTTGAGCACCCGCCGGGTGATGTACACCCGTGGGAACTCCTCGCTAAGGTCAATCTTGAGATAAGGGTAGGTCTTGTCGTCTTTCAGCCGGGCGTTGTAGCGGGGCTTGTACCGCTTGATGAGGGTATTCTCCAGGATCAGGGCCTCGGCCGGTGAGTCGGTGACGATGTACTCGAAATCGTGGAGGTGCCCCAACATGCGGCGGATCTTGTTGGGCAGATTGCTGGGCGACCCGAAGTAAGACCGGAGACGGTTGCGGAGAACGCTGGCCTTGCCCACATACAAGACGGTGCCCCGAGGGTCCTTCATCAAGTAGACGCCCGGACTTTCTGGGGTCGCCAGTAGGCGCTGTTCGACCAGCGGTAGAGGCATTTGGCTTAGAGGAGTATTCCGAGAATTACCAAGGCGATGAGGATCCCTGTGGTAAGGAACAGTATGCGCCGGGCCTCCGCTCCGACGTAGAGATAGGCCGCTGGCCGCTCACCCCTGAGCCGGCCCTGGCCCTGACCCGCGAATTCGCCGCGCGGGGTCCGGGCTACTGGGGACGGACGTGACGCCCGGGGGGCTGCCGCGACCGACGGCGCTTCACCGGCCTCCAGCGTTTCCGGGGCTTGCGACTCGGCATCTTCGACGCCGGCCGGCACGGCAACGGGTTCATCCGTCTCGGGGACGGTCTCTCTTTGGGCGCCGGTGGGTATGCCGCTGGGTCCCTTTTGGTTCTTCTTCCGCTTTAGTTGTGTCTGCCGGGATGCGGTGCGGCGAGCTTTACCAGCCATTAGAGGCTACCTCTCGATGAGGGTTAATGTTGACGAAAACCGGCGCGGCGGGGACTTGCGATCAGGCTCCCGCCAGCCATTCAACTATAGCAGTTATCTTGAAGAAAGGGCAGTCCGCAAACACGGAATTGCCGGCTTAACTGCCGTTGCCGCCGTGCTGGACTGCCCTTTTCGCCAACGAGTAGGTGACGTAGGATACCGGGACCGGACGTTTAAGATCAGGCCCTGGGGTGGCTCTTGGCGTATTCCTTCTGCACGTAGCCGTTGGTCAGGTGGGTGTACACCTGGGTGGTGGAGATGCTGGAGTGTCCCAAAAGTTCCTGCACGTGCCGGAGGGAGGCCCCGTTCTGCAGCAGATGGGTGGCGAAGCTATGCCGCAGGGTGTGGGGCGTGATGCTTTGCTCGATGCCTGCTTTTTGCCCGTAGGTCTTAAGGATGGTCCAGACCCACTGCCGGGTCAACCGTTCGCCCCGGTGGTTGACGAACAACGACGGCTCAGTGCGGCGGTGTCCCAGCAGCGCCACGCGGGCGGTTTTCAAGTAACGCCTAAGTTCTTCCAGGGCTTTGGGATACAGATGGACGATGCGCTCTTTGGAGCCCTTGCCCATACAGCGGATGTAGGACTCGGACAGGTCCAAGTCCTGTATGTTCAGCGACACCAATTCGCCGACCCGTAGACCGGTGGCATAGAGCAATTCCATGATTACGGCGTCGCGTTGCCCTTCATTGGTTCCCGATTTGTAGGCTGTGTCCAACAGAGTGGTCACGTCCTCTTCGGGCAAGAATTTGGGCAGGGTGCGGCCGACCCGGGGAGAGCCCAGGGATTCCGTGGGGTCTTCAGTGATGATGCTGTTCTCCGACAGAAAACCGAAGAAAGATTTGATCGAAGCGACCTTACGGGCGGTGGTGGTGTCGCGGTAACCCTTGCGGACCCTCAAGTCCTCGATATATTTGTTGAGGACGTTGATGTCCACCGCGGACCAGGTGTAACTTTCGTTGCCATTTCCGCTGGAATGATTGTTGGAGTTGTCTTGGAGGAATTCCCAGAACTGGCCGAGGTCGTTTCGGTAGGCGTCCGAGGTGTTGCGTGAGAAGCCCTTTTCGACGATGAGGTGCTGGAGAAAAGAAGAAATAGTACGGTCCATGAAGAAAAAATCCTTTCGCCGTCGGCGTGACAAATGATGAGAAGGCATCAGAGACACCAACCCATAAATATGTAGTCACCCTAGCACAGCCGCCGCCCAGTCCATTAACTAAACATAAGCGGCGAAATGCAATTTCTTTGTAAAAATATAAAATTAATATAAAAGGCATCCCGATTCATCAGGACGCCTCGAAATGCGTGGAAGGGGTATTTGAGGGATTTCTAACCCTCTCCGTTTAATCGGTTGCCAACACCACCGTGCCGGTCGAAGACAAAGAGCCGCCGGTGCCGTTGACGATGGACAGTTTGGCGTTCTGGCTGGGGTCCCGCTTGCTCTTCACCTGCCGGTCTCCCGCCTCGCCCCGCAGCTGCCGGACCGCCTCCACCAACAGGAAGCTGCCGTACATGCCGGGGTGGGTGTAGGACAGGCCGCCGCCGCTTGTGTTCAGGGAGAAGTCCCCGCCCGGAGCGGTCCGCTGGTTGGCGACGAAGTCCGCGGCCTCTCCCGGCTTGCAGAACCCCATGCTCTCGAGGGTTACCATCACCGTGTAGGTGAAGGAGTCGTAGATCATGGTCAGGTCGAGGTCATCGTGGGTGATGCCGGCCCGTTGCATGGACAGGGGCGCCGACCTCCGCGCCCAAGTTGAGGTGTAATCGGGCATCTGGCTCACGATGTTATGGTCGTGTCCTTCGCCGGCCCCCAAGACCCAGACGGGTTCTTTCTTGAGACTTCTGGCCCGCTCGGCGGTGGTCACGATGATGGCCGCCCCAGAGTCGGTGACCAGACAGCAGTCGAATAGGTGAAAGGGCCAAGCCACCCAGCGGGAATCGTGGTACTCGTCAAAACTCATGGTCGTGTCGTGCATCATTGCCTTGGGATTCAGATTGGCCCATTTGCGGGTGGCCACGGCGATCTCGGCCATGCCCTGGCGGGTGCGTTCTTCCCCGAATTGGTGCATGTAGCGGGCGCAAGCCAGAGAGTAGTTTATGGGCGCGCCGATGATTCCGTAGGGCGCTTCGTATTGGCCGAAGGGCAGGTTGCCGTCACCGGGAAACCGGGCCCTGGCCGAACGTCCTGCCTGTCCGTGGGTGATCAACGCCACCTCGCAGTAACCGGCGCGGATGGCGGCCATGGCGTGGGCCACATGAATCACGAAAGACGACCCGCCCACGGTTGTGCTGTCGGTGAAAGTCGGGTTGATGCCCATGTACTCTGCGGTCACCATGGTTGAGCCTCCGGCGGTCAAGAGGCCGTCAACGTCGCTCTTGGCCAGACCGGCATCCTCCAGCGCGTTGTGGGCCGCCTCCGCATGGTGCTGCAGAGAAGACTTGTTGGGGACGTTACCCATTTCGTCCGATTCGGCCACTCCGACGATGGCGATATCCCGCTGTCCTGTGGTCATTAAATAATCCTCGCTTGCTGCGTGTGATGGGCCGGCCGGGCTGAAACCCGCCTGATATTACAACACCGTCCCAGACATCACAACACCGGCGCGCCGCCGCCAAACTTCCCACCGGGGCAATGCGGACCAGAGGAAATGATAGTCTTTATCATGATAGAATGGTGGCCGGACGCCCAGGCGGTCCATCATGACCGGCGTCCTGCCGTTTTGAGGTGCATATGCCCAGCAATTTCTGGATGATGATTAACAACGAGGAGAACTTCCGCATCACCCAAGCCCGGGGGTTCACTCTTCTTGGACTCAAGGCCCAGCACCGCCGCAAGGTACAGCGGATCACCGAAGGCGACCGGGTGCTCCTCTACATCTCCCACCTGCGGCGCTTCGCCGCCACCGCCACCGCCATGTCTTCTTACTATGAGGCCGAGGATCAGATCTGGGTCAACGAAGGCAGCACTGGTTTTCCCTACCATATCAAGCTAAAACCCGGCGTCATCCTGAAAGACGACCAATTCATCGACGCCAACCTACTGGCGCCGCGCCTGGAATACGTGAAGCGGTGGAATCCCGAGGACTGGTACATGGCCTTCCAGGGCAATCTTCATCTGCTGCCCAAGAACGACTTTACATTGATCGAAGAAGAGATGAAGAAGCTCCACTTTGGCAAGGGCTACGTTCCAGCGGATTTCACGCCGGCCGTCAACAATCAGCGCCGCCGTCGTTCCGGAGGCCGCAGGAACAGACAGCCCGAATCCGGGGAGCGCCAGCCGGCCCAACCCGCCCAGAACCCCCAGCCGACCCAGACTAATTAGGAAACGAGTCTAGTTTCACGGGAACGCCTCGAGTCGATTGCGGGTTTTTGACTAGATTCTTTGAGCGCCGCCTCTATCTCCTCCCGGACGTACGGGTCTGATTCGGACGCGGACGACTGTTCCAAGGAACTGATGGCTTCAGGCGTCGCTATCTGACCCAGCGCCCAGGCGGCGTGGCCGCGCACCAGCGGTTCGGCGGTCTTCAAGGTGGAAATCAGCGCCGGCACCCCCGCTTCGTCCCGGTTGTTGCCCAGCCCCACGCAGGCGTTCTTCTGCAATCCAACCCGTTTGGCCCGCATGATTGACGTGCCCTGGAACCGGGTCTGGAACTCCTCGTCCGTCAGGGCCAGCAGCTCTAC
>JACZYV010000030.1:0-20891 GCA_022570905.1 Chloroflexota bacterium
CCTGCCAACTCATCGAAGTTCCGGCCTGCTTCTTCAAGCCGGGCGAACGCGGCGCGGGCGGTTGCCAGTTGGGCGGCGCCCTGGCGGATCGATGTTGCTTGCCCCACCAGCTTCTCAAAGGCCGCCACCTGTTGCTGGGCCGTTTTGTGGGCGGATTCGGCCTGCTCCATCTCCTTGGCCAGGTCCGCCAACCGCCGGGCCGTTTCTTCCTGGCCGGCCTGTTGCCGGCGTAGTTCGCCGACCTGGTCACGCAGTCCCGAGGTCCTCACCTGTTGCTCCGCCAGGTCTTTGTTCAGGGTGACTAAACTGGATTCCACCTCCGCCAGTTCCGCCTCCGGCGCCACCAACTGCTCCAGTTCCCGGCGCAGGCGGTCCACATTTCCTTCCGCGGTCCTGGCGCTGTTTTCGGCCCCGCTGCTCCGCTCCCTGGCGCGCACCAGGAGCCGGTCGTAGACCCCCAAGCCCAGGATCTTGCTGAGGACGGCTTTGCGTTCCGCGGGTGTCTTGTTGGTGAACTCGTCGGCCCGGCCCTGGACCAGGAAAGCCGAATTGATGAACGTGTCGTAGTCCATGCCGATGGTCTGGTCGATGCGGGCCTGGGTCTCGCGGATCATATCGCCGGTTATGGTCCGCGGCGTGCCGTCTTCGAGGACCATCAGTTGCAGATCGGATGCCCCGCCCCGGCGGCGCCTGCCGCCCCGGGCGTGGCTGCGGATCACGCGGTAAGCCTGGCCCCGGGAGGAAAAGTCCAACTCCACCCGGCATTCATCGGCCCCGTAGGAGATCATCTCATCTTGGATCTTGGCCCTGGCCTTGCCCCACAATACCCAGGTGATGCTGTCCAACAGGGCCGATTTTCCGTGGCCGTTGGGGCCGCACAGGCAGGCGACGTGGAGCCCGGTGAAGTCCAATGTGGGAACGTTCTCCCGGTAACACAAGAAGTTCCTGAGAGTGAGTTTGAGGGGTATCATGGGGAAGGCCTCGACCCGGCCCCTAAAAGACAGCCCGAAAGAGAGCTTGCCCGAGACCTTAGAGGGAAACCGGCCACTTGCAACCTCCACCACACCGAAGAAGTCTGCCCGCGGCCCGCCGGCCGGAGCGTAGCTAATTTTAGCACAGCGTCCGAAGCTGCCCGAAACCCAAAACCGGGCAAAAATCTTTCACATCCATCACATGATATTCAGACAGACATGACGGCGCCACAAACAGAAATCATCCAGGTCCAGGACCTGCGCAAGAGTTACGGCGACCTGAAAGCCGTGGACGGCGTCTCGTTCTCGGTGAGTCCGGGAGAGGTCTTCGGCATCTTGGGGCCCAACGGCGCGGGCAAGACCACCACCGTCGAGATACTGGAGGGGATGCGGGCTCCCGACAGCGGCACGGCCATCGTCAACGGCATCGACGTCCAGAAGGACCCGCGGGCGGTCAAAAAGGTCATCGGCATTCAACTCCAATCATCGGCGTTCTTCGACCGGCTGAACCTGACCGAGATCTTGGACGTGATGGCCAGTATCTACCACCGGCAGATCGACGCCATGGACCTATTGCGGGAGGTAGAACTGGACGACCGCGCCGGGGCGCAATTCAAGGAACTCTCCGGCGGTCAAAAACAACGGTTCTCCATTGCTTCCACCCTGGTCAATGACCCGGTCTTGCTCTTTCTGGACGAGCCCACCACCGGACTGGACCCCCAGGCCCGGAGGCACATGTGGGAATTGGTCCAGCGGTTCAAATCTGAAGGGCGCACGGTGCTATTGACCACCCATTACATGGAGGAAGCGGCGGAATTGTGCGACCGGGTGGCCATCATGGACCATGGCAAGATCGTCGCCATGGACCGCCCGGCGGCGTTGGTTGACGCTCTCCTCAGCAGGGGTTTCGAGAAGAAACGGACCGAAACGCTGGCCAACTTGGAAGACGTGTTCTTGGACCTGACCGGCCGGGCGCTGCGGACCGACTGATGCTGAAGCATCTATTGCAGACCAACCCCACGCTCAGCCTCACCCGGGCCTCGATGCGGATCTGGTTCCGGGACCGGCAGGCCATCTTCTGGACCTTCTTCCTGCCGGTGGTGCTGATCTCCGTGTTCGGGCTGTTGGACTTCGGCGCCTTCGGCACTCTCGAACTGGGAATCGTTGACCGGGCCGGTAACGATGCCTCCCGGAAACTGATCCGCGAAGTCCGCGCCCTGGGCACCTTCGACATCTCCGAGACGCTTTCCGAGGAGGAAGAACGGGAGGCCCTCCTGGACGGCGACCGCGACCTGATACTGATCATCGAGCGGGGGTTCGGCGAGGCGAATTCCCCGGTCCAACGCCGGGTCACGGTGGTCTATAACCAAGGCCAGGCCCGGGAATCAGCCACCGGACAGACCATCATCCAACACGTGTTGGACGAGATGAGCTTCGCCGAAGGTGGGATCACAGACCGCTACCGCATCGAAGCCCAACCGGTGGACAGCCGCAACCTAAGATTCATCGACTTTCTGATGCCGGGCGTGGTGGCGATGTCCATCATGCAGATGGGCCTATTCAGCGTGGCCTTTTCCTTCGTCCAATTGAAGAGCCGGGGCATCCTGAGACGGCTGCAAGCGACCCCGGTCCACCCGGCCAGTTTCATCTTCGCCCAGGTCTTCACCCGCCTGACCGTCTCCATACTGCAGACCCTGGTGCTGGTGGGACTGGCGGTGGTGGCCTTCGACGTCCACCTGGAGGGAAACCTGGGGTCCATGCTATTGCTGGCCCTGCTGGGCGGCGGGGTGTTCGTCAGCATGGGGTTTGCCGTTTCGGGATTCGCCCGCACCGAGGACGTGGCCGCTCCGGTGGCCAACGCCATCGCCCTGCCCATGATGTTCCTCTCCGGGGTGTTCTTTCCCAGGGACGCGATGCCGGAGCCCCTGCGGGCCGTGGCGGATTTTCTCCCCCTGAGTTATCTGGCCGACGCCCTGCGCAACGTGGCGGTTGACGGCGCTACCCTGTGGTCCCAATGGGAGAACGTGCTGGGCTTGACCGTTTGGCTGGCGCTGACCTTCTTCATCGCGGTCCGCCTGTTCCGCTGGGAGTAAAACAGCCCCGGCCCACCTTGACCCTGAAACTCGGGCCAGCCTACAATTCAAAGCGGAGACTTCCCAATAAAGGCAATCAGAGCAGATATGTTTGAGAACCTAACCGAGCGGTTGACGGGCATCCTGAACAAGCTGACCAGCAAGGGCCGCTTGACCGAAGCCGACGTCGACGAAGCCCTGAGCATGGTCCGGCGCTCCCTCCTTGAAGCCGACGTTAATTTCCGGGTGGCCAGAGACTTTGTGGCCGCCGTGAAAGAGCGGGCCATGAGCTCTGACGTATTGGAGAGCCTCTCGCCCGGCCAACAGGTGGTCAAGATCGTGCAAGAGGAGTTGACCTCGCTCCTCAGCGGCGGCGACCACTCCCTGACCCTCTCCAGCCAGCCGGTGACCACCATCATGCTGGTGGGTCTGCAGGGCTCGGGCAAAACAACCACGGCCGCCAAGCTGGCCCTGTACCTGCGCCGCCAGAACCACAAGTCCCTGCTGATCGCCGCCGACCTGCGCCGCCCCGCCGCCATTCAACAATTGGAGACGCTGGGCAAGCAGTTGGACGTCCCGGTCTATTCCGAGGACCCAAAGTCTTCCACGGTGGTCCAGGTGGCCAAGAACGGCTTGGAGAAGGCCCGCCAACTGGGGGTCAACTGGGCCATCATCGACACCGGCGGCCGCCTCCAGATCGACGAAGAATCGATGCAGGAACTGAGCGACCTCAAGAAAGCGGTCGACCCCCACGAGGTGCTCCTGGTCGTGGACGCCATGACCGGCCAGGAAGCGGTGAACGCCGCCGAAGGCTTCCACGAGAAGGTCTCCCTAACCGGCCTGATCATGTCGAAGATGGACGGCGATGCCCGGGGCGGGGCCGCCCTGTCCATCACCCGGGTCACCGGCATACCCATCAAGTTCATGGGCGTTGGCGAGCGGCCCGACGGCCTAGAGGCCTTCCACCCGGACCGCCTGGCCTCCCGTATCCTGGCCATGGGCGACATCCTGACCCTCATCGAAAAGGCCCAGGATGCGGTGGACGAGAAGCAGGCCGAGGAGATGGAGAAGAAATTCCGCCAGGCCAGCTTCGACCTGGAAGATTTCTTGACTCAGATCCAAAGCGTTAAGAAGATGGGCTCGCTGTCCTCGGTGATGGAGATGATTCCGGGGATGAGCCAACTGAGCAAGAAGATGAACGTCGGCGACCTGGACGACGGCCGTATAGAACGCATCGAGGCCATCATCCGGTCCATGACTCTCCAGGAAAGGCAACGGCCTGAGATACTGAATGGAAGCCGTCGCCGCCGCATCTCCAGGGGCAGCGGGACCACCCCCGCGGACGTGAACCAGCTGCTGAACCAGTTCAAGCAGACCCAGAAAATGATGAAGCAGATGGCCAAGTCCCGGAACCCCATGGCCATGATGAGGATGCTGAAAGGCTAGGCGGGCGGCGGCGCAGGCGCGTTTTGGTTTTCCATCGCCTACTTGAGGCGTTCCTCAATCGTCATTTAGCCCCATTATTATCCGCTCGTCCTGAGCTCCGACTGGAGGTCGAGCGCCGATTCTATCGAGCGTCCTCGGCT
Organism: Chloroflexota bacterium; assembly: GCA_022570905.1. Lineage (GTDB taxonomy): Bacteria > Chloroflexota > Dehalococcoidia > Lucifugimonadales > UBA3495 > UBA9611. The sequence continues at coordinate 4,630 of JACZYV010000030.1, forward strand.
TCGCCGGGAAGTCTCCCCGATATATCCGGGGACCCGTCGAAAGACCCGCTGCAACCACACCTAAGACGCAAGAAACCTATGTGGGTCCACAGCTTAATCCAGGTTTGGGACCACCGTTTCAGTGAATTTCTCAAGCTGTTCCATCTGATTGGGCGAGGCGAAGCGGACGATGAAGTAGTCTGCTCCGGCGTCTTTGTACCGCTTGATCGCGTCGATAACATTTTGGGCCGGACCGAAGACACAGAGTAGTTGCTTGCTGATCACTTCGTATGGCGTGCTGTAGTAAGCCCGCATGAACTGATCGCCTTCTTCCAGGGCATCGGCTTCTTCATTGAGATTGACCGAGATGTAGAGGCAACGCTTAAGGCCGCGTATGTCCCGGTCCAACTCCTTGGCCTGTTCTTCGATCCTCCCCCAACATTTGGTGAACAGCTCCGTGGATGGAACGTTGGTGATCCACCCATCTCCCTGCGCCGCCACTCTTTTAAGTCCCCGTCGCACCCAATTACTTGAGAGCCATATGGGGACCTGTTGTTGGACCGGTTTCGGCTCCAAGTTCACGCCTTCGAAAGGATAAAAACCGGCCGCGTTTGAAGCGTCGTCTTGAGTCCATAGCTTACGGAGAACGTCGATGCTTTCTTCCATCCGGGCCGCCCGTTCAGCGATGGGAATACCCACAATGGCATGTTCATCCACGAACATCTGGTTGTTGCTTCTCCCAGCCCCCAGACCCAACACGACACGGCCGCCGGAGATATTGTCGATGGTCGCGATGGCGTGGGCGAGGTGGACCGGGTGGCGTAAAGCGTTCAGCATGACGGCGGTCCCAATCTTGACCCGGTGGGTGCGTGCGGCAAGGGCGGCCATGACTGCGAGCGGCTCCAAACGGGGCTTGGAGGTGATGCTGTCGCCAACCCAAACGGAGTCGTACCCGATGCGCTCCGCGGTCTCCGCCATCTGCCAGTTCAGTTCCACCCGTGGCCTGCCGCCTCTCGCGTACACCAAGACTCCTCTGGTGGGCAGCAGCACGCCCATGTTGTTCAAAGAATCCAATTCACCCTCCAAACCACGCTCGTTGGGCTCGCCGGTCACTTACTATGATTCGTGCCTGATCACCGGGGTTTGAAGATAGGTCCCCGGCATCTGCTCGGCGATCAAAACCCGCATGGGCCCTTCCGTAGAATTCTGGATGCCATGGGAGGTCCCGGCCGGGATGAATACCAAGTCTCCGGTCTCCACCGCGATCGATTCGTCCCCGACTATCTGATGGCCCTGTCCCGAAAGGTAGTAATGGACGGCCTCGCCGTGGCTATGGGACGTGTCGTCGCTGTAACCGGGAGGCACTACCCGGATCGACAACTGAAGGGTGTGGATGTCGAACCCCAGTTCCGGAGCGATCAATGTGACTGTTTGGCTGTCGGCCGGCGTCTCCCATGGGACCTCATTTCGAGGCACCAGGTACCGCTTGGCCTCCCTCCGGCGATTGAATTCATCATCTAGAACACCAAGTTCGTGCAGCAAATGCTGCCGCCAGGAGTAGAGTGCCGCCGAGTCCATGGCCGCTGGGTCTTCTTGTTCCATCTTGCCCAGACGGCTGTCCAGGCTTTCACGACCGGCCAGGTCGTCCGCGTGGTACTGCCACGAAGCTGGGACCGGCAGATGCGTGCCGGGGATCTGATGGAAGGCGATGAACACCATGGGCTCGTCGCCGGTGTTCTCGGTGCCGTGCCAGATATTGGCTGGGATGAAAGCCAGATCGCCGGGCGACACCTCTACTTCCTGGTCGTCGATGATCTCCTTGCCTTTCCCTTCGAGATAATATTTGACCGCATCGCCGTGGGTGTGGAAGGCGCCGTCGACTCCGCCGCCACCTATCTGCCGTTTAAACACCCGAAAGGTGTGGATGTTGAATCCCAATTCCGGAGATATGATTCTGGCGAGTAGATGGCCTTCTTGCTGCGTGGGGTGGACTCGGGAGGCCGACTCCCATTGAATATCCCCGCCCTTAACCAAAAGCCGGTTCTCTCCCCGCCTTCGGTCAAACTCTTTATCTATGCGCGAAAAGTGGTCCAGTATCTCGTTTCGCCTGCCGGCAAGCTCAGATGGGTCCAGAGCGTGAATGTTCATGGGTTTCAGTGACTCCCTTTACCGGCGTGATATGACCCCGGTTTACCTGGCAAGACTGCTGTTCGGATATCCGCCAAAATGTGACTTCGGTATTATACGTGGCCCGAACTAGGTGGCAACGATATTCTCCGGCTGACGCCTCACGCACAAGCGTTGGTCCATCAGCCAGGCGGCCAACCGTTGGGCCGTGCCGGCTATGAAGATATTGATTCCGCCAAGTCACTTGCCGCAGACAACGACCGTCGCGTTTCGATCTACGCCAGATTACTATCCGGTGCTTGGTTTGACGAATGACCGAGCTTTTTCTGGTTCTTATTTCTGAGTTCCCGAATCCTCAGTTATCGCTTAACACGTCGAGACCGGTGATGTAATCAAATACCGGCTCTGCCACCCATGCCGGTATCACATGATCTTCCCGGTACATTTCCCCGTACTTAAGATCCAGTCCTTTAAAATATTCCTCCTGCTGTAACTCGCTTCCCAACGGGTCTAATATCTCAGTTTGAAATAGCCTGAATGGAGGAGCGCTGAGCAATTCTGGATATCGTTTCTTGATATTCCAAAAGTACAATTGGACTTCTTGTTGTTGGCCCACACATTCCATCGCCCTTCTTGGGGTCTCCCCATCTTCAACTATCGCTAACAACTCTTTCCAGATCGCATCCTTATTTTTTCTCTGAAACAAGTCCACGCCGCCGAACTGTTTTATCACGTCGTGACGATCGAAATTGGCGGTGAGGCCGGCAAAAACATAGAAACATTTTGGACATTCCAGACACCAAGGACTGCCCCGGTTACAGGAATGCGTTTGATGCACCGATTCGCCGATCACCGGTTTTAATAGCCTGAAGATAGCCGTGTCGTAATACGGATGCAGCAGGGAAACCCACTGCAGGTTCTTGAATATCTTCCCCCAGCATCTTTGTATGTTGGCCGCATAATCAAGGGTTTTTGTTCCTGAGTGCATGATGCCGGTCCCGGAAACGGGGTCGATAAAATTAGGAGATTCAGCGCTTTTTTCATCGCCCCAAACCGCCACCGGAAGTTCATAGGCGGCTTGCAATCCAGCCCCGATGATCATGCCCAACGTGGGCTCTCCAGCGTTTTGAGCGAAAGACACCGTGGCCCCAGGGTGTAACACTTCATAATATGACTCGATACCGCTGTCTCTTCTTCGAGTCATCTCAAACAGGTAGGAATCTTCGTTGAAATACACCAGATGCTTATGCTCAGCCGGTACCGAATCAAATAGGGGACTTGCCGACGGGTCCTCTTTCGCTTCGACCGTTTGATAAAGATGTTCTAGGTACTGCCACATGTGGAAATCTATGCCAGAGTTCTCCAATAATTTCAGGCAAAGCAGGCCGTCTTTTCCTCCACCCATGGCAACCAACACCTGCTTGCTGTCCTCCGGCACGGTGAGTATCGGAAGATCATCTTCTTTCGGGACAGCTACTATCTCCGGGTCCCACTGGTTGAAACCGATCTGCCAAGAGTACTCACTGCCCTCTATCCGCGCACTATATGACAGGAAATCGATCAAGGCTTCGGGAAGATGGTCCTCAACCGCCGTGAGGTCTACTTTTTTAGGAAGCATGGCGGTAAACCGGAGTGAGCTTATTGCCCCAAAGACCGCCGCAAAGGAATCTCTAGCGCGCTCTTCCGCAAATGCAGGCTTATCTCCAAAGACGAAAGGAAACCTGTAAGTATTTTTCAACCGGCGACCGTCGGCATCCCATTCCAAATGAATAGTGTCCTTGGAGATCGTCGCTACGTCTAATCTTATGGTGTCCAATAGGTATTCTTTCAAACGCCTATCGAAATCGGTTGGCATATCGTTTCCTAACGGCATCGACGCGGGCCGTGGCTTATTGATGGTGCGTCAGTAGGATATTAGACCTGGCTTCCGAGGTCTGAAACCACTTAACTGCCAAGCATCGGCGCCCATGATCGCAGGTTTGGGGCCGCTGTTACTGATCCAACCGGTTGCCCTCGTCCACATATGAGACGGCGCCCACCCGGGATATCTTTATCTGCTGACGATAGACTTTTTCGCCCAGATCGTGTTCGGCGTGGTGCAGTTCGGTTGACCATTCTACACCGCCGGCCTCAGGTCCACCGGCCAGCGCTTCTTCCAGCACCCTTCCGTGCAAGTCCTCGTTCCCGGAGATGCCCAGTATCTTGAGGATCGTGGGCGCCAGGTCCAAGTTGCCGGACGGCGTTTCCAGCTTGAGTCCCGACCTGAAACTGGGTCCGCCGGCAAACAGGATGTTATTCATCTCAAACGGGCTCATCGAGCCATGTTGTCCCACGCCGGGTTCGCCATAAGTGGAGTAACACATGCCGGAGTACCCGGCGTCATTGGGTGTTGAGTCCCATTGAAAAGAGATCGTAAGCTCGGGCGCCCGTGGGCCCTGGTTCCCCACCAACGACGCCGGCAGGGTGCCCGGAATACCGGCGACGGCGTCGGACGCCGTTATGGTGCCGCACCAACGCTGCGCCATCAGCCAGGCCGCCAACCGCTGGGCTGTATCGAAATCACCCGGCCGGGTGTAAAAAAGCACCACACCCCCGTTCTGGGCAACGACCACTCCGCCTGGTTCCCCGCCCGGCCCAAACCCGGCTTCCCGCACGGATGCTTCAACGCCGATGTTCTCGAATAGGGTCGAATAGCCGTGATCGGACACCACGAAAACGTCGGTATCTTCGGCGCGTCCAGTCTCCCGGAGCCAACGTATCAGGTCCCCGAACTGCCCGTCCGCCTCTTTGACGGCGGTGTCGGAAAGGCTGGACCCGATTCCGGTGGCGTGCTGCGATTTATCCGGCTCATATGACCAGATCAAAGCCACGGCGGGCCTGCGCTCTGGGATAACGTACTCGGTCATGATCCGCATGGCGTGCGCCAACCTCGGGGTGGTTGGAGCCGTTTCCTCCGGCCATTGGCCGAACCGGTCGAGCAGTGATTCGTGCAGGTCTCGGGGAAGGGCGAATTCCGGGTGTATCGTCGCCCCACCTGAAACGTCGGCGGTAGGGTTATGCACGTAGGCGTTTCCGCTGGTCCCAACGCCGATGGCCACGTATTCTTTCCCATGCGGGGCGAGCATCTCCGCCAACGTCGGCGCCAGCAGGATGGGCACTCCGGCCTTGGCGACTTGGCTCAACTCAGGCTCCAAAGCCGGTATGGCATGGTCCGGGTCGAAATCCCTGATCAGAAGCCGGTTTCCAGCCAGGCCATGTCCTCCCGGGTTCATGCCGGTGACGATGCTGGCCGCGTTGACCCGGGTCACCGTGGGGAAAACCGAATGGTGGTTGGAGAAGGTGACTCCACCGGCGGCGAAAGCCGAGAGGTTGGGCATCAACCGGGGGTTGACCTGGGCCGGCTGGAGTCCATCGAAAACGAAGACCAATATGGAGGACATAAAATTCTCGCTTTGTCGGTTTAGTCGCGTTAAAGGCTAGGGAGCAAGGGCCCTGATGGTCCGTTCGTAGGAGCCCTTGACGTCTTCCAGGGGCAGCGGGGCGATCACGGGTTTCGTCAGTCCCATCCCGCGCAATTCCTCGAGCCGCGCCCGGCAGACCTCAGCGGGACCAACCACGCCCAATTCCGACTGCATATTCTCGCCGATTGCCGCGGCCAAGGCTGGGTTGCCGGCGTGGTCCCTGGCTGCCTCCGCCCCAGCCATCTCCGCACCAAACCCGGTATTCCGGAAGTAGGACCGGTAGTGGGCGCCGCCGGCATACCGGGCGATCTCCCGTTGCAGGCTGGCCCGGCCCGCCGTCAGGTCGCCGGTCACGGCAACCCGGAGGTAACCAGATATCTCCACCTCGGATGGGTCACGGCCGGCTTTGGCCGCTCCGTCCCGAACATGTTGGATAGCCTGCTTCAGGTAGCTGGCGGCGGTCCAACTCAGCAGAACGCCGTCGGCCACTTCCCCAGCCAGTTGTAACATGCGCGGACCCAAAGCCGCTATGTAGATGGGCACCCTGCCCTGGGGAGCGGCATCGCCCAATGACGCCCGGCTCACAGTGATGGCCTTCCCGTGATGGCTAACCTCCTCACCCCGCAGCAGGCCGCGCACGATATGGACCATATCCCGCAGATGTTCCATGGGCTGGCTATAGGCCACCCCGTGTCCATCCTCCGTCGCCGGACGGTTGCCCACACCCAATCCCAGGATGAACCGGCCGTCCGAGACGGCGGCCAACCCCGCCGACGACATGGCCGTGATCAAGGGTGTTCTGGAAAACATGGGCAGTATACCCGTTCCCAGGCCGATGTGGCTGGTGGCCGTGGCGATGGCGGCGAGTTGGGTCAAGGAGTCCCGGCCGGAGCCCTCGGTCATCCAGACCTCGCCGTAACCCAGTTCCTCGGCCAAGGACCCCAGATGCCGGATATCAGCCGGGCCCAACTCCGGTTCGTTCCCCAATCTAAGCCCTAGAAATGGCATATGCCTCCCAGACGGTTTGCCGCCAGCGAGTCCTTAGACACCGCCAACTCAACCCGCCCCCGTCCTCAGGGCGCTGAATAGATAGACCGTGGCGAAGGTGCGGAAAGGAGACCACCGCTGGGCGATCTCCTCCACCTGGGCGTCGGTGACTTCATCGCCGTTCATGAACAACCGGGACACCACCCGTCTGAGCGCCAGGTCGCCCAGGGGCAGGGCATCTGGGCGGCCCACGGCGCGGATGAGGGTCCATTGCGCGGTCCAGATCCCGACACCGCGCAGAGCGGTCAGTTTCTCGACGATCTCTTTATCGGTCAGTTCCCCCAGCCGCTCCAGACCCACGGCGTCATCCAGGGCCGACCCGGCCAGACCGTGAACATACTCGGACTTGCTCCGGGTCAGTTTCATAGTGTGGAGTTCGGCGGGCGACGACGCCCAGATCGACTCGGGTTTGGGGAAGGCGTAAAAGGTCTCGCCGTCAAATTCGGCGCTGGGGCCGAAGGTCTCGATCATGAGAGTGCGGATTATCCGGGCCACGCTGGTGGATATCTGCTGCCCCAACACCGCCAGCACCAACGCTTCAAACACCGTGGCGGTGTGGGGCAGATGCAGGCCATAGAACCGCTCCACCAATGCGGCCATGACGTTGTCCGCCCTCCCTAATTCGTAGAATGGGGCCAGGTCTTGGTCCACTCCGAGGAGCCAGGACACCTTTTCCTTGGCGAGGTCCACGTCCTCCGGGCTTAATTCTGAGCCCCGTAATTCCAGTTCCAGTTCCGGTGCGTCCACCGCACCGGTGGACCGCACCGAGGCCAGGACCAGCTTGCCGCCCAGGTCCAGGAGCCTCCGGTAGACGCCGTCCTCCATGGTGTCGGTGCCGTAGCGGCTCTGGAAATAGGTGTGGTAGCCCGCCGTCAGCTCAAAATCGAAGGGCGCCAAGGGCCGGATGGTGGCGGTCAAATGGTCCATGCGCTCATTCACCACCGATGGGCGCCGAGCCAACCAGGTAATGCCTCGAGCCTGCAGGGTCGAGCTCGGTGCGCATCAGGTTAACCGTGTCCGCGGACCACGACGGGGCGGCGGGCAACTCCGCTGTCCGGCCGGTGGCCGAGAGTCTCGATGAAATCGGACCGGCTACGATCTCCCCGATCTTCCGCAACTGCCCTTCCGGCACGTCCCGGCGGACCCGGCCTAGGGTCAGATGCGGCGAGAAAGCGCGCTGCTCCTTGGGCAGTCCTAGTTCCCCCAGGGCATCGTCGATGGCCAGTTGCAACGCCGACAGGACCTCCAATTCCCCGTCCAGGCCCGCCCACAGCACTCGAGGACTCCGGGCGTTGGGGAAGACACCAAGTCCGGAGAGCGAAAGCTTGAATGGGTTGAACCGGGCGGCCACCGGCGGCAGCGTTTTCAGGACCCGCTCCACTGTTCCAGGCGGGATGTCCCCCATGAATTTGAGGGTCAGGTGGATGCCTTCGGGCCGCACCCAACGCACGAATCCGCCGATCTCCGGTTCGAAACTTTTCACTGCCTCTTGCAACGCCTCGATGCCCTCGCTGGGGACCGGGATGGCTATGAAAGAACGGACCATTTTTTCGACCGGCGTCGTCACCGTTGGCTGGCCTCCCTAAGCCGCCCATACCACTCAGCCAGGTCGTTCAGGGAATACTTGGCGTTGGCTGGGCTGGGATTGGGCACGACGAACACGTTTGAAATGCCTATCGTCCGCTCCTGCAAGCCGAGTTGCGGTTTCTCTTTCACGCCCTCGCCGTGCTGGAGATAGGCTTTATAGGCCATCAGTCCGTGGAAACAGACCAGCCGTGGAGAAAACCGCAGTATCTTTTCTTTAAGCACCGGGGCCCACTGGCGAAAATCGGCGGCCCGAAGGCCCGACCCCATGGTTGTGGGCCGTTTGGCCACGTCGGTGAAACCGATGCCGTCATCCAGCAGGGTGGCGTCCTCCTCGGCGGTGACCTGTCTTGCCACCAGTCCCGAAAGGTTGAAAGCCTGCCAGAAACGGTTGCGCGGGTTGGCGAAGTAGTGGCCCACCTCAGCCGAGTATTGGGAGGGGTTCAGGCCGACGAACAACAGGTCCAACCCCTCCCGCAGGTGGTCGGGCAGGGTTAACGGCTCGCCCGGTTTTGCGCTGCCGGCGCTCAAAGCCCGAACAACTTAGCCGCGTTTCCCGATAGCAGGGCAGCCTCCACATCGGGGGCCAGACCGGCGCTCCGGGCCTGCTCCAAAGGGCGGGAGATCTCCATCAGCGGGTAGTCGCTGGCAAAGAGAATCTTCCCGGCCCAAGCCAGTCCGGCCACGGTGGCAAAGACCTCCGAACGGTAGAGAAAGGGCGACGCAGCCGAGTCGAAGTACACATTCTTCAGCGATTCCAAGACCTCGGGCATCAGGGAGTAGAAGGGGAGGCCGCCGCCCCAGTGGGCGCAGATGATCACGTTTCCGGGGAAGTTCTGGATGAGCCGGAACAGTTTTTCGGGGGTGGTGCTGCCCTTGCCTGGGTATTGGTGGCCGACCGGCTCCGATGAGTGGACCAATACCGGCATGCCGTTGGATCGGGCCAGTTCCATGACCGGCGCCATGTCCGCGACGCTGGTGATGTCAAACCCCTGAGTGTCGGCATGGAGTTCGCCGATGCCCACCAACCCGGCGGCGATGCACCGCCTGCCTTCCGACACCGCCAACTCCCCCCAGGCTGGGTTGACGGAACAGAAACCAGTCAGGCGGCTGGGGTTCTCCGCCACCGCTTGGATGATGTAGTCGTTAGCTTCGACGGCCAACTGATGATCGGTCCAGCCCATGCCCATGACCACGGCGCGCTCAACGCCGTCGCGGTCCATGGCTGCCAGCAGGTCCCCGGTGGAGGCGATGGGGGCGTCCGGGTGGGACAGCAGGGCCGCGAAGGTCGCGTCACGTTGGGCGGTCTCGGCTCTGCGATCGCTGAAAGAGGGTGGCAGGATGTGGCAGTGAGCGTCTATTACCAAGGCTAAATCTGTACAATCGTCGTACGGACAAGAGTGAGGGGATGAGTATAGCATCGGGAGTTGGGGTTTGATTCGGCGCGAGGGCGACGCCTCCATCTCCGACTTGTCGAGCGCCGATTCTATCGAGCGTCCTCGGCTTCGCCGGGAAGTCTCCCCGATATATCGGGGGACCTAACCTTCCCCCCGGCGCGGGGGAAGGGATATCTCTCTCACCGTTAGGCAAGGAATACGCTACTCGATGGAAGACTCGAGGACATGGAAATGACGCTCTTATTACGAGCGGGATATGAGCGCTGACCCGGCCGGCGTTGGGCCGGTCCTAAAAGGCCGTGCGGCTCCCGACTTCACTCTTCCCATGCCCGAGGGCGAATTTCTCTCCCTTCAGGAATTACGCGGCAAGAAGATATTATTGGTCTTCCTGCGGCATTTCGCTTGAGTGCCTTGAAGACAGCATCTGTCGCAGTTGCGGCAGCGGTACGGCGAGATTCAGGACCGGGGCGCCGATGTGGTGGCGATCTCTTTCGAGCCCAGGGACCGGCTGTTCCAACTTACCCGTCAGCTCCAGCTACCGTTTCCCATCCTGTCCGATCCGGAGCGGGACGTGTACTCCGCCTACAGCCTGGCTCAGGGCAGTTGGTTAAAGATCTTCTCGCCCAAGACGGTCTGGACCTATGTGAAGCACTTCGCCAGGGGCCGGCGGTACCAACATGCGGCCAGCGATTGGAAACAATTGGGCGGGGATTTTGTCATCGGGGAGGACGGGACGGTGCTCTACGAGCACCGGGGGCAGACACCCAGCGACCGGCCAACCGTGGCCAGCCTGATCGAGAAACTGCAGGGTTAGCGTAACCAACCGTTCGTGGTGAGCCCGTCGAACCATGACTGCGCCAGGGCCAAGGTCCTTCGACGGGGCTCAGGACAAACGGCATTGCCGGCCGTTCATCATTTTCCAACGTTCGTGGTGAGCCCGTCGAACAATGACTGCGCCCAGACCCTTCGACGGAGCTCAGGGCGAACGGTTTGAGGCAAAACACGTTTCCGATACTAAACGTTAGTGGTCGCTGCCGTCTCCGCTGAACTCGTTCTCGTTCTCGTTCTCGTCGCTGAAGACAGCGGTCTCTCTGCCCTGGAAGACGTGCACCACGAAATTTCCGCGGTTGATGCCCACCGCGTCGACGATGTCTTCGTCCACGGTGTCGATGATCTGCCGCACGGTCTCCTGGGTCAGACTCTCATCGACGGACACCGCGACGTGAACCATCTCAGGGGTGAAATGGATGTCTACCCGCCCGACCTGACGGTCCTGTTCCATGACCAAGTACGCTTCTGAATAGGGAGTGCGCACCTCGCGCTCAAAACTCAAATCAGCCAAAGATGGCCTCCTGATTGTGCAATCGCCAGGGTCACGGCCGGCGCTTACGCCGTGGCTAGGGCCTGACCTGTCCCGTGCCCACTATGACCCATTTATAAGAGGTTAGCTCTTTCAGGCCCATGGGGCCGCGGGCATGGTACTTCTGGGTGCTGATGCCCACCTCAGCCCCCAGGCCGAACTGCCCCCCGTCGGTGAATTGGGTGCTGGCGTTGACGTAGACCGCCGCCGCGTCCACCTCATCCAGGAACCGGTTGGCTGCCGCGTCGTCCTCGGTGATGATCGCCTCGGAGTGGCCGGAACCATAGGTCTCGATGTGCTCCAGCGCGTCGTCCAGGGAATCCACAACCTTCACCGCGGCGGTGAGCGAAAGGAACTCCTTGCCCCAATCGTCCTCATTGGCCGGCGTGGCCGTGCTCGGCGCATCGGGTCCCAGGATGCTGAGGGTCCGGTTGTCGCAGTGAAGTTCCACTCCCGAATCGGTCAATTCCTTGGCGATCAGGGGTAGTCCAACTGCGGCGATCTCCGCGTGGACCAACACGGTGTCCAGGGCGTTGCAGATGGAGGGACGCCTGACCTTGGCGTTGTGGACGATCTCCACCGCCATCTTCAGGTCAGCCGCCCGGTCCACGTAGGTATGGCAAACACCGATTCCGCCGGTGACCGCCGGCATGGTGGCGTTCTCGGCCACGAACTTAACCAGACTCGCGCCGCCCCGGGGCACCAGCAGGTCTATGTACTCGTTCATCTTGAGCATGGCGTCCACCAGGTCCCGGTCCGGGTTGTCCAAGAACTGGACCGCATCCTCCGTGACGCCGGCGCCGGAGAGGGCCTTCCTCAGCAGGGCCACCAGCGCGGTGTTGGAGCGGATGGTCTCCTTGCCGCCCCGCAATAGGCAGGCGTTGCCTGATTTGAGACAGAGGCCGAAGATATCGACGGTCACGTTGGGCCGGGACTCGTAGATGCTGCCCACCACTCCCAGGGGCACGCGGCGGCGGCTAGTGATCAACCCATTGGGCTGCGACATCGTATCGATGACCTCGCCGATGGGGTCGGGCAATTCGGCGACCCGCTGCACCTCACCGGCGGTGTCGTTCAGCCGCTCGCTGGTCAGCAGCAAGCGGTCCAGTAGAGATTCGTCCAGTCCGTCGGCTTTGGCCTCTTGGTAGTCCTGTTGGTTGGCCGACAACACTTCCGCCTGTTCGGAGCGGAGCAGTCCAGCCAGATTTAGCAGCACCCGGTTCTTGTCCCCGGTCGATAACCGGGCCAACTTCCGGGAGGCTTTTCGGGCGGCTTGGCCCAAGGCGGTTACGTCTTGTACGGTCTTGGCAATCATCTTGCTGGCTATTCTATAGTAGAACCAGGTTATTCCGGTGCACCACTTCCTGGCCGTAGTGGTAGCCAAGGGTCTCTTCGATGCGGTCCGAGCGCAGCCCTTGTATCTTGCCTATGTCCCTGGCCGCGTAGTTGGCGATACCGCAGGCGATCTTCTTGCCCTTGGAATCCACCACATAGATGGACTCGCCCCGGCTGAAATCGCCTTCCACGGACTGGATCCCGGCCGGCAGCAGGCTCCGGTGGTCCTCCAGGAGCGCTCCGGCCGCCCCGGAGTCCACGATTATCTTGCCCCGCTGGGAGATGCCGCTGAGCATCCACCGCTTGCGGGCCTCCAGCTTGCCATCAGCGGGCTTGAAAAACGTGCCCACCGGCTCGCCCCGCGCGGCGCGGACCACCGCGTTTTCGGCCCGGCCATGGCACATCACCATGGGCATGCCCGACGCCGTGACCAGCTTGGCGGCTTCGAGTTTGGTGGCCATGCCGCCTCTCGCCCAGGGATGCAGGTTCTCACCGGCCAGGGCTTCTATCTGGGCGTCCACCTGGTCCACCTCGGTGATCAGGGTGGCGCTGGGATCGGTCCTGGGGTCCGCCGAAAACAGGCCCTCGGTGTCGGTCAGAACCAGCAGCAGGTCGGCGTCAACCAGATTGGCCACCAAGGCCGAGAGACGGTCGTTGTCGCCGAACACTTCGCCGATCTCATCAACGGCCACCACGTCGTTCTCGTTGACCACCGGAACCACTCCCAGCTCCAACAACCGCTGCAGGGTGTTGCCCACGTTCAGATATGACTGCCGGTTGGATAGGTCGGCGATGGTCAGCAGAGTCTGGGCGATCTGGACGGCGTGGGCGGCGAACATCTCCTGATAGGTGTGCATCAAGCGGCTTTGGCCCACCGCGGCGAACACCTGCCGGGAAGAGATGTCGGGCCCCAAATCTCCGCGGGTCCGCCCCAGGGCCGCCTGGCCGGCGGCGATGGCGCCCGAGGTCACCAACACCACTTCCCCTCCGGCATCGCGCACCTGACAGACCTGGCGCACCAGGTCGGCCATCACTGCCACATCCAGCCCGGAAGGCCCAGTAAGGGCCCCGGTCCCGGCTTTGACCACGATGCGCCGGTAACGAAGTGCGCCGGAATCCGGGCTGGTTTCAGCCTTGTTCTGTTTGTTTGCTCTGGCCATTATCTGAGTCTTTTGGGGCCGGAAATCGGGATAAAAAATGGGCGGTCTTAGGCCGCCACGCTCGGTGGATATTATAACACGCACACCCCTGATCCCCGATTTAAAATCTGGTCAATCTCCACTTGTAACAAGCGCCCCCAGGCCATAAAATAGTGAAAAGGGGCTGGCTTTGTCACCAGCCCCCTTTCTGGCGTGTCTAATTATGTTCCGGCCTAAATTGGCCGTAGCTGAATCGGAGTTCAAAGCCACAAAATGACCCTCAATGGAGTCCTGGAATTACTGGACCGCCATCCCGGGCACCGGGGGAACGTTGACGCTTCCGTTGATCCCGGTGGCAAAACGGGTGGCGAGTCGCCTGTCACCGTCCGCCGGGGCGCCCGCGCCGCCTTCCTGGCCTCTTTGTGGCGCCGGCAGCGGGGGCCCATCCTGGTGGTCACACCCCGCCCCGACGACGCCAGGCGTCTCCACGACCAATTGCTGACCTATCTGGGGGAGGACCAGCCGGTCCACCTGCTCCCCGAGCCCGAGGTCCTGCCCTTTGAGCGATTGGCGGTTGACGCCAACACCGGCAACCAAAGGCTGACGGCCCTGGCGGCGCTGGCCGAAGCTGGAAGATTTGCCGGCCAGACGCCTGACGTACAGCCTTTAGTCGTCTGCTCGGTGGGTTCGGCCCTGCTCTACACCCTGCCCCCGGAGTTGATGGCCGGCGTTTTCCCGTCCACGGGAGAGTTGAGCCTCTGGCGGAAGGGCGACCGGATACGGATCAGCGCCCTCCTCGGCCAGTGGCTGGACCTGGGCTACCGCAACGAGCCGGTGGTCGAGGCGCCGGGGACCTTCAGCCACCGCGGCGGGATATTGGACATTTATCCCACCGGGTCCGAATGGCCGCTGCGCATAGAACTGTGGGACGACGAGATCGACACCATCCGCTACTTCGACCCACTGTCCCAACGCTCCATCCGGCCCGCTGAAGAAGTCCGCCTGGCCCCGGCCCGGGAGCAACTGCCCGGCCTGGCCAACCAGGAGATGATCGCCGCCAAGACCGAGGCCCTGGACTACGCCAAGTGCGGCGATGAGGTCCGCGGCCGCATGGCCGATGAATTGTCGCTCCTCTCTTCATCGCCCAACCCCGAGACCCTCTCTTTCTACAACGGTCTGGTCAATCAGGCCCACCTGATGGAGTACATCGGGGCCAACGGCCTGGTGGTATTGGAGCGGTCCGGCAGGGTGGAAGCCGAGGCCCTGGAACTGGAAGAGCGCTTCGAACGGATGCGTGAGGCCCGGGAGGACCGGGGGGAGTTGCCGGTCAATTTCCCCGCGCCCTACATGGACTGGGAGGAGTTCTCCAACCGGCTTAGCGGCGTGCCCCAGATGCAGTTACAAACCTGGGTGGGCGACGACGAGGACAAGATCTTCAGGCCCTCCACCCCCTACTACGGCAAGCTGGAAGAACTGGCCGCCGACCTGCGCCGTCACCAGGCCGCCAACTACGCCGTGGTGGCCGTCACCCAACACCAGCGCCGCGTCGCCGAGATTCTGGAGCAGGAAGGCATCGGCGTCACCCAGACGAATTCCCTGGAAAGCCCGCCGGCGGCCGGTCAGGTCTGCCTGCTGCCGGGCTCCCTGCGGGACGGGTGGACCGTTGAACTGCCCGGCGACGGTCCAGAAGCCGGCGGGGATTCTGGCGGGGCCCGGGCTCTGGTCCTGCTGACGGACTCCGAACTATTCGGCACAGTGAAAGAGCAGCGTTACCATCGCCGCCGCAAGGCTGAACACGGGCCGGAGGTGGTCCTCGCCGACCTGGTCCCGGGGGCGCACGTGGTGCACATAGACCACGGCGTGGCCCGGTTCGCCGGCACCACCCGCATCGGCGACGATGAGGACGAGAAGGAATACCTCATCCTGGAGTACGCCGAGAACGACAAGCTGTACGTGCCCACCGACCACCTGGACCGGGTTTCGGCCTATGTGGGCGCCCAAGACCACCCGCCCTCCCTCACGCGGCTCAGCACCGCCGAATGGGCCCGGGTGAAGCAGAAGGTGAAGGGCGCCACCAGGGAGATGGCCCAGGAGCTGCTGCGCATCAACGCCGCCCGCGCCCTGGCCGTGGGCCACGAACACGGCGGCGACACGGTCTGGCAGCAGGAGCTTGAGGACTCCTTCCCCTATGTCGAAACCCCGGACCAAGCCAGGGCCATCACCGATGTCAAGAACGACATGGAGACGACCCGTCCCATGGACCGTCTGATCTGCGGCGACGTTGGCTACGGCAAGACCGAGATCGCCCTCAGGGCCGCCTTCAAATCAGTGAACGACGGCCTGCAGGCGGCCATCTTGGTCCCAACCACGGTCCTGGCCCAGCAGCACTACGCCACCTTCAGCGAGCGGCTCAGTCCCTTCCCGGTCAGGATCGAGGTCCTGAGCCGGTTCCGGACCCCCAAAGAGCAGCAGGAAGTGATCGAGGGCCTGAAGGACGGCAGCGTGGACATCGTCATCGGCACCCACCGGCTGCTGCAGAAGGACGTGCAGTTTAAGAACCTGGGCCTGGCGGTGGTGGACGAAGAACAGCGGTTCGGCGTCAGTCACAAAGAACGTTTCAAGCAACTGCGCAAAGAGGTGGACGTGCTGACTTTGAGCGCGACCCCCATCCCTCGGACGCTGAACATGGCCCTCGCCGGGTTACGAGACCTGAGCACCATGGACTCCGCGCCCGAAGCCCGCCTCCCGGTCAAGACCTTTGTCTCCGAATATTCCGAGGACGTCATCAAAGAGGCCATCCTGCGGGAGATGGAACGGGGGGGCCAGGTCTTCT
>JACZYV010000031.1:0-20629 GCA_022570905.1 Chloroflexota bacterium
CCGACCAGATCGCCGACATCACCGGCATCGCCTCCAGCACCCTGGGTATCCTGTTGGTGTCCTTCGTGACCACCATGCCCGAGGCGTCATCAACCATCGCGGCAGCCCGCATGGGAGCCATGGACCTGGGTGTGGCGGGGCTCTTCGGCAGCTGCGCTTTCAACGTGACCATCCTGTTTTACGCCGACCCGTTCTTCCGCGACGGCATTCTGGGCAACGCGACCGAACCGGCGCATTTCGTGGCCGGGGGCGTTGCGGTGGGTCTCATGCTGGCCGGGCTGGTGCTGGTGCTGGGGCGGAACCGGATCAAGTCGTCAGTGGTGGCGGTGGTGCTGGCTTTGATGGCAACCACCTATATCGTTGGAGCGGTGGTCGTGGCCACCGTGGGCGGGACCGACGATGAAGAAAACCCCAATTCCGCGCCGCCGGTCAGGACAGCCCAAACGCCCGGCGAATAACGCCGGTCAGGCCGGTCCTCGTCTCCCCGTCGCTGAGAAACGCCGCCGCGAATTCCAGGGTCTCACGGTAGCGTTCCAGGAAATCGGGGCTAACTTCCACGGCCTCCACCCTTTGCCGGAATAGCTTCACCGATTCGCCGATTCTCGCCTCCAGCCATTCCGCTCCCTCGGCCCGGAACAGGGCGCTCAAGAAATGGCCGTCTTCTTCCAGGGAGATGGGCAACTGGGGAGACCTTTCCAGCCGGTCTTTGTCGTAGGCGAGGTAGCCCAGGGACTCGGCCACCAAGGCCGTCTCGCCGCGGCGATGGAATTCGGCCAACAATCCCGCGGCCAGATCGGGGTCGGCTTTTATCAGCCGGTACATGATCCGCCACGGCGGGGCCAGTAGTGAATCGCTATCCTTCACCAGGGCCAACGCAACATCGATATCGCTCTTGAATAGCAATGCCGCCGCCCCGGGTTGGGCCAGTATCATGCCCTCCAAGGGAAAGCGGGTACCCAGGAGCAACCTCGCCGTCTCCCTAGGGTTATCCGTGGCGCGGCCGGCTATCAGCTCGAATAAGGCTTCCAGCAACGGCTCATCGACCCGGTAGTTGCCGGAGGGCTCTTCGATCAACAAAGCGATGCCTTCCCTGACCGCTGATTCGCTGACCGCGCCGGGAGTGACCCCAAGCTTGGACAGCAATTCCGCTGGGCTCAGGATCGTCCGGAGTTGGAACGGGACCGGCCGCATCAACCCGCGCACCGTCTCGCCGCTCAGGGCACGGGTCACTGCTTTGGAGGTTTCCCGGTCCCGGTCCCGGAAGAGATCAAAGAAAAGTTTCAGGTCTCCTTTCCGGTCAAGGCCGGTCCTGGCTATGAACCTCTCCAACTCCGATGCGCCTTCGGAAGGGTCAGACCGTCCAGCCGCCAGAACGGAGTCGACCGTGGCTCCGAAAATCTTGAGGCGTTCCACGAAACTTGCGGTGGCCTGCAAGGTCTTGCCCACGGGCAATTTCGTCCCGCTGGAGAAGAGTTCCACCAGGACTTGGTTATCGACGGCGGGAAGAAAGTTAACCAGGAACGGCTCTTGGGCCAACCGGTCTGCCAGGCGTTTAGCCTGTTCGGCCGGCGGGCCGGTGGCTGGGGCCGCCAGAAAGTCCAGGGCGGAGGACAGTTGTGCGGCGCGGTCTAAGGACAGGGTTGCAAGATAGCCGGGGTGGGCCCGGTGGAGGGTTACTTTGTCCTGAAGATACCGGCGCCAGAATTCGAAATCCTCTTCATTCTGTGGGTCTCCGATCAGAAGGTCGAATTGACCGGCCAGGTCGCGCAGCCGTTGTTTCTCCTCGGTTTCCAGCACTCTTTGTGCGGTGAGCAAGATTTCTTGGTCCACCAGGTCCGGCTCCAGGGACGGGTAATCTCTCAGGTCCAGGTGTTCGAGTCCCAGCCACTTGCCCGCCGTGGTCCGTTCTTCCGGAGAAAGGGTCTGGAACCAGCCTGCCGCGCCGTACCAATCGTCGAACCGTCCGGCCGATAGGAAACCGGTCCAGTACTTCCGCAGGATTGGAGGCACTAGATTGCGGCTGCCGCCGGTGTTGTAGACCACGTCCGCTTCCAGGTTGTGTAACACGGGCTCGGGGTTGTCGCTGGACACGTCGGGGAGGTTTCGCAGCCGCTGGCGGAACAGTTCATAGTCGTCGGGGGGCTGGGCCATGAAGGTGAGAATGTCCTGGTGGTAGCTTTCCATCGCCGAAGAAAGGCCGCCGCCGGCCGGCGTCTCCCAGCTGAGGTCTGGCCGGCCCGCCACCGGAAAGCCGCCCCAGTAAGAGTGTCCCAATTCGTGCATCACGCCGATGGGCGACGCCTCGCCGACCCCGGCCCATTGGCCGAACCCGTAGCTGCCGAAGAAGCCCGGCTCGCCCTCCATCTGGCGCAGGTCCAGGCTGCGCAGCAACGCCTCTCCGGCGGCCGTTGGCTGGTAGAGGGCCACGACCGCGTCAAGGCGTTCTTCCACCCAGTCCACGGTGTCTGGATGGGGGGTTGGCAAAGCGATCAACGTGGGCTGAGTGGCAGTGACGGCAGGTGTGGCGGCGACGCTTTTGGCAACGATGCTGGGTGCAGGTGTGGCTGGGAGCAATGACGGGGGCGTGGCAGTCGCGCCGCCGCAGGCGGCCAGCAGGCAGATGGCGGCGGCCGGCAACCAGCGGATGATACTCAGGCGGATCAGACGACCTCGAAGGGCTCCTCAGTGACTGTTCCGTCGGTTATCTCAAAGATGCGCACTGACGGGTTGTCCATGTCCATCAGGGACACCAGCACATAACGGACGTCGGGCCAGAGCCCTGCGGTCCCCTTGGCGATGCGGACGTCGGTATCGGACGGGTAGGCTTCGCTACCGGTGTGGGAATGGTAGATGGCCAGGAGTTCCCAGTCGTTCTCCCCGGCCTCGGAATCGACTTTGACCAACTCCATGGGGTCCATGGAGAAGCGGTAGGGGCTCGCTTCCACGTTGGACATGCGGTAGGCCTTCATGACCTTGCCGTCTGGACCCGCCAGGATGCCGCAGCATTCGTTGGGCAGGTCGGCCTTGGCGTGGGCCACCATCTCATCGACGAATTCCTGTTTGATCTGGACCAAGCGCTTAACTCCCTCGAGAAATCATCGTGCAATGAATCTGGGGGCCTTCATATTTCCTTATAGATCGCTTGTTAGCATGGGCGTGTAATAGATACCGTGTCCCATTATATATGGGCAGTTGACGCCGCGGTCCCGTGTGAATATAGCAGAGGAATCCTGGGGTGAACAGCGGCATCAAAGATTGCATAAAGGGTTACGGGAATACGGCGCACCAAGATTCACACAGTCCGCTCCCAAGAAGGAATCAACAGATGTTTTATTTCAAAGCATGCACGAAATGCCAGGGTGACCTAACTCTGGAGAGTGACGCCTACGGCTTGTTCCTGAAATGCATGCAATGCGGGAAAAACACCGAGGTTATCGAGGTCAACGGTTATCAGTCCGTGTTGCATGGGTCGGCAACGAGCGAATTTCCGAGCCGGGCTGTGAGTGAGCCAAAAGTAAAAACCGCGGTAGCCGCCTAGGTCCAGGATCACGCCGATGGGTTTCGGACCCATTCAGCATATCGGTGTACCGCCGCCTGTTGCTCTGGGGTCTGGATCGACCCCGGACGGAGTTCCCGCACCCGGTTGATGGCGTCGGTGGCTTCTTCCCCACGGTGCACCAGGTAACAGGCCAGGACCGTGCCGGTGCGGCCGATGCCCGCGTAGCAACTGACCACCACCGGCCTTTTTTCTTTGGTCTGTTGGTCGATGAACTCAATCATCCGCAGGATCTGGTCCGGTTCGGGCGGCGTGAAATCCGGGACCGGCTCAAACAGGTCCACCAAATCAACCATGTTCCCGGAGTCGGCGGCGATCGTCCGCTCTTCCATCCGGATCACCGCGCGGACGCCCTGATGGTAGAGGAAAGAAAGGTCGTCAAGGCTGGCCGGTCCTTGGGAACCGGCCAGTTCGTCTTTCAAGACCCAACCAAAGTTCATGACTTGCAACTTTCTCTCCCCGGCAGGCTAACTCAGCCCCTCAGCCTGGCCTCGATGCGGCGGCGTACTTCCTGCTCAGTCAAAGTTTCCACCAAGACGACCTTGTCCCGGGAGCCGTGCCCACGGACTATCTCCAGCCTGGACTTGCTCACGCCCAAAGTCTTGGCCAGCAAGGCGATCACCCCGGCGTTGGCCTGGCCCTCGGTGGGCGGGGCCGTGACCCGCAGCCGCAGCGTGCCGTCCTCAAAGCCGTCCACCTGGTTGCGGGAGGCTTTTGGCTGGACCCGCACCTTTAGCCGGCAACTATCTGCTGGTTTTAAAGCCATGTTCTAGGCACCTGTCAGGCGCGGCTGGCGGGCCGCCTGCCCGGGCCGTCTGGTATATTAAGGCCCACGGTAACCATGATGAAACACATGCTGAAGGAGGCGTCCGTTGGAGTATACCAACATCAAACTGGAGAAAGAAAACCGGGTGGCGACCATCCGGCTGGACCGCCCGGACGCGCTCAACGCCCTGAGTCCGGAGTTGTTGACTGAACTCTCGTCGGCGGTGGCCGAGGCCGGCGGCGATGAATCGATCAAGGCGCTGGTGGTCCGGGGCGAGGGCCGGGCATTTTGCGCCGGGGCCGACCTCACCTACTTTCAGTCCACCTTCGATGACCCTACCCTGCTGCCGAAATACGCGACTCAGATCAACGACGTACTCCGCCAGATCGAGAGTCTGCCCTTCCCGGCCATCGCGGTGGTGCACGGTTTTGCGTTGGCCGGGGGGCTGGAACTGATGATGGCCTGCGATATGGTCCTGGTGGCCGAAGACGCCCGCATCGGAGACCAGCACGTGAACTTCGGCCTGATGCCCGGCGGCGGCTCCACCCAGCGGCTGCCCCGCCGCGTGGGACTGCAGCGGGCAATGGAACTGCTTACCACCGGCAAGTGGATCTCGGGGGCCGAAGCCGCTGACTGGGGATTGGCCCTGCGCGCCGTCCCGGCGGATAGCCTGGACGAGGAACTGGAAACACTTCTGACAGCCCTGCGCACCAAGAGCCGCGAGGGCCTGGCCCTGATCAAGGCGGTGACCCTCCGCGGCATGGGGCTGTCCATCGAAGACGGGGTGGCGTTGGAGAGCCACGCCTTTGTGCAGTATATGACCACCTCGCCCCACCCGGCGGAGGGGATCAAAGCATTTATAGAAAAACGTCAGCCGGAGTTTTAGGCGGTCCACTTGGGCGAGAATGAGCCTGGCTGGTTCGACACCCTCCGGGGCCGATGCTATGATTTAGTGCCTCCAAGGGACGTTCCACGGTCCCTGGTGGCGATATCAACGACTACGGTCAGGCACGAACAAGATCACGCTCTGCCAGCGGGTTGATCCCGCCGGCGGTAATTGGATAGCCAGCTTGAAGATCAAAGACATCCTGAAGAAAACGCGCCCGGTCTCCTTCGAATTCTTTCCTCCCCGGACCGCCGAGGGCATACCGGCGGTGCTGGAGACCCTGGACGGGTTGAAGGCTTACCACCCGGATTTTGTGTCGATAACCTACGGGGCCGGCGGCTCGACGCGGGCCTTCACCGAGGAGATCACATTTGAGGCCAAGCGGAACGCCGGCGTGGAGGTCATGGCCCATCTGACATGCGTGGGTCAGACCAAAGAGGAGATACATGCGGTGTTGGAGCGGCTGGAGGCCGAGGGCGTGGAGAACGTTATCGCCCTGCGCGGCGACCCGCCCCGGGGCACCACGGAATTCGTACCGGTCGAGGGCGGGTTCCAGCACGCCACCGACCTGCTTCGGCATATAAAGGCCAACTTCAAGTTCGGCGTGGCCGCCGCCTGCTATCCCGAAGGGCATACCGAATCGGTCGACTTGGATGCCGACCTGAAATACGTCAAGCTGAAGGTGGACAATGGGGCCGATTTTTTGGTGACCCAGTTGTTTTATGACAACCGGCACTATTACGACTTCGTGGAGCGGGCCCGCGCCGGAGGCATCGGCGTGCCCATCATCCCGGGCGTGTTGCCGGTCTTGAACACCGCCCAGGTCCGCCGATTCACCGCCCTCAGCGGGTCCGAGATACCCCCGGCGCTGAACAAGCTATTGGACAAGTACGCCGACGACGATGACAGCGCCCGCGACATGGGGGTGGAGTATGCCACCGCTCAGGTGCGGGAGCTATGGGATTCAGGCGTGCCCGGTGTCCATTTCTACGTGTTGAACCGCACCTACTCGGTGTCCCGTATCCTGGATAACCTGACGATTCCCGGACACCACCGGCAAGGCTGACTCGCCAACCCGATTCAATCCCGATTCCATTACCGGGCGGACGATGCTTACAACAGGTGTCGACATAATCGAGATTCCCCGTATCCAACAGGTGTTGGACCGCTACGGCCAACGGTTCTTGAAACGCGTCTTCACGCCGGATGAGATTGCCTATTGCCGTGGCCGCGCGCCAAACCTCGCCGGCCGGTTCGCCGCCAAAGAGGCGACCATGAAAGCGTTGGGCACCGGCGTCCGCGGTGTTAATTGGAAGGACATCGAGGTCGTCCGAGCGGAAAGCGGCGCTCCCAGCGTGAAACTCCACGGCCGGGCCGAGCAGCGGGCGGAGCGGCTGCGTGTTGGCGAGATATCACTGAGCATATCCCACTCCCGTGAATACGCCGTGGCTTTCGTGGTAGCCCAGCGGGAAGATTAGACGGGGATAACAGCATGAAGATCGTTACCGCCGCCCAGATGATGGCCATTGAGCAGGCGTCGGAGAAGGCCGGAATAAGCACCGATACCTTGATGGAGAACGCCGGTCTGGCCGTGGCCAAAGGTGCGCGGGACCTGGTTGGCGCGGCCGGTGTGCGGGTCATGGTCCTGGTCGGTCCCGGAAACAACGGCGCCGACGGGCTGGTTGCCGCCAGGCACCTGCGCCGCTGGGGAGCTGAAGTCATCTGTTTCGTGGTCGCCGGCCGCCCGGATCTTGACCCCAAGATGGACCTTGCCCTGGAATACGGTGTCCGCGTCATCGACGTCGCCTCGCCCAGTGGGCTGGAACGGTTATTGGACCGTTCCGCGCTGGTGATAGATGCGGTATTGGGCACCGGGCGCGCGCGCGCATTGGAAGGCCCCGTAAAGCAGGCGATGCAGTGTTTGGCCAAGGCGAGGTCAGCGTTGGCTCCACCAAAACTGCTGGCCCTGGACCTGCCCACCGGCCTCGATGCCGACACCGGCGAGGTTGACCCCAATGGGGTGCCCTGCGACGTGACTTTCGCCCTGGGTTACCCCAAAGCGGGACTGTTTAACTTCCCCGGCACGGAGCATGCGGGTGAGGTGCGGGTACTGGATATCGGAGTCCCGTCTGGCCTCAAAGAAGAGACATCGATACAACTGGAATTGCTGGAGCGGCGTTGGGTGGCGGAGCACCTGCCCCAGCGGCCTCTGGATTCCCATAAGGGGACTTTCGGCCACGTTCTGGTGGTGGCTGGGTCCCGGAACTACGTGGGCGCGGCCTACCTGGCGTCCCAGGCATGTGTGCGGGCCGGGGCCGGACTGACCACCCTGGCCACCCCGGAAAGCGTCTACCCCATCGCGGCCGCCAAATCCACCGAGCCCATCTATCTGCCCTTGTTGGAAGACGAAGCAGGACGTGTCGGGGCCCAGGCGGCCCAAGGGCTCCGCGACGGGTCACGCCGCTTTACCAATGTCTTGGTGGGCTGCGGGCTGGGTCTGTCCGAGGGTACGGTGCGCTTCGTTGAAGACCTGCTGTTCAATCAGGACGATTCAGGGCTCGCGGAACTGCCAGCTTTGGTTGATGCCGACGGTCTGAACAACCTGGCCCGGATCGAGGATTGGCCGGAGCGCCGCCGCGGTCCCATGGCGCTCACCCCTCACCCTGGGGAGATGGCCACGCTGACAGGACTTCCAACCGCTGAGATTCAGGAAAACCGGGTGGCCGTGGCGCGGGAATATGCCTCCAGATGGAACGTTTGTCTGGTGCTGAAGGGCGCCAACACGGTTATCGGTCAGCCCGACGGTACGGTCAGGGTGGCCTCGTTCGCCAATCCGGGGATGGCCACCGGCGGGACTGGAGACGTTCTCAGCGGGGTCATCGGCGGGCTGATGGCCCAGGGACTCCCGCCGGCCATCGCCGCTTCCTGCGGGGTTTACCTGCACGGAGAAGCCGGACGGGAGATCGCCTCCCGGTTGGGAAACACCGGGATGGCGGCATCCGACCTTCTGCCACAGATACCGGCGGCGTTGCGGCGGGTCAGGGAAGGTTAGCGCCCATCGTTGATCTTGTCCGGGTTCTCGTCCTGTTTTCCTATGCTATACTGAAAAAACGAGCCTGGGCAGGGTATCTCACAGCGTATCGATGAGCCGTGGGCAGCGCCAGAAACGGCCGCGGTAACTCAGGATCGGAACTGAAGATAGATGTCGTTCGAATTCTTTCTCGAGAACGTTTCAGACCCGGCGGGTCGTATCTCCTCAGCGGACTTCTACGAGATCTCAGACCTCTCACCAGAGGAACTGGGGCTTTTCGCCGCAGCTTGGTACCCACTACCAATCGAACGGCAGCGCGCCATTGCCTCGACCATGGTCGAACTGGCGGAAGACAACCCCGAATTGGACTTCGCGGCAATATTCAAGTTGTGCCTCAGGGGCGACGACGAACCCCTTTTGAAGATCGTCATAGACGGCCTCTGGGAGCATGAAGACCGCTCGGTGATTCCTGCTCTGCTAGATGTGCTGAGGTCTGATAAAGGCTCCGAGGTGCGGGCCGCCGCCGCCATCGCCCTGGGACGGTTCCCATCGTTGGTCCAGCAGGGCAAACTTCTGGCCAAAGACGGCGAGGTGATCCACGACAACCTGATGCAGGTCCTGGAGGACGAAGAGGAACCCCTCGATGTCCGGCGGCGTTGCATGGAGGCCCTGGCGCCCTTTAACACCATGGAGATCAATCAGCACATCACCCTGGCCTACGAGAGTCTGGACCCGGATTTTCGCGCCAGTTCCATATTCGCCATGGGCCGCACTGGCGAGGTTGGTTGGCTTCCAATCTTGCTCCAGGAACTTCAGAATGAGGAGCCGACGATCCGCTATGAGACCGCCCACGCCTGCGGTGAATTGGGCGAAGAGGACGCGGTTCCCCATCTGATCCTGCTGCTGGAAGATGACGACTCCGAGGTCCAATTGGCCGGCATTGGAGCCCTGGGCAAGATCGGTGGCCCGCTGGCCAAGAAGGTGCTCAAGTCCTTGGTCAAGGACGGCGACGCCAACCTTGAAGAAGCCGCCCGTATCGAGTTGGAGGACTTGGAGTTCGACGAAGACCCCCAGGGCTTCCTCGGCGCGGACGCCTAGGCCCGCCCGGACCCCGTGCCCAAACTCACTCCCGCCCAAGACCGGTTTCTCCGTTCCGCGCGCACTGGCCACCTGGCCACCGCCGACGCCAAGGGCCGGCCCCACGTGATTCCCGTTTGCTACGTTTTCGATGGCGAGGCCATCTATTCGGTTCTGGACGCCAAACCCAAGACCACGCCGCTCAGGCAACTGCGCCGGGTGCGGAACATCCTGGCCAATCCCCAGGTGGCCCTGGTCGTGGACCACTATGAAGAGGACTGGTCCCGCCTTCGGTATGTGCTGGTGCCGGGGGAGGCCGGGTTGCTGGAGGCGGATTCGCCCCAGGATAGAGAAGAATGGGCCCGGGCCGTCGCCATGCTCCGTGAGAAATACCCCCAATACCAGGGGATGGACCTGGACCAAAGCCCGGTGATCAAGATCGTTCCGGCTAGATTCGTCCCCTGGAGCTCCCAGTCCGAGTTCTGATTTCCGGGCGCTCTACACCAACCGCTCATCTCGAGCGGACGCCCTTGCCGTTATGCCGGCGTAGGCGGGAATGACGGTGTCGCCGGGGGATGGCGGTTACGAATCCGTAGGCGCGGGTTTCCAACCCGCCCGGCTTCACAACTACCATGCTCAACGAATCAGGTCTGCGGGGTAAGAACAACCCAGACCTATCCCGTTCGAAATGGTTGCGGGCCTGAAAGTGCGGGTTGGAAACCCGCCCCTACGCGGTCTTTCCCAGTGGGCGTCATCCCAATCACAATTGTGCATGGGCTGGAAACATGGCTTCCCCTCCAAGTTGACACCTTCAGGCGTGCAATCTACACTGGCCCGAAATCGCGGACCCACGTGGGATATAGCTGGCCCACGCATATAAGAGGAGTTAACACATGGACGGAGTCACAGCCATCGCCAATATCTTGCGCATGGAGGGTGTGGAGTTCATCGGCTGCGTCCCCTACCAGCCGCTGTTGGAAGCGGCGGCCATCGCCGGGATCCGCCCCATCATTTTCAGGCAGGAGGGCACTGGCATCCACATGGTGGACGGCTACTCCAGAGTGACCAACGGCAAGCGCATGGGCGTGTTCATGATGCAGAACGGCCCCGGAGCGGAGAACGGGTTCGGCGGCGTGGCGCAGGCCTATTCCGAGGGCGTCCCCATCCTGCTTTTGCCCGCCGGGATGCCGCGGGAAAAACGGGGCGTCCATCCCAATTTTTATCCCACCCGCAGCTACGAGACCATCACCAAGTGGTCCGAAGAGATGAACATCGTGGAGCGCATACCCGACCTGATGCGCCGGGCCTTCACCAAGCTGCGCACCGGACGGCCCGGACCGGTCCTGCTGGAGATACCGGCGGACGTGGCCACCGCGGAGCTGCCCGAAGAGCTATTCAACTACGAGCCGCCCCGGCCGGTGTTGCAGCAGGCCGACCCCGCTGACGTGAGCCGCGCCGCCAAGGCGCTGCTGGCGGCCGACCGGCCCATCATCCGCGCCGGTCAGGGCGTGCTATACGCCGAGGCCACGCCCGAATTGATCGAGATCGCCGAGTTCTTGCAGGCCCCGGTGATGACCACCCTGCCAGGCAAGAGCGCCTTTCCCGAGACCCATCCACTTTCCCTGGGGTCCGGCGGGCCCAGCACCACCGCCATGGTGAACAAATACCTTAAGGGGTCGGACCTGATCTTCGGTGTGGGTTGCAGTTTCACCAAGACCAACTTCGCTCAGGCCATACCCCAGGGCAGGACCATGGTCCACCTGACCAACGACGAAGACGCCATCGGGCGGGAGTACAAGACCGAATACGCCATGCTGGGAGACGCCAAGTTGGTGCTGCGTCAACTGCTGGACGAACTCAAGAGTCAAGCGGGCAGCGCCCGGCCCAAGAACCAGGTCCTGCAAGACGATATCGCGTCAGTGAAAGAGGCTTGGCTGGCCGAATGGATGCCAAAATTGACCTCCAACGAAGTCCCCTTGAACCCCTACCGGGTGGTCTGGGACCTGATGCACACCGTTGACCTGGACAACACCATAATCACCCACGAGTCGGGCAGCGCCAGGGAGTATCTGAGTCCCTTCTGGGAGGCCCGCGCGCCCCGCAGCTTCATCGGCTGGGGCAAGTCCACCCAACTGGGTTACAGCCTGGGCCTGGCCATGGGCGCCAAGCTGGCCGCCCCGGAGAAGTTGTGCATCAACGTAATGGGCGACCTGGCCTTCAGCACCGTGGGGCTGGACGTGGAGACCGCGGTCCGCTGCAACATACCCACGCTGACCATCATCATCAACAACGCTTATATGTCCATCTACGACAACAGCCGGTTCCCGGTGGCCCTGGAGAAATACAACGTGAAGACCCTGTCGGGGGAGTTCTCCGAAGTGGCCAAGGCCATGGGGGCCTACACCGAGAAGATCACCGAACCTTCTGATATCATCCCGTCCATCAAGCGGGCCGTGGCCGAAACCGAGGCCGGGAAGGCCGTGGTCCTGGAGTTCATCACCAAGGACGAAGGCGAGTA
This sequence comes from Chloroflexota bacterium, assembly GCA_022570905.1. GTDB lineage: Bacteria > Chloroflexota > Dehalococcoidia > Lucifugimonadales > UBA3495 > UBA9611. Next base: position 11,835 of record JACZYV010000031.1, read on the forward strand.
CTCCAAGTTCTAGGTTCCCATCGCTTATCGAAGGCGCCAACCGTTCGTGGTGAGCTCCGTCGAACCGGACCGCTCCTAAGTCGAGGCCCTTCGATGGAACTCAGGGCGAACGGATGACCCTATAGGCTGTTTGCAGAACTAGCTGATAGTACCCGGGAATTTCTGACCAGAAGCTATTCACGGCGTAATAAGAAAATATCTGGTAGAGGCGCCAGGTGCCCGATTTTATCTTTATATTTGGGGTGATCGCCGTTGTTCTGACGGTGAGCGCCCTGGCGTCCGGCTTGGTCGAGCGGTCACCGCTTTCGTTCCCGCTGATCTTCCTAGGCCTGGGATTCCTGCTGGGGAGCCAAGGGTTAGATGTGCTGGACGTCGGCCCTCATTCGCCCTTCCTAGAGGTCGTGGCCACCCTGACCTTGGCCTTGGTCCTGTTCCTGGACGCGGTCAAACTTCAGATAACCGAGCTCGGCAAGCGGTGGTTGGTCCCGGCCCTGATACTGGGGCCGGGCACCGCCTTGATAATCGCCATTGGGGCGTTGCCCTTTGGGTTATTCCTGAACTTCGGCTGGATATTGGCCTTTATCGGCGGGGCCGTATTGGCCTCCACCGACCCCGTGGTGCTGCGGGATATCGTGCGGGATGAACGGATTCCGCGACCGGTCCGGCAGGTGCTGAAGATAGAAGCGGGGATGAATGACTTGGTGGTGCTGCCGGTGGTCCTGGTGTTGATCGCCGTGGCCACCGACCAGGGAAGCGGCATCGGCGGCTGGAGTATCTTCCTGGTCAAACTGCTGCTGCTGGGGCCGGCCATCGGTTTCGCCGTCGGCGGGCTGGGGTCTTGGGTCATGAACTGGATGGACAAGAAAATGACCATCCGGCGTGAGCACCAATCCCTCTACGGCGTGGGCCTGGTGCTGGCCTCCTATACCGCGGCGACAGCAGCGGGGGGCGACGGGTTCCTGGGCGCTTTCGCCGCCGGTCTGGCCGTGGTGCTGCTCAACCAATCGCTCTGTGACTGTTTCTTGGAATACGGCGAAGTCACCTCCGAGATGGCAATGCTCCTGGCCTTTGTGCTGTTTGGAGCGGTGCTCTCCGGTCTGCTGGGGACGGTTGACATCGTGCCTACGTTAGGGTTGGCGGCGCTGGTGATCTTCGCCATTCGCCCCGCCGTATTGGGAGTTGTGTTGGCCAAAGCGCGGATGAGTTGGCAGGCCCACGCCTTCGTGAGTTGGTTCGGTCCAAGGGGTCTCAACTCGCTTCTGTTGGCCCTGCTGGTGGTGCAGGCGGGTATTCCCGGCTCTGAGCTGCTACTGGCGGTCGTGGGAGTAGTGGTCATGGCGTCGGTGGCCATCCACGGTGGGACGGCGGTCCCAGTGGGAGTCTGGTACGGCCGGGCCGCCGCCAGGGAGACGCTGGAGGAAGAGCGCGAGAGCACGGTGGCGGGCCTGTTTGGCAGCCATGAGGGTGAAGTCCCCATGGTCTCGCCTGAAGAGCTATCGGACCGCCTGTCACAGCCGGACCCGCCACTGGTCGTGGATGTGAGGACCCGGGCCAGCTACAACCACGACGGGACCAGGATCCCCGGTTCCATACGTGTGCTGCCTGACGGGGCCGTTGAATGGGCCGGTGACTGTCCTCCGGGCCGGGAGGTGGTCACCTACTGTAGTTGACCCGCCGATGCAACCAGCGTCCGTGTGGCGCAGCAGCTTAGGGAACACGGCATCGATGCCTCCGCATTGTCTGGAGGGATCGAGGGATGGCGGGCGCTCTATCCGGTAGAGACCATCGAAGTCGCCGCTTAGCGGCTCTTCTTGCTGTTTTTCCGGCTGCTCCATTGACAGTTGCTTCTTGAAATAAACCGGCGTCTGGGCTCCAATGGACTGGTTTACTCCTGTGGCCCCGGCTGGATCATTTCCCCCAAAAGTCTCTTCCAGAGGAAAACGACGCCGATGACGACTCCCGCAGCAACCGAGAGTTCCACGCCGCGCCAGCCGACCATACGCGAGATGCCCACCGGCGAAAGGCCCAGGGAACGGCTGGTGGAGTACGGCTCCAAGCACCTGAGCAACACCGAGCTTATCGCCATCTTGCTGCGCACGGGTTCCACCGGCGAGAACGTGATCTCATTATCGTCCCGGCTATTGACGCGGTTCGGGGGTCTTGCGGGGCTGGGCAAAGCGGCCTTCGCCGAACTATGCGGTGAACGGGGACTGAGCGAGGCCAAGGCCTGTCAATTGCTGGCGGCGCTGGAATTGGGCCGCCGGTTCATATCTCTGGCGCCCGAGGAGCGGATAATCATCACCACGCCCCAGGATGCGGCCAACCTGGTCACCGGTGAGATGGGCGCTTTGGACCAAGAACACCTGCGGGTCATACTGCTGAACACGCGTAACGAGGTGCTCAGCACCCACGAGATCTACGTGGGCAACGTCAACAGCTCGGTGGTGCGGCCGGCGGAGGTATTCAGGCCGGCGGTCCGGAGCAACGCTCCGTCGCTGATCGTGGTCCACAACCATCCTTCGGGAAACCCCGCCCCCAGCGATGACGACATCGCCATCACCAAAGACCTGGTGGAGGCGGGCAAGCTATTGGGCATCGAAGTCCTGGACCACTTGATCATCGGCAGCGGACAGCGCTACGTGAGCATGAACGAGAGCGGCCAGGGGTTTAGTTAGACCGCAGGCGGGAGACGGGCGATATTTGCTGATGGGCAGCGGAAATCCCCCCAACCCCCCTTTGCAAAGGGGGGCTACGGGGGGATTTTAATGGCTTTCAGCCAAGTTACTTGGTAGAAGCGAACAACCGTTCCAGCCCATCCAGGCAGCCGACCCAGCCTCCCTCATGCTCGTCCCGCATGTGCTCATCGGGGAACTGCTCGTGGGTTAGCACCACCTCAGTGGCCCCGCTTTTGTCGATGAACTCCACCGTGACCAAGGTCTCGGCGGGCACAAAGTCCGAGTCGTCGCCAGGCGTCTTCTCCCAGGTCCAGGTGAAAACCAGCTTCTCCGGCGGGTCCACTTCCCGGTAGACGCCGTAACATACGTAAGGGGCGTCTTTTCCGGGCTCCAGCATCCCCAGGCGATACTTGCCGCCGACCCTTAGGTCAACCTCGGCGATAGGCGCGGAGAAGCTTTCGTGCGCCCCCCACCATTGGTGCAGTAATTCGGGTTGGGTCCAGGCGGCGAACACCCGTTCCCGGGGTGCGTTGATGGTTTTGCTGATGCTAAAAGTGATGCCGGTCTGCGACGCTGATTGGGTCATGGGTTCCCTCCCTCCATATCTTTCGGTTCTGCGTTATCTATTTTCGGACCGCCTTCCAAAGGCGTTATCTCCTCCAGATAGCTGGCCAGTGAATCCAGTTTGTCCTCCCAGAACCGCCGGTATTGCGCGATCCAATCGACCGCTTCTTTCATGGGCTGGGCCTCCAGGCGGCACCGCCGGACCCGTCCGTCCTTCTCCTGAACCAACAGCCCGGCCCGTTCCAGGACCCGTAGCTGTTTGGAGATGGCCGGCAGCGAGACGTCGAAGGGCTCGGCCAAGGCCATGACCGATGAATCGCCGGAAGACAACCGCTCCAAGATGGCGCGGCGTGTGGGATCAGCCAATGCTGAGAATGTAAAGTTCAAGGCTTCTGTCTGATAGTTAACCATATGGTTAAATATTAACAGCGCCGATACGTTTGTCAAGGGGGAAGGCGGAAATCCCCCCAACCCCCACCTTTGCAAAGGGGGGCTACGGGGGGATTTTAGTGGCTTTCAGCCAAGCAATCTCATCAGAGTATTACAGGGCCACAGGCATAAAAAATAGGGTCATCCCGATTCGATCGGGACCGCGCCCCTACGCATTTTCATCAACGGGAATAAGGAAGTCCGCTCCCGTTCAACCGCTCCGGCGTTGGTCGCGGTAGTTGGGGGCGGATATGGGCAGCCAGTCCACCACCATGCCGTCAACCAGGCGCGAGGCGATGCGGGACCTGGTGTCCTCCAGCTCGTCTATCGTGGAGACGGTGGTGATGACAGTGGGCAGGCGGGCCTCGTGGCGGTGGACGATTATCTGGTAGAGCTTCTCTTCAGCCCAGGCGGTGCTGCTCTCGGCTCCCAAGTCGTCCAACACCAGCAGCGCAACCGAGTTTATCTGCTCGAACAACTCGTCGTAGCCCACCGGGCTGTCGGGACTGAAGGTGGCCCTGAGGTGGTCCAACAATGTGGGGACGAAGGCGAAGAACACCTGGCTGCCCTGTTTGAGCCGTTCGCCGGCGATGGCCACCGCAAGATGGGTTTTTCCGCAACCGCGTGGACCGTTGAAAAGCAGCCAGCCTTCTGGGCCGGCCGCGAACGTTTGGGCGGTGTGCATGGCCCGGTCAAGGGACTCCTGTTGTTCGGGAGAGGCGTTTGCTCCACCCTTGGTGTCAAAATTCTCGAAGGTCATCCGCTCGAGCATCTCGGCGCGCACTTCTCCGATGCCCAGGACCAGCCGGCTATTGAAGTTGCCCAATTGGACAACCGTGGACGTCCCAGCCGCGCCTTCAAGCCGAGTGCGCAGCGCATCGTCCAGGCGTTGCAACGGCCCCCGGACCGTGACCACCGTGGGCAGCGCGTTGTTGTAGCGGTGGTTGATCACCTGGAAAAGCTTCTCCTGGGCCCAGGGCGTGGCGTTGGCCATGCTCAGGTCGTCCAGGACTAACACGGGGACGTTGCGCACCTGCTCGAACAACTCGTCGTAGGAAACGGGGTTGTCCGGCGAATAGGCCGCCCGGAGATGGTCGAGCAAGTCGGCGGCGACGATGAAAAAGGCGGTCTGGTTCCTTTCGATACACCGGTTGGCGATGGCCACCGCCAGGTGGGTCTTGCCACTACCGCTGGGGCCGGTTAGCACCAGCCAGCCCTGGGGGTCCTCGGCGAACCGGGCGGCGGCCGTGACCCCCTCTGAAAACATCTGCCGGCTGGGGACATCGGCCAACGGCCCTTCCAGATCGGTGGTGGCGAACGAGATCCGGGATAGGGCGCCCAGGTTGCTGTAGCGGCGCAACGCGGCGGCGCGGGTGTCTGCGTCCTGGGTCTGCTGACAGGTGCAAGGGATTGCCTGTCCGAAGTCGGGATGGCCGATGTGCACCCGGCGGGTGACCCAGCCGCTGCCGTTGCACTGGGGGCAGAGATCAGCGGCCGGCTCGCTGGCGGGGAGGAGCACCCCTCCGCCGTTGGTATTCTTCGAGATATTTCTGGCCGTGATCCTTCTCAGTATGTCGCCCAGGCTTTCCATCTTCCCCCCTTCTGACTCCCCCTCTGTTCTCTCTACCCTCGGCGTTCCAGCGCCTCAGGATGCCGGCCACGTAGCGCCAACTGCGTTTATTCTCCGCCACCGCGATGCCGAAGGCCTCCCGGAGCCAGGTTTCCGGGTAGCGCCCTTCCGCCTCTTTCAACTCGTCAGCCAACAGCGCCGACAATGAACCGATGCTGTCTTCGTAAAGGGCGAATATGTTGGGCCGTTCCAGCTCCGGCGCATCCGCCGCCGGCCCATGGCCAATCAAAGACGGGATTTCCCCGGCTTCAGCCCCAGCCTCCCCGGCGTCCAGCCTGGAGATGGACCGGCGGCCGGCTTCGGTGTTCAGTAGAAAGACCGTGCCCGTCCCCTCCACCTGATGGGTCAAAAACGTGCCCCGGGTCACGGCCAGCCGCAGTCCGTGGCGTATCTCTTCGCCCGGCTCCTTGCCCGCGGACTTTAGGCCTTTTATCAGCGAGCGGTCGGCCAGAAATTCGTCCAGGGAAACGGCCCTTTCGGTCCCACGTTTGCGGTGGAACAGCCACAGACCGCGCAGGGTCACCTTGAGTTCGGCCAGGTCCTGGATCTGCTCCAAGATGGGTCCGAACACCGGGTTGGGCACCGGGGTGTAGAGGGTGTTCCCAGTGAATCCAGCAAAGCCGGAGAAGGCCCCGGAAGGCGCCATGTTAGAAGTCGTCCACCCTGGTGAATGAATCGAACCGGACAAAGTTGGTCCGGAAGTAAAGCTGCAGGCTGCCGGTGGGCCCGTTACGGTGTTTGGCTACGATCAGATCAGCAACGTTCCTAGGGTACGGGCGGCCGGGATATTGCTGGGCCCATTCGTCTTCGGTGAAATAGAGGTCTTCCCGGTGGAGGAACATCACCACGTCGGCGTCCTGCTCGATGCTTCCGCTGTCCCGCAGGTCGGAGAGCATGGGCCGGTGGCCGGTACGCTGCTCCACGCCACGGCTTAGCTGGGAACAGGTTATGAGGGCGATATTCAGGTCCCTGGCCATCATCTTGAGCGACCGGGAAATCTCGCTGATCTCCTGCACGCGGTTGTCGCTGCGGCCCCCCCTTCCCTGGATCAACTGGAGATAGTCCACCACCAGCAGGTCCAGCCCGTGCTCCAGGGACAGGCGCCGGGCCTTGCTCCGCATCTCGATCATGGTTTGGAACGGAGTGTCGTCGATATAGACTGGCAGATCGGAGAGCTGACCGATGGCGTCGGTGATCCGTTCCCCTTCAGCTTCGGTGAGCAGGCCCAGACGCAACCGGTGGGAGTCGATCTCGGCCTCGGAAGACAGGATACGAATGGCCAACTGCTCCCGGCTCATCTCCAGGCTGAAGATCCCCGCTGTTGAGCCGTTCTTGGCGGCGTTCAAACAGATATTCAGCGCCAAGGTGCTCTTGCCCAGGGACGGCCGGGCGCCGAGAATCACCAAGTCCGACCGTTGGATGCCACCCAGAAGCTCGTCTAAGTCGGTGTAACCGACCATTATCGGGCCGGCGTTTTCGCGGATCGGATCGGCGATGGCAGCCTGGTCTTCCAGGTATTGGTCGTAGATCTGCCGCAACGGCAAGAAGCCCCGTTTTGTGTCGGTGCCCCGAATGGTGAACAGCGCGTCCTCAGCTTGGCGGAGGGTGGCGTCCACGTCGTCGGTGTCTTGGTAGCCCATGGTCGAGATGCGGGAAGCGACATCGATGAGCTTCCGCATGGTCGCGGTGCGGGCCACCACGTTGGCGTAGTGTTCTGAGTGGGCCGAGGTGGGAGTGACGGAGATCAGGTGGCTGAGGTAGGCCATGCCGCCCACGGTCTCCAACTGGCTGGAGCGGCTCAGTTCCCTGGCCAGCGTGACTTGGTCAATGGCCTCATCCCGCTGGAAGAGGGCCTCGCAGGCGGCAAAACAAAGCTGATTCCTCTCGCGGTAGAAATCATCCGCCTTGATGTAAGGCGCAACGCGGGAGAAGCAGTCCCCATCGATCAAGACCGACCCAACAACCGCTTCCTCCGCCTCCAAGTCATGGGGTAAAAGCTTCTCGGCGTACATCGCCCTATTCTTCCACCTCTGCGTTGACGTGTATCGTGGCCGTGACTTCGGTTGAGAACCGGAGTGTCACATCGTACTCGCCGGGTTCACGGATGGGTTCGGATATCTCCACCCAGCGGCGTTCCACCTCCCGCCCTACTTTGTCGGCCAATTCCATGGCGATGTGGGCGCTGGTGATGGTCCCGTAGTACCGTCCGGTGGGAGTGATCCTGGCCGCCAGGGTGATGGTAACGTCGTCCAAACCGCTGGCCAATTCTTCCATGACGGCGGTCTCGCGGACGCGCACCTCGTCTCCGACGGCGGTGATCTTATGCAGCCGCTTCAGCACCTCGGGTGTGGCGATCTCGGCCAAGCCCTGGGGCAATAGATAGTTGCGGGCGTATCCATCGGGCACCCGGCGGACCTCGCCCGCCCTGGCCTTATTGGGAACGTCTTGTGTGAAAACTACTTCCATTGTTGGTTACTTCCGTTGGGTCTTCCGATTGGCGTGGCCGATCGGAAAAGGGATTTGGCCTCATCAAAAGAGGCCTGGTTAATTATACGGCATGCCCGGTCTGAGGGGGAAGCGGGCCCGGTCCGCGGCCAAACTCCGTCCGGTCCGCCAGTTCGCATCGCCGGAAATTGACTGCCCGCTGCGCCCCTCCTAAAATCAAGCTCACCGCTAAAACTTTGCGAGAGAGGAAGCAGACCAATCCACGACCGAAGAAATATATCCCTCTTTTCGCGACAAATCCAGGCAGTTTCAACCAATTTGAAATGAATTTTTGGGGCCTTACATGGGATTCATAGCCGACATCGAGCGTCAGAGCCAGTCCATCAGGCAGGCAATCTTGGCCCACCCTTTCGTCACCGGCGTGGGCGATGGCACCCTGCCGGTGGAGAAGTTCAAACACTACGTGACCCAGGACTACGCCTACCTGATCGACTACAGCCGGGCGCTGGCTTTGGCTTCGGCCCGGGCTCCCCGGTTGGATGACATGTCCTGGTTCGCGGGGCTGTTGGACGAGACCCTGAACGTGGAGATGGCGCTGCACCGCAGTTATTGCCAAGAATTCGGGATCAACGCCCAGGAATTGGAGGCCACCGTGGCGGCTCCCAGCACTGTCGCCTACACCAGTTTCCTGCTGAAGACCGCCCATCAGGGCAGTTTTGGGGAGTTGGTGGCATCGCTGCTGCCCTGCCAGTGGGGCTACTGGGAGATCGGCGACCACCTGCTGCGGCAGGGGTTGCCCCAAAACGCGCCCCTCTACGCCAAGTGGATCGAGATGTACACATCGGAGGAATTTGCCGCGTTGGCGCACCACATCCGCGAGATGGCCGGCCGCATCGGCGACGAGGCGGGCGCATCCGAACTGGCTGCCATGGGCCAGGCCTACCTCACCAGCGTTCGTCTTGAGCGTCAGTTCTGGGACATGGCCTACAACCTGGAGGGGTGGAAGGCTTAGCCGGAATGAATGAGCTAAACACCCGCCGCCGTGAACCCGT
>JACZYV010000032.1:0-20599 GCA_022570905.1 Chloroflexota bacterium
CATGCCGTCCATCTTATTGCTGTGGTCTGCCTGCATGTTCTGGTCCCGCGTCCTGGCGCTATGAAGCGAACTGGGTTTCCGCCCAGCCCTTATCGAATGGAGTCCAGAAGTGAGAACTAAGGGTCAGGTGTTGGAACATCCACTTCCCGTTCACCCGCACGTACTCCTCGTCGTAGCGGGCCGAGCCCCACACCGCCTGGTTGCCCTCGGCGTAGGTGCAGGGCTGGAACAGGTACCAGACCCCGGTGGCCCGGTCTCCGTCCACCTCGATGATCGGGTTCATCACCATGTGGATGGCGAAGGGCAGGCGGCTGGGCGCGTTTTGAAAGAACTGCCGGATCGCTTCCCGGCCATCGTTACGGCCACGTTCCTTTCCGTCCCACACCGCGTCCTCGGTGAAAAGCTCGGCCAGGGCGTCGGCGTCATAGTGGTCGTCGCAGAGGGCGCAGTACCGCCGTTTCAGCTTCTTGATCTCCTCGATGTCTTCCAGGACTTTTATCCGTTTCTCCAGGTCTTCGAGGCTCATGACGTCACTCCAGAATCGTATGGATCCTACTTTAGGCCGATTGGCCGCCGTCTATCTCGATGCACTGGCCGACGATGAACTCGGCCTCTTTGCTGCAGAGCCAGGCCGCGAAATTGCCCATCTCCTCGGGTGTCCCCGCCCGGCCCAGGGGGATGGTTTTCAGCCGGTCGTCCCAGTCCTGGGTGCGCGGGTATCCGTAGAGGGTGTCGTTGCGGGCTGTATCGGTGGTGCCCGGGCTGATGCCGTTCACCCTGATGCCGTGGGGCGCCAGGGCCCGGCCCGCCTTCTTGGTGAAGGTGTAAAGCGCGCCGGAAGCGGTGGCGTAGGCCAGGTCCGTCGCCCGGCTGATCTTGGCCTCCACGGAGATCACGTTCACGATGCTGCCGCCGCCGCCCTGGCGCATCAACTCCTTGGTGACGGCCTGGGTGCACAGAAACGCCCCGGTGACCTTGACGTCCATGACGTGCCGCCAGGCTTCCGGTGTCAGGTCCACAAAGTCGGCCCACGCGGCCATGCGGGAGGCGCTGGCGTTGTTGACCAGGAAGTCCACCCGCCCGAACTCGGCCACGGTGCGGTCCACTGCTTCTTGCACCTGGGCCGGGTCGGAAACGTCCAGCACCAACGGCATCCCGATCTTATCGGGACCACGCCCAAATCTTTCGTTGATCTCTTGGGCCACGCTGTCCACGTCCCGCCAACCAGCCTCCCGTTCGTCATCGGGGAAGGTCGATGGGTCGCGGCCGGTGCCGGTGACGACCACGCTTGCGCCCTCTTTGGCGAACGCCAACGCCGCGTACCGGCCGATACCCCGCATCCGGCCCGCGCCGGTGACCAAGGCCACCTTGCCATCGAACTTACCCATCAGCAACCTCCTAGATCGCGGTCCAGCCGCCGTCCACCAGCAGCAGGTGTCCGGTGGTCCCCGCCGAGGACTTGCTGGCCAGATAGATCACCGCGCCGACCATCTCTTCCGGGTCCATGCGGCGGCCCAAGGGCAGGTGGGCTGCCAGGTCTTCCTCCACCTCGTCAGGCGTCCGGGTGTCGGCGGCCAGCATGCCGGGAGTGCTGGTGGGGCCGGGGCCGATGGCGTTCACCGTCACGCCGTGGGGCGCCCATTCCACGGCCATGACCTTGGTGATCCCGGCGACGCCGAATTTGCTGGCGCAGTAGGAGGCCCGCCCCTTGGAAGCGGTCACCGAAAGCTGCGACCCAAGGTTAATGATCCTGCCGTATCCCTGCGCCACCATGTGCCTCCCCGCCGCCTGGGCACAGAAGAACACACCCTTCAGGTTGATGTCGATGGTCGCGTCCCAGTCCTCTTCGGTAACCTCAAGGGCCGGCTTGGGGATCCGGATCCCGGCGTTGTTGACCAGGATATCCAGCCGTCCAAAGTCCCGCACCACCTGGTCGATGGCCTTTGGGATACCGGGCAAGTCCAGGACGTCCAGGGGGTAGACGCCGCTCTTGACGCCCTCGGCTTCCACCTTGGTCCTGGTCTCCTCCGCCAGGTCGAGGCGGTCGGGCCGGTCCGACACCGCCACATCAGCCCCGGCTTGGGCCAATCCCACAGCCAGGGCCGCGCCGATGCCCCGGCCGGAACCGGTCACCAACGCGGTCTGACCCTTCAAACTCAATCCCTCGTAGGGCATGCCGTTCCCTCCGGTATCACAGGTAGATTTATCGGCCGGTTCGTGCCAGTCATTCCCATCTACGAACGGGGTTCGCGGACGTTCGTGGCAAGCTCCGTCGAAACATCACCGCGCCGAAGCGACGGTCCTTCGACAAGCTCAGGACAAGCTCAGTACGAGCTCAGGACGAACGAATTACCGTAAAGACCGCTCGCCAAAAATACGCACGAACAGACTCGCCGGGCGGTAAATTTGCCGTAGCATAGCATACCGGTCCCGAGCCTGGAATCGGTCTGAGGACCCTGGGGAACGATAAGGGATTCCCGCCGGATTAAAAAAACCGAAGGCTGAAAGCTGAGAGCTGTTAGCTGTCAGCCAAGCGTCAACCAAGTGTCCAACTTGCGCACCCTACCCACAGACATTAGAATCAGCCGTGGCCCGGAGTATTCGAAAACGTTTGCCTCGGCAAAGGATTTGATGGCGGAAGCGATACAGAGACCGGTGGGACGCAGGCGGAGCCGGAACTTCATCCTGGGCAGCCTCTCCTTCGGCCACGGGATCTCCCACCTTTACGATCAGGGTTTCCCGGTTTTCATGCCCGCCATCCAGGCCGCCATGGGCCTCACCAATTTTCAGGTGGCCATCTTACTGGGCATCCGCCAGGGCGGTTCCGGAGCGATCAGTCTGTTTGGCGGGGCTATCGTCGACCAGACGAAGGCCAGTTGGGGGCCGATCCTCACCGGCTGCATGATCTGGGCCTCCCTGGGATTCTTGATCGTAGCCGCATCTCCCAACCTGGGCGTGCTGGTTTTCGCCGTGTTCATCGTGTCCATCCCCGGAGCTCTCTGGCACCTGCCTGCCACCGCCGCCATTTCACGGCGTTTCCCCGACCGGCGCGGGTTCGCCATATCGATCCATGGCTTCGGCTCCAATATCGGCAACGTTCTGGCCCCGCTGGTGGCCGGTGGACTTCTGACCTTCATGCTCTGGCGGCACATCCTGCTGATCTACGCCATCCCCGCCGCCGTGATGGCCGTATTCGTTTGGTGGTCGCTGAAAGACCTGGGGATCGAGGATGGGGACCAACAGGGAGACAAGAAACCCCAACGGAGGGTGCTGGCCGGTTACCGGGAAGGCTTGGCCATGTTCAAGAACCCGGTGGTCGCAACCTTGGTGCTGGCGGCGGCGATCCGTGGAGTGGCCAACAACGCCCTCTTTCAGTGGTCCCCCTTCTATCTCAAAAACGCAACCGACGGCGGGCTGGACATGGGGTACTTCAGCGCCGGGGTCCACCTGTCTTTGCTCACGGGGATGGGCATAATATCCGCGCCGATACTTGGTTATCTGTCTGACAAATATGGCCGGAAGCAGGTCTTGGTGCCGGGACTGATCATCGCCGCCGTCTTGACCATGTTCGTGGTCAGGGCCGGGGACAGCCTGATGTTGGCCGTGTTGCTGGGCGGGATCGGACTGTTCAGCTTCGCCCTCCAGCAGATCATCCTGGCCGCGGTGCTGGATATGGTGGAAAAAGGCACCGAAGCCACCGCCTCCGGCCTGATCTTCGGGATCAACGGAATGCTTGGGCTCGGGTCGCCTTTCCTCGCGGCGTTCATCATCCAGGACCTGGGCGGTTACGGCTCCATCTTCTACTACGTGGGCATCTTGACCCTCGTCTCGGCCGTGATCATCGTCTTTATCCCCTTCCCAAACCACCGGGCGGAGAGGCCCGCTGGAACCTGATCCAAAGACTATTTTCTTGTTTGACACCCATTTGGGGCCAGCTTAGAATGTACCTGCCATCCACCCGAGAGGGGGTGAGCGCCAGGCACGAACATCCAATCAATCCGGCTACAGCACCGCCGCTGGGATCTGAGATGACCGAGACGGCCCGAAAACTTTTCCAGCCTATGAATCGCGCCCCGCTGCGTCGGGGTGTTTCTTTTGCCCGGATACAGGTCCTCTCCAGTTACTTGAGGACCTCTTGAACCAGACCATCACCACGGTGGCTGGGCTGGAGGCGGGCCACTACACCGATCTGGAACACGCCACCGGTTGTACCGTTTTCCTCTGCCGTGAGGGCGCGGTTGGCGGGGTGGATGTTCGCGGCGGTTCGCCGGGCACCAGAGAGACCGACCTGCTCCGTCCGGTCCACCGCGTCGAACAGGTCCATGCCGTTGTCCTCAGCGGCGGCAGCGCCTTCGGCCTGGACGCCGCATCCGGGGTTGTCGCCTATCTGGAGTCCCAGGGGATCGGGTTCAAGGTGGGTCCAAAAGAAGCTCCCGTGATCGTCCCCATTGTTTCAGCGGCCATTCTGTACGACCTTGGACTGATCACTTCGGAAGTGCGGCCCGGTCTGGAAGAAGGCCGTAGCGCCTGCCTCGCAGCCAGTTCCGCCCCCATGACAGAAGGCAGCGTGGGCGCCGGAACCGGGGCCACCGTGGCCAAGTTGGGCGGCGCCGAACGGGCGGTGAAGGGCGGTATCGGCTCGGCCGCCATCACCCTTGCCACCGGCCAAACAGTGGCTGCCGCCGTGGCGGTGAACGCCGTGGGCGGCATCTGGGACTACACCAACGGGCAGCTCTTGGCCGGACCCAGGCGGGCCGGCGGCGGGTTCGACGACTCAGTGGCGCTGCTGCTGGAGGGCGGGGCCGACGCCCCGGCAGGCCCGGTCAACACCACCATCGGGCTGGTGGCCACCGACGCCAAGATCACCAAGGAAGACGCCAATTACCTGGCCAGGGTGAGCCATGACGGCCTGGCCCTGGCCATCCGCCCCTGCCATACCGTCCGGGACGGCGACACCATGTTCGCCATGGCCACCGGACATAACCAGTCATCCGTGGACCTCACCGCCCTGGGAGCAGCCGCGGTGGAAGCAACGGCCCAGGCGGTGCTCCGGGCCGTCCGGCAGGCAACCGGACTGGGCGGTATCCCGTCCATCAGCGAATTGGCGGTTTAGCCACCCCAGTTTCAATATCGTGATTAGCCCGAGATTCAGAGTGTTTACAAATGGCGCAGACTTTACCTGACAAGATGCGGGTGATCAGCACCAACGAAGAGATGTCCCAGGCCTGCCGCGAGGCCGTAAAGCCCATCGGGTTGGTGCCGACGATGGGCGCCCTCCATGCCGGGCACCTGAGCCTGGTTGACCAGGCCCGGGCCGATAACCTCACGGTTGTCGTGAGCATCTTCGTGAACCCAACCCAGTTCGGCGACGGAAATGAACTGGAGAAATACCCCCGAGACCTGGAAGGAGACCTGGACCTGCTCCGCCGCCACGGCATCGACCTGGTCTACACCCCCACGGTCGACGAGGTCTATCCCCAGGGATTCAACACCTGGGTGGAGGTGGGCCAGTTGGGCGAAAAGCTGGAGGGGTTGCACCGTCCCGGCCATTTCCGGGGGGTGGCGACAGTTGTATCCAAGCTATTCAACTTGATGCGGCCCGGCCGGGCCTACTTCGGCCAGAAGGACGGCCAGCAGACGGTGGTGGTCCAGAAGCTGGCCAGGGACCTGGATATGGGAGTGGAAGTGGTGGTGATGCCCACCATCCGGGAACCGGACGGCCTGGCCATGAGCAGCCGTAACGTTCAGCTTTCACCGGAGCAGCGGCAGGCTGCCCCGGTCCTGCACCGGGCGCTCTGCCGGGCGTACCTGCTTTGGGCGGAGGGAGAACGTGACGGCGACACGTTGCGGGAGGCGGCCAAGGAGATATTGCAGGCGGAATCCGGGGTGGAACTGATCGATTACGTAAGCGTGGCGGGCATGGCGACGTTGGATGAATTGGAGCGGGTGGAAGGCCGGGCAATGGTCTCGGCCGCGGTCCACATGGGCCCGGTCAGGTTGATCGACAACATAGTCTTGGAGTAAAAGCTCTAGCGGGTCGAACGTCAGTTCCGCTCAGATACGGCCGCTAGCTCTGGACCAGTTCCCGGACGGCTGCGGTGAGCGCCGGGAGAACGGTCTCCCAGTCTCCGACCACTCCGTACCGGGCCTCTTTGAAGATGTTGGCCTCGGCGTCCTTGTTGATGGCCACGATGACCTTGGCCCCGGAACACCCCGCCATGTGCTGGCTGGCGCCCGAGATCGCCACCATGATGTATAGGTCCGGCGTGATGGTCTTCCCGGTCAGCCCCACCTGATAGCTGGACGGAACCCAGCCCGAGTCCACCGCGGCCCTGGAAGCGCCAACGGTGCCACCCATGATCTTGGCCAGTTCTTCCAAGTGGGCGAAGGGTTCCGGCCCGCCCAGTCCACGTCCTCCGGAGATCACGATGTGGGCGTCCTCCAACTTCACGCCTTCGGCCTCTTCAATGACCGTGTCCACGACCTTGGTCAGGGCCATGGATGCGTCAAGTTCCACTGGGAATGAGACGACCTCGCCTTGGCGTGAGGAGTCCGCCTCGATGGGCTCGTAGGCCTTGGGGCGGATGGCGGCGATCTGCGGGGTCTGGTCGCAGCTCACCACGGCGATGGCGTTGCCGCCGTACACCGGCCGGTTGGCCAGCAGCTTCTTCTCGGCGGCGTCCACTGAAACTTCCAAACAGTCCTGGGCCAATCCGACACCCAGACGGAAGGCCAACCGAGGGGCCAATTCCCGGCCCTCATTGGTGCGGGCGACCAGCACCACCCGGGGGCTGGTCTCTCGGCAAAGAGCTTCTATGGCGGTCAAGTGGAGGTCGACTTGGTAATCGGCCAGCAGCGGGTGATTCACGGCATAGACCTTCTGTGCGCCGTGGGCGATGGCCTGTTGGGCCGGCACGTCCAGGGTGTCTCCAAGAAGGGCCACAGACAATTCTTCGCCCAGATCGGCGGCGACCTTCTGACCGGCGGCCAGCAACTCAAGGGTCGTGCTGCTCAGTTCTCCGCCCGAGGCGTCGCCCAATATCAATACTCCGGTGCCTTCAGCCATCACGGCCTCCCGTGCATTTGGAATCACTCTGCAGGTCCAGATGGACCGTCAGACTTAGATCTATTAAAAGTTGGGGGAAGGGGCGTTAGATGATCTTGTCTTCCCGCAGTTTCAGGGCCAAGAGCCGGCCCGAATCTGCCGGGTCCTCTCCCTCGATGATCTCGCATTCCCGGTCGCTGACCGGAACGAATAGTTCCCGCAGGGTGATGCGTGAAGCCGATTGAGCAGCGTCCAGGTCCAGGTCGGCGGCGCTCCAGATGGTCGGCTTCTTCCGGGTGGCCGCCATGATTCCCCGCAGGGTCGGGTACCTAGGCTGGCCCAGTTCGTTGCTCACCGTGACCAACGCCGGCAGGGGCGCCTCAACAACCTCATAACCGTCGGCGATGATCCGTTCGACACGCACCTTGCCGTCTATAACGTCAACTCGTTTGCCCAGGGAGATGCAGGCCATGCCCAGGATCTCGGCCACGCCCAGGGGCACCTGTGCGTTGTCCCAGTCGGAGGCCTGGCGTCCGCAGATAATCAGGTCAAACCCATCCAGCTTGCGTATCGCCGCCGCCAGCAATTGGGCGGTCAGGAAGCTGTCGATGGTGTTTTCGAAGGCGTCGTCTTGGAGGAGGACCAACTCGTCGGCGCCCATGGACAGCGGTTTCTTCATCACGTCCAGTGCGAATTCGGTGCCCGTGGAGATCACGGTTACGGTGGCTTCCTGGGAGTCTTTGATCTTCAGGGCGGCTTCCACCGCATTCTCGTCGAAGCCGTTCACCACCGGCGGTATATTGGGCGGGGGGACAACCTTCTTTGACCCCTCATCGATCCGGAACGCCGCCATGGGCATCTCCGGGTCGATCACTTGTTTCGCCAGAACGCCTATCCTGATAGCCATAGCTCTCCTATGGGAAACGGCCGGCTAATGGCCGGAAACGAGTCTGCGGGAACCTTGTGAAAGGTATCACCAAGCACCACGGGTGTCAATTGAAACCGAGACTGGCCAGGCGGGCGTAGATTTAAATATCAACCCGTCAAGATGCTATAATTTGGCGGGCCGGCACAGCATTTTGTATCTGGTCTCGAGCCCCCTCGAAAGCGTCCCGGATGTCTCCCCGGCGAGTCTCCCAAATAAGAGGTCCTTTTCGCGATGAACACGGTTAAAACATTCTTCTTGATGATGGTGATGTCGGCCCTGCTCCTGCTGGTGGGCGCGATGCTTGGAGGCGTCCCGGGCGTCATCTTCGCCCTGTTCCTGGCCATCGCCATGAATTTCGGCGCCTATTGGTTCTCGGACCGCATCGCTTTGAAGATGACCCACGCCATCGCCATCACCGAGAATGACGACCCGGAACTGTACAGCATCGTCCGTGAGCAGGCGTCCCTGGCTGGGTTGCCCATGCCCAAAGTATTCTTGATCGAGTCCGAGTCACCCAACGCCTTCGCCACCGGCCGGAATCCCGCTCACGCCACGGTGGCCGTGACCACCGGCATCCGGCGTATCTTGACCCGGGAGGAATTGGCCGGCGTGCTGGCCCACGAGATGGCCCATGTGGGCAACCGGGACACCCTTATCATGGCGATGGTCGCCACGGTGGCCGGCGCCATATCCATGCTGGCCATGTTCGCCCAGATTTCGGCCATGTTCGGCGGGATGGGCGGCCGGGGCCGGGACAACAACTTCATTGGACTGCTCATCGTGGCCATCGTCATGCCCATCGCGGCGGGGATGGTGCGGGCCGCGATCTCCCGGACCAGGGAGTACCAGGCGGACGCCACGGGCGCGCAGAACTCCGGCGACCCATTGGCCCTGGCCAGCGCGCTTCAAAAACTGGAGTTGGCATCTCAGAACCGCCCGTTAAATGTGGCGGAGGGAGCCTCACACCTGTTCATAGTGAACCCGCTCCGGGGCGCCAGAATGGCCAAGCTGTTTTCCACCCATCCGCCCATGGAAGAGCGCATCAGGCGGTTGCAAAACATCAGGCCCAATTACTGACCGCACGGCAACTGAATCTGAAAATGCCCGGCGCGAATCCGCGCCGGGCATTTTATTGCCCTGGACAGGTCATGATTTCGGCGTGTGTTAAAGATTTTCCCATGCTAAAATCGTCATCCTGGCCGAGCTTCGATCATTCATTCATAACGGTGGTCGCGGCATGACGAATTCGGAGAAACAGGGCTTGAGATGGGTTGTTTGACTTCCATACTCCGCAGCGGGGCGGCTATGGTGCTCGGCGTGGTCATCTTTGTCGGGTTCCTATTCTTCCTGATCCTGAACAATTTTTCCGACAAGCTCTTGAGCGCCGATTTCTACAACGACACCATCGCCGCCGAGGACACCTATAACCGCATCTACGACGAGGTGCTGGTGGACGAGGAACTGCTGGACAAGACCGAGGAGTTCCTGGGCGACATCCAGGTCGTCAACCATCAGGACATCGTTGATCTTATGCGCGAGATAATGCCTCCCGCGTATATCCAAGCGCAGGTGGAAGCGGCCATCGAGCGGACCATCGCCTACGTCAACGAGGACGTGGACGAGTTGGACGTGTATGTCGAGCTAGCAGAACCTCTGAGGAATGTAAAAGCGGTCATGTTCGCCTACATCGACGGCCGGATCGACGAACTGCTGGTAGAGGACCCGGGTATCAGTAGCTGCTCGGCCGCCGCGGTGACCGATCTGACCGGCCGATTCGTCCAAAGGTTCGAGGCCCTGGCCGGCGGCGCGGTGCCAACGACGATCCCTTCATTGAAGGCATTGGACCGGGTCTGCCGCCAGTTGGTGTTCGCCTCGGCTTTCGACCTTCTGCTGGTTTCCGGCAGCCTGGACGCCGAGACCGCCCGGCTCTTTAGGAGCAACCGGGAAGTATTGAGAAAGCCCTTCGAAGACGGCGATACCCTCGGTATGCTGAAGGTCTCTGCCCGGCTACTGGCCGAACCACTGATGGACCAGGCCATTGATAGAGTGCGGGAGGACCTGAGCGAAGGCGACCGTTTTGACCTGATACGCCAGTTGGGTGAGTGGAACCCCGATCGGTCAGAGGCCCAGATCAGGGCCGACCTGGATGAAGGGCGGGAATGGGTCTCCCGGGCCCGCAGCTTCGGTGAGTTGACCACCCTGGTCATGGTGATCGGCGGAGCAATCGTGATGGGCCTGGTCTTTTTACCCACTCTCACCGGCATGCTGCGTTGGCCGGGGATCGCCTTGCTGATCACCGGGGCGTTCTTCTTCGTCGCGGGCAAGATCGCTGAGAGCGAGGTTCCCAAAAGGCTGGCTGACGTTATAGAGACCGGCGCCGACCAGGTGTCGGGCGTGCCGCCGTCAGTAACCGACCTGGGCGGAGACATCCTGATCTCCTTCGGGTCTCAGTTGACCGATGGATTTACCGGGCCCTCCCTCACATTGCTGATCATTGGGGCGATCTTGTTCGGCGCGTCGTTCTTCACCATCATAATCAAGCGGTTCATACCCATCGTCAAATAGCGGCGGGCCGTCAACGCCATTCCCGCGAAGGCCGGAATCTAAAACCGTAGGCGCATAGCAGGTGGATCGAGTATACGTAGGGGCAGGTTTCTAACCTGCCCTTTTATCAGCCATCATCTTCGTTGAAACGGGAGGCTCCCCCGGCCCACCAAGGAAACGCTGGAAATCAAAAGGCATTGGCTCAAGGAGCATGTTTTACGAGAGATAAGGCGGGTTGGAAACCCGCCCCTACAGACGTCCGTAATCCCGGCGGGCGCCGCAATGACGGTGGGGTGGGATCACTCCTGTCCCGCCTCCCTAGAACAATGCGATGGGGCTCACCGGAGACCCGGTCACGTTGCGGAGGCGCAGGGGGGCCAGGGTCAGCATGAATTCGTAGCGGTTACGCTGGGCGCAGGCCTCGGCCAGTTCTTCCAGGTTGGCGTTGTCGATGAGCCAAAGCCCAAGGGTGACCAGGCACATGACGTGGAGCGGCGAACCCACGGTGCTGTAATGGGAGGGCCGAAAATCGTTGGAGGTGTCGGTGCCCAACATGGCGATGCCCCGCTCTTTGAAGAGCGGGGTGCAGGCCACCTGACAGGCCGTCATCGGCTCACCGGCCTTGGCGGGCGGGCTGTCCAACCGCATCTTGTAGTTGCCGGTGCGGACCAGGAGTATGTCTCCCTCCTCCATCTTGACGCCCTGGGCTTCTTCGGCCTCCAGCAGGTCCACCGGCATCACCGGCTCGTTGGGGTCCAGGTAATCAACCCCCCGCAGTTTCGGCAGGTCCAGCAGCACACCTCGGGTGACGATGCCGGAGTAGGCCGCCTCGATCGAGTGGGTCTGCGCGCCCTCCCGCGAAGTGATCATACTGGCCGGTTTGCCGTTGTACAGATTCCCCTGCCAGGAATAATGGGACATGGCGTCGATGTGGGTGATGCTCTGGCCGTGGAACACCATGCCGATGAACTCGGCTGCGCCCCGGCGGGTGTACTGCCGCTCCGTGGAATCAGTTGTCCGGCCCTCACCGCTGTCCACCATGAATCGCTGGACCTGGAAGGTGACGTCGGCGTGCATGTCGGTGCTGATGGGCCGGGCGCAGCTTACCGGGATGCCGTCCTTGACCAGCGCCGCCGCCTGCTGGCGTTTGGCCGGCGTGATCAAGTTCAGGCAGCCTAGTTGGTCGTCTTCGCCCCAGCGTCCCCAGTTGCTGAGGGATTCCATCCACCCCAACACCTGAGCTTCGCCGGGTATCTCCCGGGAGGTTGCTTGCGCCATGGGTCCGCCTCCTGCCTATAGCATCCAATCATTTCTTTTTAAACGTTTAGTCGTTTTCCGCGCTGGACAATCGGGTGCCGATGAAATTTGTAGCGCCGCGCAGAAAATCGCTCACGGCCAGGGGCCTGCGGCCCTCCAGTTGGACAGTCTTTAAGCCCAGCAATCCGTGGGCGGTAACCACCGCCGCCGGAGCGGCCGGGTCCCCGGTCTCCACCACCACCCCAACATCTGCATCATCGCTGGCGGACGCGGTGGGCATGACCGAGACATCGACCAGCTTTAGGCCGCTGCCGTTCCAGTGGGTGAACAGCCCCGGCCACGGTGTGAAGGCCCTGGCCCGCCGCTCCAGTTCCTCGGCCGTCTGGGTCCAGTCCGCCAGACCGTCCGCCCGCTCGAATTTCCGGGTAACGGTGGCCAGGGAATCTTCTTGGGGCATCGAATTAAGCTCTCCGGACTGCCAACGCGGGAGGCTTTCTATCAGCAGCTTTCCGCCGATCTCGAAGAGAGTTCGCGTCAACCCCGCCGCCGTTTCAGTTCCGTTTAATTGGTATGTCTGCCGGGCGATCAACGGCCCGGTGTCCATCCCTTCATCCAGCAGCATCAACGTGACCCCGGTAACCTGGTCGCCTCCCAGGATGGCGGTGATTACCGGCGACGGACCGCGGTGCCGGGGCAGCAACGAGGGGTGAATGTTCAGGCAACCCAGGAGAGGCAGATCGAGGACCGGTTTCGGCAGCAGCTTGCCGTAGGCGGCTATGATGATTACATCCGGCCGCAGCGCCGCCAGCGCAGCTTGTGCCTCCGCCGAGCGGAGACTGGCCGGCTGGAACACCGGAAGCCCGTGCTCCTGGGCATAGTCTTTCACCGGTGAGGACTGGGGTTGGCGGCCCCGGCCTGCGGGGCGGTCCGGCGGTGTGTAGACCCCCACTACTTCCCATCCTTCCAGCCCGGCCAGACCGGTGAGCACGGGAACGGCGAAAGTGGGGGTGCCCATGAAGACAAGGCGCATGGAGTTAAAAACCTTGAGGCCGGAATCAAGAGCCAGGGAGTCGATGCAGCGGGCATAAATCGCCGCCACATGCTAAGAATCGTCTTGACACTCGAAATTAGGTGTTGCTAAAATACCTTAACCGCTTGGCGGGAATAAATGAAGGAGGTGAAGGCTTATGGATGATAGTTTAACGCGCAGGGGCGATGGTAGGCATCAGTCTGGACACGACGAGGTGATCATTTCGTAGCGGATAGCTCGAAATAAGAAAACCCCGTACGTCGGGCCCAGGCCAATGTCTACCATCGCCCCTCGACCCCGGTTTGTACCTAGTAGGGCGAAAAGCAACCCAGAGTTGGCCGGGCCCGATCTTTTGCCCGGCGATTCCGCCGGTTTTTTTAGTTTTGTGGACCCAGTTGTTTGGCCGCATCAGGCGTTGGGCGGCCATCGCAACGCCGAGAAAGTAAAACGCTTTTTAGGCATCGCCAGTTTGACAATAAATTACCTTCGCCGTAAAATCGCCACGCACGGGCGCCGCGATGACGGTACCCAGGAGAATAGAACT
Source organism: Chloroflexota bacterium (assembly GCA_022570905.1). Lineage (GTDB taxonomy): Bacteria > Chloroflexota > Dehalococcoidia > Lucifugimonadales > UBA3495 > UBA9611. The sequence goes on from JACZYV010000032.1 coordinate 13,349, forward strand.
TAGATGATTCGGATTCGGCTTGCCAGGGTCGGCAAAAAAGGCCGGCCTTCTTACAGAATAGTTGTCGCGGAAGTAACGGCGCCCAGGGACGGTTCCTATTTGGAGTGGATCGGGAACTACGACCCCATGGCGGACCCTCCCGCAGTGACTTTGAAGAATGAACGCGCTGCCCATTGGCTCAGCATGGGCGCGATCCCCTCCGACGCCGTTTCCAGGATATTGGCCAAAAGTGGCCTGATGGAGCGCACCGAGACCTTCAAGACCGGCGCCAAGCAATCCCGTGGAGAGCCGAGCACCGGCGGGGCTCCCGCCGCAGTTGCCGAAGCCCCTGCGGAAGAAGCGCCGGCTGACGAAGCACCCGCTGAGGAAGCTCCGGAAGCGGAAGCTCCCGCCGAGGAAGCTCCTGCCGAGGAAGCTCCCGCCGAGGAAACCCCGGAAGAGGAAGCTCCTGCAGATGAGGCCGCCGACGAACCCCCGGCAGAAGAAGCCTCCAGTGAAGAAGAGACCGCTGAATAACAGCCCTCACACTCCCCTCGAGTACTTAAATAACCTATGAAAGAACTGATTGAGTACATCGCCCGTTCTTTGGCCAGTGACCCCGATGCCGTGGTAGTCACCGAATCCATGGAAGACGGCCGCATCATCTTCCGGCTTCAAGTCGCCGATGAAGACAAGGGCAAGGTCATCGGCCGCCAGGGCCGCGTCGCCCAGGCCATGCGTGTACTCCTACGCGTGGCGGCTGTTAAAGACGGCACCCAGGCCGTCTTGGAAATCGTATAACTCCCTCCCTTTCTTTAGCGGGCTTGTTGCCGCCTTCGGAACCCAGCCATGTCTGATACCTCCTCACCGTCAGAGTCATCTTCGATCACTTCTTCTGACCCGCCTTCCGATCTTTCTTCGGCCTCGTCTCCCGAAAAACTTGTCGCCGTGGGACGTATCATCGGCGCCCACGGGCGCGACGGCGAGATACGGGTGAAGGTCACCAGCGATGTTCCAGGCCGCTTCGATGCAGGCCAAACGCTGTTTCTGTCCCGGGATGGCGTCACCGCCGAAGACCAGACCTACCAGATAGCCGAGAGCCGTCTCACGGGGTCCAAGGGCAACGACATACTGATCATCTCGTTCCGGGGCTTCCGGGACCGCGATCAAGCCCTGCGGCTCGCGGGATTTTGGCTCTGCGTAACCCAGTCCCAGGTCCCGGCCGCCGATGACGGCGAATATTTCCACTATCAGCTCATCGGCCTCAAGGTCCGCACCGTGGCTGGCGAGGAGCTGGGCGAACTCGCCGAGATACTGGAGACAGGCAGCAACGACGTATACGTGGTCAGCGGCGTGGCTGGGGAGATACTGGTGCCCGCCCTGAGCCACGTGGTGCGCGAGATAGACATCGACGCCGGCCTGATGGTTGTTGATTTACCCGAAGGTCTGCGTTGATACCGCTTTGACCCGCGCTTTGGGCTAGTGCTAGAATCGAAACTGAAAGGGCGCTGGTAAAATTTCGTTCAAACCGATCGCCGGCAAACAATCACTTGTGGAAATGAAGCCCTGGCGTCAATCGCCTCAGCCAGCCCATCTCCCCAGGAGGTCAGGACTATGTCCGGTCATTCCAAATGGTCAACAATCAAGCACCAGAAGGGCGCCGCCGACGCCAAACGGGGTGCCCTGTTCACTAAGATCAGCCGTGAACTTACGATCGCGGTCAAGGGCGGTGGGACCGACCCAGACATGAACTTCCACCTCCGTTTGGTGTTGGACAAAGCCAAGGCCGCCAACATGCCCCAGGACAGCATCACTCGGGCCGTGAAGCGCGGCAGCGGCGAAGCCGTTGAGGGAGAGGTGCTGGAAGAAATTACTTACGAAGGCTACGGACCCGGCGGCGGGGCTATCCTGCTCCAATGCCTGACCACCAACCGCAACCGCACCGCCTCCGACGTGCGGTCGGCCTTCAACCGGGGCGGTGGCAACCTTGGGGAAAACGGCTGTGTCGCCTGGAACTTCGATCACCTGGGCGTGATCGGTTTGGAGATGAAGGATCAAGAACGGGGCGAAGAGTTGGTCCTGCTCGCCATCGACGCCGGCGCCGATGACGTGAAATTGGAAGACGATTTCCTGGAGATTTTCACGGCCGTCGACCAATTGCAGACGGTGCAGAAAGCGCTGGAGAGCGAAGGGGTCCCGCCGGACGCTGCCCAGTTATCCATGGTCCCCAAGACGACCATCGCCTTGGACGACAAACAGGCGGAGCAAACCCTGCGGCTCCTGGACACCCTGGAAGAACTGGACGACGTGCAGAAAGCCTACACCAACGCGGACTTCTCTCCCGAGGTCTTGGAGCGCTACCAGGCACAGTCGTAGCAACCGGTTAGTTCGACTAGGTCACCATGAGCGGGTGGGACGTCTTGCCCGTTCGTCCTGAGCTCGTCGAAGGACCCAACAGTGGGCAGTACGGGATATTTAGATTAGCCTCCAGCAACCGAATAGTGGACGGGTGGTGTGATGGGTATTTTGGGGATCGACCCCGGGACCTTACGCATGGGCTATGGAGTGATTGGTGACGGCCCCAATCCCCATGCCGACGATTACGGCGTGATTTCTCTCCCGCGCAAGATGCCCCTGGAACAGCGCCTCCACCAACTCCACACACATATCCTCAACCTCATCGCCATCTTCCACCCCACCGTCATCGCCGTGGAACAGCCCTTCATGGGAAAGGGGGAACGGAGCTTTCCGGGCGCGGCCATGGCCGTAGGCCAGGCCCAGGCCGCGGTGTTCATCGGCGCCGCCAGCCAGGGCATCCCCATCTTCAAGTACGCCCCGGCCCAGGTGAAAAGCGCCGTGGCTGACTACGGGGCCGCCTCCAAAGAACAGATGCGGGAGATAGTCGCCGCTACCCTGGGGCTGAAAGACATTCCCGAATCCGACGCCGCCGACGCTTTAGCCGTGGGCCTTTGCCACCTGATCCAGGAACAGGCGGACGTAGCCTTGGGGCGGATTATTACCCCAGGACAAGAACGTTGACCCTAAGCCGGTCAACCCAGTTAATGGCAGCTAAGTCGCTGTGCAGATGATAGTAGGTGTGTAGATGATAGTAGGCGTGCAGGGGACACTGGAAACCACCGGCCCAGACTGGGTCCATATCCGCGTCGGCGGGGTGACGCTGCAGGTGTCTGTCCCGGCCAATACGGTGTCCGGCATGGGGGCCCTGGGCTCGCAGGTCACCCTGCACACCCATCTTCGCATCCGCGACGACCAGCCGGTCCTCTACGGTTTTGCCGATGCTGCCGCCCTGGGTCTGTTCAGCATGCTCACCGCGGTGTCTGGAGTGGGGCCGAGAACCGCCTTGGCGTTGCTCTCCAGTCTCGACCCGGCCCGGCTGCAGACAGCGATAGTGACCGGCGATACCACGGCGCTGTCATCGGCCCAAGGCGTGGGCGCCCGCACTGCCAACCGGATAATCTTGGAGCTCAAAGGCAAGGTTGAGGACGCTGAATTCGCCGAAGTAGGACTCTCGGGAGACGTGGACGGTCAGGTGATCGCCGCGCTCACCGCCCTGGGATACTCCACCAACGAGGCCAGGTCCGCGGCGGGTACCCCGGCAGTCGCGGCCGAGACCGAGGTGGACGACCGCATACGCGTCGCCTTGCAGCAGTTCGCCACTCGTAGCTGAGGGTGAAGTAACCGGGAACCGGGCCCGCCTCTTGACACTAAGAACGTGCGGCTTTTGATATCGCCTTATATAATGCTTGTACGACGAAACCGGGAAGGGACTCGTTAGACGATGGCAACCTACGCCCGTGGCAAGAAATGGGCCGACGCCGGCAAAGACATCCAGGAAGTTTGGAACTCACGGACCCCGCCCGAGGACCGGAAGTTCGAATTGGTTGCCGATTTCCAGATGACCGGCGACCAACCCGCCGCCGTGGCCCGCCTGGTGGAGGGATTGGAGAACGGCGTCACCCGCCAGACCATGTTGGGCGTCACCGGCAGCGGCAAGACTTTCACCATGGCCAACATCGTCCAGCAGGTGCAGCGCCCCACCTTGGTCATGGCCCACAACAAGACCCTGGCCGCCCAGTTGGCCTCCGAGTTCAAGGAGTTCTTCCCCCATAACGCGGTGGAATACTTCGTGTCCTACTACGATTACTACCAACCCGAGGCCTACGTTCCCCAGTCGGACACCTACATCGAGAAAGACTCCAGCGTGAACGAAGAGCTGGACAAGCTCCGCCTCTCCACCACCACGTCCCTGCTCACGCGCCGCGATGTTTTGATCGTTGCCTCGGTGTCCTGCATCTACGGTCTGGGCGACCCCAACGACTATTTCAAGCTGGTGGCCAAGATCAAAGTGGGGGAGACCCGCAACCGCAGCCAGTTGGTGCGCCAATTGGTGGACATGCAATACGAACGCAACGACATGGACCTGGCCAGAGCCAAGTTCCGCATCCGCGGCGACACTCTGGAGCTGGTTCCCGCCTACGAAGAGGCCGCCGTGCGCATCCAGTTCTTCGGCGACGAGGTAGAGCGTATCGTCCAGGTGGACCCCCTGACCGGCGAGGTGCTGGCCGACCTGGCCGAGGTGTCCATCTACCCGGCCAACCACTTCGTCACCTCCAAAGAGAAGATGGAGCTGGCCGTTGTCGGTATCCGGGAAGAGCTGGAATGGCGCCTGAAAGAGCTTAAAGACGCCGGAAAGATACTGGAGGCCGCCCGGCTGGAGAGCCGGACCCATTACGACCTGGAGATGCTGGAGGAGACAGGGTTCTGCTCGGGGGTGGAGAACTACTCCCGCCATCTGTCCCAGCGCCCACCTGGAAGCGCCCCCTGGACGCTGTTGGACTACTTCCCCGACGACTACTTGATGTTCGTGGACGAGTCCCACATGACCCTGCCCCAGGTCCGGGGCATGTACCGGGGCGATATCTCGCGCAAGACCACCCTGGTGGACTTCGGTTTTCGCCTGCCCTCGGCCCTGGACAACCGGCCCCTGAATTTCGAAGAATACGAAGAACACATCAATCAGGTGGTCTACGTCTCGGCCACGCCCGGCCCCTACGAACTGCAACACAGCAGCGCCGTGGTGGAGCAGGTGATCCGCCCCACCGGGCTTCTGGACCCCACGCTGGAGGTCAAACCCACCGAGGGCCAGATCGACGACCTCCTCCAGCAGATCAAGGAGAGGGTCGAGCGGGCCGAGCGGATCCTGGTCACAACCCTCACCAAGCGGATGGCCGAAGAACTGGCCGATTATCTTTCGGAGATGGGCATCCGCAACACCTATCTGCATTCGGACATCCAGACCCTGGACCGGATCGAGATACTCCGCGACCTGCGCATGGGCGTCTACGACGTCATCGTGGGCATCAACCTGTTGAGGGAGGGACTGGACCTGCCCGAAGTGAGCCTGGTGGCCATCTTGGACGCCGACAAAGAGGGCTACCTGCGCTCCGCGACCTCCATGGTCCAGACCATCGGCCGGGCGGCCCGCCACTCCAACGGCCACGTCATCATGTATGCCGACCGGATCACCGATTCCATGAGGCAGGCCATCGACGAGACCGACCGGCGCCGGACCATTCAGGCCGCGCACAACAAGCAGCACGGCATCGAGCCCAAGAGCATCCAGAAAGAGGTCCACGATATCACCGAAGGCATCAAGGCCATCGCCGAAAGCCGGACCCGTTACGACGTGGCGCGCAAAGAACTGTCCCGCACCGACATGTTCAGGGTGGTCAAGGACCTGGAAGTGCAGATGAAAGAGTCGGCCAAAAATCTACAGTTCGAGAAAGCCGCCCAGTTCCGCGACGAGATCTTCGAGCTGCGCCGCCTGCTGGCCCTGGAAGAAAAGACCCTCGGCTCCGGAGACCTCATGCCAGAAGACCCAGTTGCGGTGGAAGAAGAGTTGGCGTAGGCCGGCTGCGCTGCCACCTCAGTTCTGGGTTGGCGCGTTAAAAAAGCGTAGGGGCACGGCATTGCCGTGCCCCTACGCTTTTTACCTGTCATTCCGAGGTCCCGATGCATCGGGAAGGAATCTCGTTGTCAGGCACCAACGCACTTAACCAAAGCAATGAGACTCCTCGCTAGCGCTCGGGGTGACAGTGTTGCGCAATCGCAATAATGAAGGGGCATCCCGATGGAATCGGGACCGTGCCCCTACGGTACCCCGAACCGTCCCTCCCCGGACTACCCTTTAATATCCCACCCCAGGAAGCTGCAGACAGCCTTCCCCATGACCAACTCTTTGTCGGCCTCGGATAGCCAGGGCAATTCCTCGGTGAACATGGTCACGCACTGCTTCCAGGAGCAGGGCATGCGGGTGATGTCGGTGCCCCAAAACATGCGCTCCGGACCGAAGGCGTCGTAGATCTGGTGCAGGTAGTCGTGGATGCTGCTGAAGGGATAAGACCCGCTGGAATAGCTGGGGGCGCCGGTGGCCTTGATCGCCACGTTGGGGTACTTGGCCAGGGCCAGCATCTCCGGCAGAGTTGCAAAGCACTCGGCGTCGGTCGTGCCGCCAACCCGTCCCAGATGGTCGACGATCAGCTTTAAACCTGGGTACTGCTCCGCGATGGGAGCGACCATGGACATGTAATTGGACGCCATCAGGGCAACCGGGATGCCCAACCGTTCCACCTCCGGCCAGAGCCAGTCCATGGTGCCGTCGGTGGGCCAAGCTGCTTGGTGTGGTTGGGTAAAACTGAACCGGAACCCCAGCATGCCAGGCTGGTCTAGCCAACCGTCAACCAGCGAACGGCTTTCGGCCTTGTCCAGGGGAATCTTGCCCAGAATGGACAGACGGTTGGGATGCGCCTTTGCCGCCTCCAAGGCCAGTCCGTCGGACCCTGGGTCCCAACTGGGCGGATGGATAATGGCGGCGTTGATGCCGCTTTCGTCCATCTCCTTCAGCAGGTCATCGGCGGTGAAATCGGGTATCTGCCGGTGGCCGGGATTGCCGGGGATGTTGTTCGCCCAGAGGTGTACTTGCGCGTCTACGATCAGCATCAGTTGGTCTCCTCTAAAATTTTGATTCGCCCTTCTGGAATCACATCCCCTGGCCGGTCATTCGATATAGCCCCACTGGCCGTGGCAGGAGAAATATCTTGTTGGGACACCGAGCATGGATAATCTACCACACCCAAAGAGGGCGTAGAGGCGGCTTTTAGGGAAGAAAAAACGCCGCCAACAACAGGGCGCTGGAGTTGTTGGCGGCGCCGCCTGGATCTGTTACCCGGTCAAGGTCCAGCCCCGCCCGTT
>JACZYV010000033.1:0-20539 GCA_022570905.1 Chloroflexota bacterium
CTTCCACGCCAGCCCGGTGGCTGACCCCCGCGTTGTTGACCAGTATGTCCAGCTTGCCGAAACTGGCCACCGCCGCCTGGACGGCGCTACGCCAACTCTCTTCACTGGTGACATCCAGGTTCACGAATAGGGCCTTGCCTCCCGACTCGGCGATCTGCGCCTCCGCCGCCCGTCCCTCATCCTCCAGGAGATCGGCGATCACCACCGCGGCCCCCTCTTTCGCCAGCAACTTGGCCGTGGCCGCGCCGATCCCCCCGGCGCCGCCGCTGATCAGGGCCACTTTACCTGCAACACGCATGGTCTACCTCACTTAGCTGGTCTGGCTACGAATGGGGATTATAGCAGTCAGCGGTCAGCCGGCGGCTTACAGTCTTCAGGCTTCAGGCGATTGCACTTCCCAGCCGGATTCTCCATAATTGCTGACGCCTGTATCTCGCCGGACTCTCCGACTTTTATCAAAAACCGGGAGCGTCCGGACCTATGTAGCGAGGGAAGCGATGGCCGGTGACGCGGAGCAGAAGATAACCGTCAGGCCCCACGGACCGTATCTGGTCCGGGGCAAGATACCGTTGGTCCGCAAGTCTCAGGTGATGTCCGAGCACGGAGAGCCTCTGGATTGGCGCTTGGATGGCGTCGTGGAGACCGCTGAGACCTATCGCCTGTGCCGGTGCGGACGGTCCAAGACCAAACCGTTCTGCGACAATACCCACACCCTGGTCCCGTTCGACGGCGGCGAAAAGGCGGACACCGGACCGATCTCCAGCCGGGAGAAGGTGTTCGAGGGCGAGAAGATCATCGTCAAGGACGACCACTCCCTCTGCATGCACGCCGGGTACTGCGGCAACCGGTTCACCAACATCTGGAAGATGTTGGAGGACTCAGCAGACCCTGAGGTGCGGGCCAAGATCATAGCCATGGTTGAGATGTGCCCTTCCGGGACCCTCACATACGCCCCGGACGAAAGCTCGGAGGTGGTGGAACCGGACCTGCCCAAAGAGGTCGCGGTGGTGGCGGACGGTCCGCTGTGGGTCACCGGCGGGATACTGGTGGAGCGGAGAGACGGGGAACCCCTGGAGACCCGCAACCGGGTGACACTGTGCCGGTGCGGCGAGTCGGCCATTAAACCGTTCTGCGACGGCTCCCATAAGGACATCCAATTTAAAGACCCTTAGCGAAATAGCCTTGCCCCACCCGTGGGCGAGGGAAAATTAAATTACATCGAATAAGGGAGATGCGCCATGTCAGCAGAGGCTTTACGCCATGTTTGGCTATTCTCGGAAATGAGCGACGAGCAACTGGAGAGCATATCCAGCTTCACATTTGAAAAATCGTTCGACCCCGGCGAGCTTATCGTGGAAGAGGGTCAAACAGGTAACGGTCTCTACGTCATCGTCTCCGGCAACGTCGAGGTGTTGAAAGGGGACCTGGCGGCAACTCCTCAGGTGCTGGCCAAGCGCGGCGCCGGGGATGTCTTCGGCGAGATGGCCCTGCTGGGCGAGTGGCCCAGAACGGCCAGCGTGCGCGCCTTGGACGACGTCCAGTGCCTGGGTATCGACCGGTGGGTCTTCCTGTCCCAACTGGAACGGCAACCCAAGGTGACGATCAGATTGCTCCAGATCCTAGCCCAAAGATTGCGGGACAGCGACGCTCGTCTCGCAGAGTAGCCCCGGCCTGCGCTTAGACGGCGGCGACCTCCGGCTTGCCGAGTTGCTCGGCGTACTGGGCCAAAGACCGGCTAACCCTGTTCAACACCGCCTTAAGTTCGTCGTCTCCCTGAATCAGGCCGCAGTAGGCCGATAGTTCTTTCATCCGTTCGATGAACAGCGACCAGGCCGCCACCATGTGGGGCGGGGTATAACCGTCCCTGGAGAACCGGAAACTTGGCCCTGCGTTGAAGCCAGGGTATGACGGCCCGGCGGGCAGAGTGGTGATGACGTCGCCCAGAGGACCGATCACATCCAACATGATGGCCACGGTGACATCCGCGATCAAGGTCCGTTGGGCTTCCGTCTCCTCGTTGCCCATCAGCAACCGCCCCAACAGCTGGACCAGCAATTCGTAGCAACCATCGAACAGGTTGCATACGTCCATGGTCACCGGGTCATCGATCAGGTTCACGCTGGTGGCGTCTAGGATATCGTTGGGGTAGATGGAATAGGGGTTCTTCAGCACGCGCCGGCCCGGCTCAAAATCAGGGTCGACTTTCAAGATCTCGTCGTACTCATTCAGGATGGCGACGAACCTGGCGTAATGCGCGTTTTCGTCTTCCACCCGGGCCCCTTCACCCTGCTCGACGATCGCCTGGATTGCCGCGATGGCCGACTCAAGACCGGTGACCGGGATGAGGCCGGGCAGATTGAAATACTTCTCGATAATCTGGGCCTTGGGCGGGCCGATGAAGAGGCCTTCCTCACCGTATTTCTGAGTGAGGTACCGGAAGCCATCTTCCACGCCGCGGTAGAGATGGCCGATGGTCTGGTAGCGACGCTCGCTGGAGAAGATATCGCTGAAATTCCCCGACGACAAAGAGGGCAGGCTGGTGTTTTCGCCCTGAGTAGATCCGGTCTCCTGGGACTCGGGCCGCTCGATGAACACGAAAGTTTCCATGGTGTCGCGGTTGAACGGCGCTAGTTCCAGGCTGAAACCTGGCCCGTACGCTCTATGGCTTGATGGCATGTTGGGCCGGCGCACGTGGGGAGCGCCGCCAACCGCCGTGAGCAGGTTGCAGGCCAGGCACATATGGGTCATCTCCTGGATCGCGACATGCATGATCACGCCCCGCCACCTGCGGACGGTGGCGGCCTGCTCGTCGGTTAAGCCTTCGCTGGCGCGCCGCTTCATGGTGAAGGCGGCAAATATATAGCTGCACATGACCCCATGCTCAAGCTCCGCGGCCTCGGTGAGCAGGTAGATCAGTTGGGCCCGGTTCTCGATCCTGACTGGCGCTTCCAAAACGGTTCTCCTTGGGTTTTGGGCGCCGCATCCACAGTACGGCAGCCCGCATATCTCAAAATAAAAGGTCCGTTGTGCCTACACCTAGTCCATCAATAGTCTCTGGGGCCTCTAGGCTCTGCGTTTACATAAGAAGCGAGGACTAGCTATCTAAAAATACTACCCGATTTTGGCGAGGGTGCCTTCGAGCTACATGGCCCGCAGGTCTTGGTCTTGGAACAACCCCGCTATCTCGTTGACGATGGCGACCGCTTTCGCTTTCTTAGCGGCGCCGCAGGAGAGCAGAACTTAACGCCGTCAGGATTCTCGCTTTTACGACTGGGACATTCGATGACAGGCATGCCCTAGACTCCGAAATACATCCTCGCTGAAGGGTAACTAAGAATAGCATCAATCGAGTCCGCCGCAAGGTAAACGGTTTCCGGCCGTGGAACGGAATATCAGGTAGATTTACATAACAGATCTCGACCAAGCTCGATTTTGGCAAAACCGTCGATCAGTGTCAGGTGCATTGCGTAAATCCAAGATGCCGACGGTATTTTTTGCAATTCTGCTTCCAGCTCTTGCCAGCGGCGATTCCGGCCAACCAACCATCCCGAAGCAGCAGCCGGGGCCGACGGCTTCCGGCCCGGACCCATCGGTTTGACCAACCAGAATTTCAGCGTTGTTACCGCCGGCGAACAGACCGAATGTTTCCAAGGGGCGTTAACCGGCCAGGGCGGCCAGACCCCGGCCCCATTTTCTGGAAGATTGCTCGCCGCACTGGACAGCAACACCAAGATGTTGGCGGAACACCAAGCCGGCGGTTGCGCCGGAAGCCCGGCGTTCTTTGATCCAGTGGCCTACAGAAAATAGTAACCCGTATCGTTATGTAAAGGGGCCACCCAGGGCGTCCGGCGGACCTTACATAACCTATCTTGTGCGAACCAACCTGAATTCTTTGTTGGCCCGCCCGGGCTGTCTTTCTTGTATCCACGCCTGTATTGCGGCCCTTCAGCATGTTCTCGTCCTGAGAGCCCCGTAGCGCCGTTTTTACTCCCTTTTCCATCCCAGAAGCCGTCTCGCCGATTTTCCTTCCCCCGTTTTCCGGTGAAAACTCTCCGTTGACGGCTCGGATTACCGGACGCCAGAATTCATGGCACGGGCTTCCTTTCGGAGTAGCTCATCGAATTTTCTTTAACGTGGCATGCAGCAGTTCGTCATTTTCAGGGGAGGAAAAGTATGGCCGTCTCCGGCACCATCAAAGTCACAGCCGCGGGGACCGCGGTCCAAGCCGCCAGCAAGGGAAACGCCCGGTCTCTGGTCTTTAAGGCCCGGAACGACAACACCGGCGCCTGCTACCTGGGCGGCAGCGACGTCTCGGCCACCGACGGAATGTCCTTGGTTCCCGGCGAATCGATCCAACTGGAACTGGCCAACGCGATATCCACTTCCCAGTTCTGGGCCGACGCCGCCAATAACGACGACCAGATCGACTTCATAGGCAGCGAATAATGACTCAACCCCGACAAACGCTCCGGCCGCCGCTGCGGCGTGTCCGGGAAGCCTTCACCGCCGTCACAGGCGCCGCATACACGGCCAAAGCCGGTGACCAGATCATTGGAGTCAACCGCGCCGGAACGGTCACGATAACGCTGCCCACCGCACAGCTCCGCTCAGGCCGCGTCTACACCATAAAAGACGAGTCCGGCGACGCCTCAAACAACAACATCACCATCGCCACCGAAGGCTCCGAGACCATCGACGGCTCGGCCACCGATACCATCTCGGAGGACTATGGGGCCAAAGCCTACTATTCCGATGGCACGAACTGGTTCACCGTCCAACTCCTGCTCGCCGCCCCGGTCGCCCACATCAACACTACCGGGAAGACCATCGACGACCACCACACCGAGGCCCACGACCAAGCCAACCACACGGTCCAAACATGCCGTGTCACCCATTCAGCAGACCAGAGTATTTCAGGGTTCACCCTGTTGGCCTTTGACACGGAGCGCTTTGACAATGATGCGATGCACGATGTGTCCACCAACAACTCTAGAATCACCTTTAAGACCGCCGGTAAATATCTGGTGATCGGAAATGTTGAATGGAAAAATACTCCGGTAACGTCCTACAGGTCAGCGCGGATCCGGTTAAACGGTATAACCGACATCGCGCAAAGCGGAGCCTCCCTCGTCGGAAGTGCAAACAGTGAGTTCGATATCGTCTCCACCATTTACGATTTTTCCGCCGATGACTACGTTGAATTAGGCGTATTCCCAGGTGAGACCGTTGTCCTCAAAAAATCCAACCAGTGGAGCCCGGAATTTATGGCAATGCGGCTATCGTGAAAGCCTTAAAGTTCAATAAACCAAACAACCTAAGCCTGCTGCATGACGAACTCATGTCAGCGATTCCAGAGCTACGCCCCAGGCTAACGCCAAACTTGCCCTCGATCAACGGGCAGCCGGCCACGGCGCCGGTGATGACCGTGGAGGGCCTGGACGACGATATTTGGCTAGGTGTGCCGGATGACGTAGACGAAGCGGAGATCGCCACCGTGATCGCTGCTCATGATGGGGCCGCTACCCAGGTTGACCAGTCGGCAGACCGAAAAACGCGAATCGCCGAACTTCTGCAAACCAGCAGAAGCAATTGGACCACCGCCCAACTGAGGGAAATACTCGAGCTGACCGCCAGGGAAGTAATGGGCTAACAGGTTATGTCGTGCGCGAGACGACCAGGGGAGGGCGGCCCTATCCTCCGTTAACGCCCTCGGCCGCCGCCGGACGGACTAACAACAGTCAACGGGCCATCGATGGCGACGAGCGTTTTTTCGATCTCTATAAGCAGGTCGTCCAAATTCCATCCCTTGGTGGCCGACACCAAGATGCCCGGTTGCGCTTCGTGGGCCGGCAGCCCGTCCGGAGCGCCACTGGACCGGTCAGCCGGACCATCCGCCATCAGGTCCATCTTGTTCATAATCAAGATCCTGGGCCGGTCCGCTAACCCCAGGTCATCCAGGGTTTTTTCCACGACCTTGGTCTGCTCCGGGGCTTTGGGGTGGGTGACGTCAATGACGTGAAGGAGGATGTCCGCCTCATTCAGTTCTTCCAACGTGGCCCGGAAAGCCGCGACCACCTTGGGAGAAAGTTTCTGGATGAACCCCACGGTATCGCTCAGGAGCAGCGGCGCGCCGGAAGGGAGCCTGATGCGGCGGGTCACCGGGTCCAGGGTCGAAAACAGTTGGTCGGCGGCGGTCACCTTGGCGTTGCTAAGAGCATTGAAAAGGGTGCTTTTGCCGGCGTTGGTGTAGCCGACCAAGGTCGCCATGGGGATACTGGACCTCTTGCGGCGCTCCATGTGCAGGGTGCGCCGGCGGCGTACCGCCGCCAGTTCCGACTTGATCTTCTGCAGGCGGTTTCGCACCAGCCGCCTATCTGTTTCGATCTGGGTCTCGCCGGGCCCTCTGGTGCCGATGCCGCCGCCCAAACGCTCTAGGTGAGACCACTGGCCGGCCAGGCGGGGCAGCAGGTACTCATGCTGGGCCAGCTCCACCTGTAATTTGCCCTCGTGGGTCGAGGCGTGTTGACCGAATACATCCAGGATCAGGGCGGTCCGGTCGATGACCTTGCGGCCAAGGGCGTTCTCCAGGTTGCGCTGCTGGGCGGGGGTGAGCTCGTCGTCGAAGATGACCACGTCAGCTTCCAGGTCTTCCATCATCTCGCGGATCTCGTCAACCTTGCCGGAGCCGACGTAGGTGGAGCCGAGGCGGTTCGCCCGCTGGGTGACCCGGCCGACAACCACCGCTCCAGCGGTGTTGGCCAGGTACTCAAGTTCGGCGAGGGTGTCTTCCAGAGACCACGGGTGGTCGCGGCGGTTCATCTCGACCGCGACAAGAACCGCTTTTTCCGGTTCGGGCTCAACCGGTATGGAAGATCTCTTACCTGAGGAACGTTTACTTATCGACTCTACTCTCTGGTTCTACTTGCCCTTGGGTGGGGGGATCTTCCAGGTCTCCATCCGCTGGCAGCCCTTTTCAACCTGCTCGTCTGGAGTGGTCAGGGACAGGCGGATGTAACCTTCTCCATATTTCCCGTAGCTGGAACCGGGGGTTACCACAACGTCCAACTCCTCCAGGAGCAATTGGGCCATCTCGGCTGAGGTGTAGCCATCCGGAATCCTGGCCCAGATGTATAGGCTAGCACGGGGAACGGCGACGTTCATACCCATGGCTTTAACGGCTTTGATGACCCTGTCGCGGCGGCGGGTGTAGGCGTCCACGTTGTCAGCCACGCAGTCTTGGGGGCCGGTTAGAGCCTCCATGGCCATCTCCTGGACGGCCTGGGGCACCCCCGAATCCAGGTTGGCTTTGATCTGGAACAGGGCTTTGATCATGTCGGCGTTGCCCACGGCCATGCCGATGCGCCAACCGGTCATGTTATAGGTCTTGGACAGTGAGTGGAACTCCAGGCCGATGTCCTTGGAACCGGCCACCTGCAGGTAGCTGATGGGCTTGTACCCGTCGTAGCCGATCTCGCTGTAGGCGGCGTCGTGGAGCAGGGCGATGTCGTTCTCCCTGCAGAAGGCGATGGCCGAGAGGAAGTCTTCTTCGCTGGCGACGGCGCTGGTGGGGTTATTGGGATAGTTCAGCCACATCAACTTGGCGTTCTTGGCCACGTCGGCGGGGATGGCGTCCAGCTCGGGAAGCCAGCCGTTCTTCTCGTACAGCGGCATTATGTGGCTCTCGGCCCCCGCGAACATGGTGCCCACGCCGTAGACCGGGTAGGCCGGGTCCGGGATCAAGGCGATGTCGCCTGGGTCCAGGAAGCAGAACGCGGCGTGGCCGATGCCCTCTTTGGCGCCGATCAAAGGCAGCACTTCGGTATCCGGGTCCAGCTTCACGTTGAAGCGGGTGTCGTACCACTGGGCGAAGGCCCGCCGCATCTCAGGCAGGCCGTCGGTCTCGGGATACCGATGGTTGGGTGCGTGCTGTGACGCGGTCAACAGCCGGTCGATGATGGGCTGGGGCGTGGGTATGTCGGGGTCTCCGATGCCAAAGGTGACCACATCGGCCCCCGCGGCCCGCTTCTCGGCGATGATCCGCGAGATCTCGACAAATGGATAGGGCGAAAGTTTGCCCAGCCGGTCAGAAAATTTCATAATCTCGACTTCAGAACTCCCCGTTTCGAATCACCAAGGGTAGCTTCATGCCCGTTCGCTTTCACTTCCGAATATGCTGGTCCGTGCGCCGGAGCGCCTATTCGGCTTTCGCCGCGTGGACTACTTTACACCCAAGGCAAAGACATGACCATTTTAAGAGTGTTTCGGAGTTTGGCAAATGGGCTCGATGTCTGAACGCCCGGTCCCGGTTGACCGGGACGCGGTCTGGGAATCAAGAAGCCCCCGGTGTCGTAGCCGGGGGCTTTTTTGTGGCGAATCAACCGGCCCTATCTTTGTTTAGGGCTTTTTGAACGGGTTATTATGATTCGGCGATGCCTGGGTTACCTGCCTAACACCTGCCTCTCTCTACAATGGCTTCACAGGATATGGCGGCCGTGACCTCAACGCTGCCCATCTGGGTGAAGGGAGTCATGAATTCATCTACTTTTTTACTATCCCCGGCTTCCATGATCATGTGCAGGGTGTGTTGCGATTCCGCCCCAACCTTAGCTTGAATCTTGATCCCGAATTTGCTTGCGTTTACCTGGTCGATGAGCGAAAGAAGCATCTTGCCCTTCTCTGGGTCTCCCGCCGGACACGACTCTGGGCTATGTTTGGCAACCACGATGAAAAGGGACATCTTTGTATCTCCTTTATTTGTGTTCCCAGATCAAATCGATCTTCCCGGACACGGACCCCTGAAATCGGAGTGAATTATAAAACGGCATCCTGAGCGCGTCAACCGGGGTCCAATTCGCTTACGTCCATTCCCCGCTGAAAACTTCTTCCGCCGGGCCTTCCAAAAAGACCTCGCCCTGGCCGTCCCAGTCCACTTTTAGAGTGCCTCCGGGCAGGGTTATGTCAACCGTTTTTTCGCTGTGCCCACAGAGCATGGAGGCCACGGCGATGCCGCAGGCCCCGGTGCCGCAGGCCAGTGTCTCGCCCGTACCCCTCTCCCAGACCCGCGCCGTCAGGTGGGCCGGACCGTCCACGTTCACGATCTCAAAATTGACCCGGTTGGGGAAGATCGAGTGGTGCTCCACCTTGGGTCCAACGGTATGCAACGGGAACTCGGCCACCGGCGTGTCCATGAAGGTGACAGCATGGGGATTGCCCATGGAAACGAAAGTGAGCGGAAGGTCATATTCGTCCATCTGGAAGGGGTAGTTCAAAACCGGTCCCGGCCCGTATTCCCCGGCCGGTTCCAGCTTCACCGGAACGTCGTTGGGGTTAAATATCGGAGTTCCCATGGAGACCCTGGCCCCGGTGATCCGGCCGTCTTCGGTGATGGGGACTACGTGCCGGATGCCGGCCAGAGTTTCAACGCTGACCGAGGCTGCCGAGGCTGAAACGATGCCGCGGTCGATGGCATATTTTGCGAAGCAACGGATGCCGTTTCCGCACATCTCGGCTTCGGACCCGTCGGCGTTGAACATGCTCATCTTGAGGTCGGCTACGTCGGAGTCCTTGATCAATATCAGGCCGTCGCCGCCCACACCAAAATGGCGGTCGCTCATCCGGCGGGCCAATTCGGGCCAGTCACGGCTTTCCGACCGGGCATCAACGTACACATAGTCGTTGCCGGCGCCGTGCATCTTGGTGAATTTCATGTCTGGACTCCTAGTCGGACGGGAGGCTCATTGTACCACAGGGCCGGTGTCTGACAGGTGCGCCAGAAGGAAGTCTCCGGCCTTCCTGACGAGGCCCGGATCGGCGGCGTCCAGCCACGTTATCCGGCGGTCTCCAGGCTTGAACCAGGTGAATTGACGCCGCGCCAGGCGGTGGGTCTGGGTCTTGGTGCGGGAGACAGCCTCGTCCAGTGACAACTCGCCCATCAGATGCTGGCCCAGTTCCCGGTAGCCGGGGCTGTTCAGGGCGCCCTGGCCCATGGGGTATCCAGCCTGGACCAAGCGTTCTACCTCAGCCAGAAAACCGGCCTCCATCATGGCGTCCACCCGGTCGTCGATGCGCCGGTAGAGAGCTTTGCGTTCCATGGTCAGCCCGATCACCAAGTTTCTCACGGGCCTGTGGGCAGGGCTCGCCAACTCGGATGGCTTCGAGCCGGTGGCGTGGTAGATCTCCAGGGCGCGCACCACCCGCCTGACATTGCGGGGGTCCAGGGCGTCGGCCCGGTCCGGGTCGACCTGCCTCAGCCGGTCGTGGATGGCCTGGGCTCCACCTTCTTCCGATGCTTCTCGCTCCAGGGCCGCCCTGAATTCCGGGTCTGGTGGCACCTGAGGCACTGACTGCCCCTCCAACAGCGCCCAAACGTACTGACCTGTCCCACCGGCCACGATGGGAATCAGCCCTCTGGCGCCGATGTCCGCCGACGCCTGCTTCGCCAAGGGCAGGAAAGCGCCCAGTCCAAAAGATTCCGACGGCTCAAGCAGGTCCAGCAAGTGGTGTGGTGAGAGGGCACGCTCTTCCGGGGTGGGCTTGGCCGTGCCGATGTCCATGCCCCGGTAGACCTGGCGGCTGTCGGCGTTAACGACCTCTCCGCCGAAACGCCGGCATAGCTCAACGGCAAGTTGGGTCTTGCCCACGGCGGTGGGACCGACGATAGCGATCAGTGGTGTAGAGTTCGGAGTCTTGGTATCCACGATATAAATTCTACCCGCCGAACTCGGCCGGGTAACTAACCCTTGGCGGCGGCGACGGCGGCGGCCACCTGGAGGAACGAGTCGGCCTCCAGCGCCGCCCCGCCCACCAATCCGCCGTGGATGCAGTCTTGGGCGGCGTAGTCGCCGGCGTTGCCGGCGTTCATGCTGCCACCGTACAGCAGGGAGATGTCGCCGGCGGCGGCAGAAAAAATGCCGCGCAAGGTTTCCAGGATCACTCCTCCCATGATCTCGGCGGCGGTCTCCGGGGTGGCGGACTGGCCGGTGCCGATGGCCCAGATAGGCTCGTAGGCAACGATCAGACCTGAGGCGTCGCTGACTCCCTCAAGCCCGGCGCGGACCTGGCCGCTGATAACATCCGAGGCCTGACCTTTCTCTCTTTGCTCCAGGGACTCTCCGACGCACAAGATGGGCTTAAGTCCGGCCGCTTGGGCCGCTTTTATCTTGTTATTGACCGATTCGTCGGTCTCGCCGAACATCTGGCGGCGTTCGGAGTGGCCCAGTATCACGTAATCGCAAAGGCCTTTGAGCATACCCGGCGAGACTTCCCCGGTGAAGGCCCCGGATTCTTGGAAATGCATGTTCTGGGCGCCCACTTTAACCGCCGAACCCTTGACGGCGTCACTGACCGCCGCCAGAGAGACGAAGGGAGGGCAGAGCACGAGTTGTACGCCTGGGACGGCCCCGGAGCCTTCCCGCACGCCGGCGGCCAGGGCGGCGGCCTCCGACACGGTGGTGTTCATCTTCCAGTTTCCGGCGACGACCAGGTCTGGCATGGGGTCTATCTCCAGTTAGCGAGTTGGGGACGGGCGCGCTTCGTCGATTGCCAGTTTCACGAAAACCCGGCGAGCGAGCCGCCTAGGGTCCGAACTTGGTCATCTTGCCGGCGTGGGAGAGGCCCAGCACCATCACGCTGGTGGCCGGGATGCTCCCGATGGCGCCCAGGGCGCAGGCCTTCTCGTCGAAGGTGGGCACTCCCTGGCCCTTGGTCAGCTTGGAATGGAGCAGGAAGGGCACCTGGTGCCAGCTATGGGCGGCCATTATGGCTGGGGTGGCGTGGTCTCCGGCAATCATCAAGACATCAGGTTCTAGTGCGAGTATCTCTGGGATGAACGGGTCCAACTCCTCCAGACATTTCACTTTGGCGTCGAAGTCGCCGTCCTCACCGGCGGCGTCGGCCGGCTTGTAGTGGATGAAGAAGAAATCGTGCTTGTCCCAATTTGACCGCAGAGTGTCCACCTCGTCGGCGAAGGTGCGGCCCGTGGGAATGACGTTCATACCGGCCACCGTGGCCAGGCCCCGGTACATGGGGTAGGCGGCGATGGCGGCCGGGTCCAGCCGGTATACCTCGCCCATGGGAGGAAGCGCCGGCATCTTGGCGAATCCCCGCAGCAGCAGCATGTTGGCCCGTTCTTCCTCGGACATCAACTGGGCCGCCTGCTTCACAAACTCGTTGACCACGTCCGCCGTCTTCTGTGCTTCGGGCTTCAGCGGCTTCACCGCCAGGGCCTTGGCGCCTGTAACTTGTGGGTCGGTCTCAGTCACGTCCGCGGACAGGCCTTCGCCCCGCAGCCGCAGCACGAAGCGGTAGTCCTGGACGGAGAATACATCCAACTGCACTCCGGGGATCTCGATGCGGTCCAGCCGTTGGCAGATGGGGGCGCTGAGCTCGGTGGGGATCCGGCCGGCCCGGCGGTCGGTGAGAAGGCCATCGCCATCAACGGTGCAGAAGTTGCCCCTGGCGGCCACGTCTCCAGGCGCCAGGTCCACCTCGATACCCAGGGCTTCCAGGGCCCCGCGGCCGATCTGGTGCTTCAACGGGTCGTAGCCAAATAGAGCCAGGTGGCCGGGGCCGCTGCCGGGGGCCACGCCGGGCAAAACCGGAGTGGTCAACCCGCAGGCGCTCACCTGGGCCAGAGCGTCCAGGTTGGGGATGTGGGCGGTTTCCAGTTCCGACTTGCCGGTGTCCGGGTGGGCCAGGCCACCCAAACCGTCAACCACCAACAACACGATCTTGGACGGTGTGTTGGTGTAGCAGTCTCTTAATTCTTCAACATCGATCATCTTTTAATTCCTCGCCCGCTGGGTAAGATAGGCAAGGTTTAATCCCTCTCCCTACAGCTTATCACCCATGGCCTTTTGGCCCCATCCCAGTTAGGCGTCCGGGAGTGCCGCGATGCCGGGCAGCTCCTTCCCTTCCAGGAACTCCAGAGAGGCCCCTCCGCCGGTGGAAACGTGGGTCATCTTGTCCATCAGGCCCAGTTCCTCCACCGCTTCGGCAGTAGAGCCTCCGCCCACAACAGTCGTGACGCCGCTGAGCCCGGCGATGGCCTCGGCCACCGTGCGGGTGCCCTGACTGAACTTGGGCATCTCGAATACGCCCATGGGGCCATTCCAAATGATGGTCTTGCATTTGCTCAACGCCTCGGCGAAGTCCTGGGCCGAGGACGGAGCTATGTCCATGATGTACCAGCCGTCGGGAACGTCGCCGACGTTCACCACATCGGTATCACCGGGATCGGCGGCGAACTCGTTGGCGATCACCACGTCGTCAGGCAGATGCACCTTTATGTTGGCCGCTTCGGCCCGGTCCATGATCTGGCGGGCAAAGTCCAGGCGATCTTCTTCAACCTTGGACGCCCCCGTCAGAAATCCCAGGGCGTTCAGGAAGGTTACGCACATGCCGCCGCCGATGAACAGGTGGTCCAGCTTCCCCAACAGATTGTCCAGAAGCAGCATCTTGTCGCTGACCTTGGCTCCGCCCAACAGCGCCGCCAAGGGTTTCTCCGGCGACTCCAATGCCCGGCCCATGGCCTCCACCTCTTTCTGGAGCAAGAGTCCCATGGCCGAGGGCAGGAACTTGGTGATGCCTTCGGTGGACGCGTGGGACCGGTGGGCCACGGCGAAGGCGTCCATCACGAAGCAGTCCACCGTATCGGCCAGTTCACAGGCGAAGACACCGTCGTTCTGCTCCTCGCCGGGGTGGAACCTCAAGTTTTCCAACAGGATGATGTCTCCGGGAGACATCTGGGACACCGCGCCGGCAACGGCCGGGCCGATGACCTCTGGCAGGCACTTTACCGGGCGTTCCAAGAGCATCGCCAGGCGGCCGCCAACCGGGGCCAGGCGCAGTCCCTCGACTACTTCTCCGCCGGGGCGGCCCAGATGGGAGCAGAGAATGATCTTGCTGCCCTGGTCGATTAAGTAACGGATGGTCGGCAGGGTGGCCCTCAGGCGTTGGTCATAGAGGGAGATGCCCTCGGTCCCTTGGTCGATGGGCACGTTGAAGTCCACCCGCACCAGTACCCTTTTGCCCGCCACATCAAGCTGGTCCAGTCTCCGCTTCGCCATCAGCGGCCTCCCTCAGCCGCCCAGCGGCCCAGGGCGGCCAGAGCGTCCATCCCCTCTTGCGAAACGCCTTCCAATGCTGAGAGGGCCTGGTCGACCAATTCTTGAGCTTTGGCTTGGGAAGCCTGGCGGGCGCCGGCGCTGTCCAAGATCTCGATCATCTTGGCGATGTCGCTATCCTCCAGAACGCGCTTCATATAGATGGCGCCCAGCTCCCGTTTGACGCTGACTTTCGCAGTCTCCAGAGTATGGATCAATGGCAGGCTTTTCTTCTTATTCAGAACGTTGCTGGGGGTTATTCCGTCGCCGTGCTCACCCCAGAGGTCGTCGATGTCCCGGGCGATCTGCCAGGCCATGCCCATGCTCCGGCCCATCTGAGCAAAGTTGCTGGACACCTCTTCGGCGGCCCCGGCGGCCATCGCTCCCGACTCGGCGGCGCAGGAGGCCAGAGCCCCGGCTTTGCGCCCGATCATGTCCAAGTAATCGGCGGTGGAGACCAACATCTGGTCCTGAAACTGAAGGTCCATGTACTGGCCTTCGCACAGGGAGAGACAGGCCTGATCCAGGGACCGCACCGCCCGCAACACCCGGTCGGCGGGCACCTCTTTCTGGGCCAGGCGCATCATCGTGGTGCGCCCCAGGGCATGCAGGCCGTCTCCAGCATTGATGGCTTGGGCCGGCCCCCAGACCCACCAGATGCTGGGCCGGTCTCCCGGATCGGTCCGTCCCGCCTGGACATCGCCGTGGACCAGGGTGAAGTTGTAGATCAGGTCCACGCTGGCGGCAACCGGAAGGGCGTTTCGATAGTCGCCGCCCAATGCCTCGCAGGAGGCCATGGCCAGCGCGGGCTGGAAATTCAAGGGCGCGGAACCGCTCTGGGGCTGCCCCTGCTGGTCCACCCACCCCAGGTGGTAGCGCAGCACGTCGTACAGGAAACCCTCTCTGGACTCGAAAACGGTCCTGAGCTCTTCTTCCAGGGCCTGGCCATATGGTTGGAACATCTCGGGAAGCGGTATTGTTTGTCTCCTAGTTCGACGCCATTTCCCAGGTTCGCAGCAGCCGCTCGAAGGGAATCGCTCCTTCCCTGAGCAACTTGGGGTGTCCGGAAGTTATGTCAATGACTGTGGACGCCTTGCCCTCGGGAACAGGACCGCTCTTGACTATGTAATCCACGCGGCCGCCGATCTGGGCGGTCAGTTCTGCCAAGCTCGGGATATCGGCGTCCCCGCTGATGTTCGCGCTGGTGCCGGTGATGGGGCCGCCCAGCCCATCGATCAATTGGATGGGCACTGGGTGACCGGGCATCCTCACCGCCACCGTTGGGCCGCCCGCCGTGAGGCGGTCCGGCAACCCGGGAATCTTTTGCACCACCAGTGTCAGGCCTCCCGGCCAGAACCGCTCCGCCAAGTTCTGTGCTTGGGGCGGGAAATTTTCGGCCACCCTTTTTACTTGCTCCCAACCGCTGACCAGGACCGGCAGAGCCAGGTCATCGGGGCGGCCTTTAACGGCGAAAACCCGGTCCAGGGCGGCGGGGTTGAAAACGTCTGCGGCCAGTCCGTAGAGCGTGTCGGTAGGAATGGCCACGACGCCTCCATTCTTCAAAACCGCGACTGCCCGTTCCAGGTCTATTCCTTCCATGTCGCCTTGGGTATCTACCACTACTGGTCCACGCCCGGCACGCAGGTGTCTGCGGCGGGCCGAGTATATCACAGCGCCGAGTGTCCCTAGGGCGATGAAAACCGGTCAGTTTTTCCCTGTGATACGGTTGACTTTATGTCGTGTCCGGCCGCTATACTCGCCCATGCCCAGCCGGTATAATTATTTCACGTTATGTAACGCTGTTCTACCGGCCCGCACAGCAGTGTTTTCCCCCGGACAAGGCACTCTATCAGGGCCGTCTTAGCCGTTAGTTCAGGAGGATGAACCACGACTGAAAGCAAGTTGCCTCGAGGACGGCGGGTCGCCACCAGCGATGACTTGGAGGTGTCGGCCTACCTCGAGATCGCCAAAGGGTTAGATGGAGTCGGTCCAGAGGACGATGACGGCCAAAAATCGGTGAACGAAGGCATCGTCGTGATTGACTTTGGCTCTCAGTACAGCCATCTGATCGCCCGCCGCATCCGCGAATTAAAAGTCTACTCCATGATTTCCCAGGCCAAGAGCACCTGGGACTCGGTCAAACACCTCAATCCCAAGGGAGTGATCCTCTCCGGCGGCCCAGCCAGCGTTTACGAAGAAGGCGCCCCCCAGATACCGGACTGGGTCTTTGAACAACATCTGCCGGTCCTGGGCATCTGTTACGGGATGCAGGCCCTGGTCCACCAACTGGGCGGCCAGGTCTCCCCGGGAGCCAAGCAAGAGTTCGGCTACGCCGTCTTGCACCAAGACGGATCTGAGTCGGGGCCGGGGTCCGGTTCGGTCCTCTTCAACGAACTTCCACCATCGTTCCAGGTCTGGATGAGCCATGGCGACCGGGTGGAAACGCTGCCCCCCGGATTCACCGGCATGGCCTATACCGAGAACTCACCGGTGGCCGCCATCGGCAACGGCGATAATATGTTCGGCATCCAGTTCCATCCAGAAGTGAACCACACGCCGCTGGGCCAGGACATCCTCAGGAACTTTCTGTTCCAGGCCTGCGGCTGCCGGGCCGATTGGACGCCCGGCAACGTGGTCCACGACTCCATCAAAAACATCCGGGAACAGGTAGGCGGCGGCAAGGTGATCTGCGCCCTGTCCGGCGGCGTCGACTCGGCGGTCACTGCCGGGCTGCTGCACCAGGCCATCGGCGACCAACTCACCTGCATCTTCGTGAACAATGGCCTGCTGCGGCTGGAAGAGGCCGAGCGGGTACAGGCCACGTTCAAGCGCGGCCTGGGCCTGAACCTGACCTACGTGGACGCCACCGACAGGTTCTTGGACAAACTCGAGGGCGTAACCGACCCGGAGATCAAGCGCAAAGTGATCGGCGAAGAGTTCATACGGGTGTTTGAAGACGCGGCATCGGACTTGGGACATACCGATTTCCTGGCCCAGGGCACCCTGTACCCAGACGTGATTGAGAGCGAAGCCCCGGAGAACCGCACCTCGGCGCGCATCAAGACCCATCACAACGTGGGTGGCCTGCCGGAGAACATGAAACTGGAGTTGGTGGAACCCCTGCGCTACTTGTTCAAGGACGAGGTCCGGGAGGTCGGCCTGGCCTTGGGCCTGCCCCACGAGATGGTCTACCGCCAGCCGTTCCCCGGACCGGGCCTGGCCATCCGGATCATTGGCGAAGTGACCAGGGAAAAGCTGGAGATGGTGCGGAAGTGCGACTGGATCGTCATCGATGAGATTAAAGCCGCCAACCTGTACAACCAGATGTGGCAGAGCTTCGCCGTCCTCAGCGACAGCCGCACGGTTGGTGTCCAGGGCGATTTCCGGACCTACGGTTACGTCTGCGCCATCCGGGCCGTCTCCAGTGAGGACGCCATGACCGCCGACTGGGTGCGGCTGCCCTATGAGGTGCTGGCCCGCATGTCCACCAGGATCGTCAACGAGGTCCCCGGTGTGAACCGGGTGGTCTACGACATCACCAGCAAACCCCCCGGCACCATCGAATGGGAGTAGGGATTCGATTCCAGGTGGAATTAGGTTGAAGCGGGGGGAGTGCCCCCACCCTAACCCTCCCCCCTGCGAGGGGGAGGGGACCATCTTGTCAGGCGGGCAGGACTGTCTTGCCAGGGGGGAAAGAATTGTCCCTTCCCCCGCGCCGGGGGAAGGTTTGGATGGGGGTCACGATCTCAGCCTCCTTGTATATCTTGGAAGACCAAATATGAAGTTTGGAATCTCCGTCTCACTCAAAAATCGGTTGCCCTCATGAAAGTATTGATCGTCGGTTCCGGGGGGCGGGAGCACGCCCTGGCGTGGCGCATCAAGCAGAGCCCCAACCTGACCCGCCTGTGGGTGGCCGGGGGAAACGCCGGCACCGCCGCCCTGGCTGAGAATCTGGACATCCGCTCCGACGACGTCGATGCCTTGGTGACCGCGGCCCGCGACACCGCCGCGGACCTGGTCGTCGTGGGGCCGGAGGCTCCCCTGGCGCTGGGACTGGCCGACCGGCTGAACCAGTTGGGCATACCTGTTTTCGGCCCCAGCATGGCGGCGGCCCAGATCGAGGCCAGCAAGGGTTTTGCCCTGGACCTGATGCAAGAGGCCGGGGTCCCCTGTCCGGAATTCCATATCTTCACGGAACAGTCCAGCGCCTTGGAGCACCTGAAGTCTCACCACGGCCCGGTGGTGGTCAAGGCCGACGGTCTGGCGGCCGGCAAAGGCGTCCTGCTGTGCCAGGACTCGGAGCAAGGGGCCGCGGCGGTGAGAGAATGCATGTCGGAGCGGGCCTTTGGCGAAGCCGGGGACACGGTGGTTTTGGAAGAGTATCTCAGCGGGCCGGAGGTAAGCGTGTTCGCCTTCTGCGACGGCGAGCATCTTTCCCCCCTGGTGGCTGCCTGCGATTACAAACGGCTAGAGGACGGCAACCTCGGCGCCAACACCGGAGGCATGGGCAGTTTCGCCCAACCGGACTTCTGGTCTGCCGAGTTGGCTGCCCAAGTTGAACAGACGATCATGAAACCGGTCCTCCAAGCCATGGCCCAGCGCGGGTCTCCTTATAAGGGCGTGTTGTACGCGGGACTGATGCTGACCGATTCCGGACCCAAGGTATTGGAGTTCAACTGCCGCCTGGGCGACCCCGAGACCCAGGTGGTGCTGCCTTTGTTGACCTCTGACCCGCTTGACCTGTTACTAGCCTGCGCCGAGGGCAATCTCGACCGGGTCCAAGTGCGGTGGGAAACCAAGAACTACGTGGGCATCGTAATGGTGTCAGGCGGCTACCCCGGCCGATACCAGACCGGTTTTGAGATATCGGGCCTAAATGGAGACGGTCTGGATGAGGGCGGGCCGGAAGACACAATGGTCTTCCACGCCGGCACCAAGTTGGGCGCCGGCGGGCTCTCCAGTCCGCCCCTCACCGCCGGAGGCCGGGTCCTGACCGTGGTGGGCGGCGGCGAGACCATCGAACTGGCCAGAGAACGGGCGTATTCCAGACTGGAGCAGATCAGCTTCGATGGGGCCCGGTGGCGGCGGGATATCGGCTCGGCGGCGAACCAAGGGGCCGCCCAGGCAACGGGTTGAGCCCATGCAGAGACTTCAAGGACTATTCACGCTGGCCGAAGATGACCAAAAGCTGCTGGCCTACCGCCGCAAGAAGTGGCTGCGGTCCGCCGAATTCCAGCGATGGCTGCAGCAGGACGCGCTGTTGACCCTGGACATGGACCAGGCGCTGGAGTTATACCGGGCCTCGGGGGGCCGCGACACCACACGCTTCAAAACCAACTCCATCGAAGACGTGAGAGACGGCCTGGATTTTCTGCTCTATGATAATATCAAGCTGGAAGGCCGCTTCGACGAATGCGCCGCGCCTGGGGGAGCCTACCGTATGGAGGGCGCGGGAAGGGAGTTTCCATCCTATCTCTTGTGCCTGACCAACCCCGGTCTTTTCGCGGTCTGGAACGCCAACGCTGAGGGGTTGTTGAAGCAGGCGAGTCTGCTCCCAGCCAGCATCAAACGCGGCCCCATGGGCATCCGGTACCTCGATCTGCTGGAGGCCCTGAACCAAGTACGGGCCCGGTCGGGCCGCCGCGATTTCCGCGAGATCGACGAATTGGCGTATCAAGCAGCCCGGACAAAATCGCTCACCAAATCTCTCACCAAATCTCCGGGAGGGGAAAGCCCATGACCTGGCGTGACACTTTGGAAGGCTTGAAACAGGAACTAACCGAGGTCCGCGCCCAGCGGCAGCGCCGGGTTGAAGAAGATGACGCCGAGTTGCGGAAGGAGCGGGAAGACCTTTCGGTGATGGCCAAGGACCTGGGCGTGGATGAGCTATTGGCCGAGATGAACGCAACGCTGCTGGCTGGCAAGGGCGAGATCGAGACCATCATCGGCTGGGAGTCCAGCGGTGGGGACCCTGAACTGGACCCGGGGATCAGCATGAACGGTGACGAACCAGACGACGATGAGGACACCGATGTCATCACCACGATCCTCTCCTGGGACGAGGGCGGAGAGATGGAGATCGCAGTCGATCTGGGGCTGTCAGACGACGGGATATACCTGCAGATAAATGAGATCGAGATCAGGCCGGAGCGGGATGCCTTGGAGCAAGGCCTGATCGAAGCCTTTCGGGACGAGTTAGACCTTTAGAACTTAGGATTTTCAGACCAAAGACCGGATAGCGGCCGACTGGGTGATTGGACCCATCAGAGAAGCGTCCGGCGCCGTCTATTTGAGCGTGGCAGGAGGTTGTTTTGCCGCTGGTAGGTGTTATTATGGGAAGCGCCTCGGATGAGCCCGTGGTGCAGGATACCATCAAGACCCTGGAAGAGATGGGCATCGACTACGAAACCCGTGTTATGTCGGCCCACCGCACCCCG
>JACZYV010000179.1:0-5627 GCA_022570905.1 Chloroflexota bacterium
AGTCCACCCGCTATCAGGTGATGCCTGAGGACTACTACCACGTACCCGAGGAGCTGGACCAACATCCGGCCCTGAAGAAAGAATACATAACGGCCTGCCAGGGGCTGTTTCAGGGGTACATGAAGCTCATCGACGGCTGCTTGGACCACCTGCGGGAGACGACGCCGCGAAACGCCACCGAGCGGGACGGGGCGTTCAACTTGCGGCTGCGGCGGGTGGCCACCGACCATTGCCGGGCGGTGCTGCCGGCGGCGACGCTGACCAACGTGGGCGTCACCGCCAACGCCCGCACCCTGGAGCACGCCATCGCCAAGCTGCTTTCCTCGGAACTGATCGAGGAACAACGCCTGGGAGACGCGGTGAGAGAGCAGGGCCGGTTGATCACTCCGACGCTGATCAAATATGCCGACAAAGTCGACTATCTTGAGCGTGCGCCGAGGCTGAAACGGGACTTGGCCCACAGGTTCGGGTTCCCTGATGAGGAGCCGGCGGCAGAGGACGCCCCGATACCGATCGGGGGGGCGAGCGCTCCCGAAGTGCGGCTGGTCCACTGGGACCGGAAGGGCGAGGAGAAACTGGCGGCGGCGTTGCTCTACCGCCAATCCAACCTACCCTATGATCAGGTCTGGGAGCGGGCGAATGACCTGGGGCCGGAGTCTCGGCAGGCAATCATCGACGAGAGCGCGGCTGGACTAGGGCCCCACGACGCCCCGCTGCGCGAGTTCGAAGTCGTGGACTACACCTTCGAGTTCTTGCTGGACTACGGCGCCTACCGGGAGTTCAAACGGCACCGGATGATGTCCTACCTGCCCCAGCCGCTCACCGTGGCCCACGGCTACCGCATCCCTCCGGTGGTGGCCCAGGCGGGACTGGAGCCGGTGTTCGAAAAGGCGGTGCGGCCGGCGGAAGAGGTCTATTGGAAGGTGCGGGAAGTGTCGCCCTTGGCGGCCCAATACCTGGTGACCCACGCCCACAACCGGCGGGTGTTGAGCAAGTTCAACCTGCGGGAGTGCTACCACCTGTTCAAGATGCGGACCTCGGAAGAAGCCCATTTCTCCATCCGGGAACCAATGCTGGAAGCCATGCGGTTGGTGGTTGAGGTCCAGCCCCAGTTCTTCCGTCACCTGAAGCTCAAGACCTACCCTGAGTGGTGGCCCCATCCCACCGGGGATGAGTCTTAGGTTAGTTTGGCGGCCACCGCAGCCAGGCGCGAGCCCAATTCCCGGGCTTGGGCCAGGTCTTCTTTTGTTGCGTCGCCCACCGCCGTCGCCCCGTAATACGACCCCGAGTTGCGCATCGCTTCTCCCCAGGGCAATCCCACCACCACCATGCCGCAGGCCAGCATCCAATGGAGCATCTGCAGCAGTGTTATCTCAAGGCCGGAGTGTTGACCTGAGCCAGAGGTGAAAGCGGCGGCGGGTTTTCCGGCCAGCGAGCCGTCTTCCCAGAGGTCGCCTTGGTCGTCCAGCCACGTCTTCAGTGAGCCGGTGATGCCGCTCCAGTTGGGAGACCCCAATAGCAGGCCACCGGCGGCCAGAAGGTCGGCTTGAGTGGCTTCGGTGATCCGTTTCAGGGTGACGGCGGCCCCGGTGGACTCCACGCCTTCGGCTGCGGCCCGCGCCAGGTCTTCGATGGCCGAGTTCTTGCGGTCGTAGACGACCAGTATCGCGACGGGCTTTGGGGTTGTCACTACGGGTCTGAACAGTCGCGGGTGAACCCGCAGTTGGGGCACTTGATCTTGCACTTCTGCTCGATCATCGAGCAGCCGCAGATCTCGCAGGTCAGGTCGTAGGACTTACCGAAGGTGGTTATGAGGAACAACACACGCACACCACACCATAAACAGTGAATTGCGCGGAGTATACCAGCCGCCGGAATGGGAGGCCAAGAGCGGCTCGGAGAGGTTTAGAGGGTTGTTACCGCATACTGGCGTAGGTCACCATACGTGGTACGTTCATCGACACCAGACTTCCTTGCAGCACCATGTCTGTTTGGGATTCGACGGTCCCGCGATTATCGACGGCGGTCAGTTCCACTTTTTCGAAGGCCATGATGGACTCCGGCAGTTGCAATGACACCGTGCCCCAGCCGCGGGCGTCCACGCCGATCTGTCCGACCCACAGCCTGTCCTGACCGCGCATCAACCAGACGTTGTAACTGGTGGAGGGGTTTGGAGCCTCCATGCCCGCCACCATGATGACCCCTCGGCTGCCGTCGCGGCTCACCAACAAGATACCTTGGGAGCGGCTTCCGGCGTAGGGGGAGTGCAGTCTCAAGGATATGTTGTCGGGTTGGGCCAACTCGTAACTGGTCTGTTGGAGTTGGAGGACCGTGTTCATGACTTCAGATTCGGCCAAGGCGGCTTCGCTTATCTGCGCGGTCATGGTGGCGAGGTTGGAGTCGACGTTCGCCTGTAGAGAGGCGTTCTCCCGCTTCAAGTCGTCAACCTGGTTTGAGATGCGTACATTCATGGTCACGGCGAATACAACCAGCACCATGGCGACGGTCGCGCCCAAGGGCACCATGACCCGGACCAACCTGCTGTCGATCAGCCGGTCTCCCCAAGATGGGACCAGTTGCGGTTCCGGGGCGGCCGGAGCCGGCGGTTCCTCCCGCGAGACAGCCTGCATCAACCGCGCCCGCAGACCGGGGGGCGGCTCCTGAGGGTTGACCGACCGCGCCAATTCGGCGGCGGTTTCCTGATATCGGTACACCACATCGCTGCACCGGCCGCAGTTGTCCAGGTGGTCTTGGACCCGTTCTTCTTCGCCCAAGTCCAGGGCGTCCAGGGCGAACGCCTCCAGCATATCTGAGGGATGAACGGAGCCGTGATAGTGGTCGTTGGGGTTATTCGTAGCCATCGTTTTCCAATACCGTGCGCAGTTTCTGCATCGCCAGGCGCACTCTGGTCTTGACCGTGCCCAGGGGCTGGTCCAATCGCTCAGCCATCTCAGATTGGGAGAACCCCCCAAAGTAGGCCAGCATGATCACTTCGCGTTGAGACTCCGGGATGGTCTCCAGGGCCCGCATGATGCGTTCCCGCTCCAGGGTCTGCTCCACCTGGGCCTCGGTGGAAGCCCCGCCCGCGGGCAGCAGGTCCAGGGTCTCGTAGTCGGCCGGGTCGGTGCTGATGATGGTCCGCCGCCGCGACCGGATCAAATCAACGATCTTGTGGTGGGCCACGCTCATGATCCAGCCCCTGGGCTGGCCGCGCTCAGCATTGAAGCTGGAGGCCTTCAGCCAGATGTTTAAGAAGATGTCCTGGGTGACCTCTTCAGCCAGGGCTGGTTGTTTCAGCATGTACATGGCAAGCGAATACACTGGCGTTTGGTACCTGGTGTACAAGGCCTCGAGGGCGTCCTTGTCGACCTGGGAGATTAGCTGCATCAATTGGTGGTCGTCTAGTGACTCGTAGTCGACCACAGGGTTCTCCCGGTTCCCGCGGCCCCGGCTTGGGCCCAATCTTCAGACATGCATCTCATGCCCATAATTATATACGGCGCAGATTCCCGGTTGGATTCGGCCATGACGGTCAGTTCAGCCTGCTGAGCGAAGACCAGAGGCCGATGATCTGGTCTTTGACTCGTTTGGTGTCTTCCGGACCGGCCGTATCTTGCGCCTGTTCAAGGTAGCTCTCCAGGGTCTCTATGGCCAGCCGGTACTCATGCTGCTGGGCGTGGCACCATGCCTGTTCCTGGTACAAAGACGGCAGGCTCGGATTGATGATCGCCATCCGTTGGATGACACCCACGGCTTTCGTGTATTCCTTGCTCTGCATGTAGACGCTTTTCAGATTGTTCAAGATCCGGAAGAGAATATCGTGCTTGGAGTAGGGGGCCAGAAACGCGTCGGTCCATTCCAGGCGCCCGCCGGACATCTTCTGGACCAGAGTCCGGCAGTCTACCGCCGAGAGAATGGCGCCGGCGTGGAATGGGTCCAGGTACTCTTCCGAGTCGTCCAGGCCGACGATGAAGTGACCCGGCAATCCTACCCCGGAGCAATTGAGACCCAAGCGGCGTGCCACCTCCAGAAACAATAAAGAAAGGGTGATCGGTATTCCGGTGCGTGTTTCCAGCACCCGGTTCAGGAAGCTGTTGTCGGGACTGTAGTACCCGCTGGCGTTGCCGTGGAAACCCAATTCGTCGAACAGGTAGCCGGCAATGGCGCGGGCCAGGTCCGCGGGGGCGGTCTCATAGCCCACTCGAAGAGAGACCTGGGCGGCGAAAGCGTCCAACTCGGCCAGATGGGAGGGGACATCGATCTCCGGGTATTCTTCCCCGGCCAGATATAGGGCCGCCCGGTCTAATTGAATGTCCTCTTGGGGCTTCTGGACTACCTGGGAAAATAGCATGCGGAAATCGGCGCTGCCGTGGGTGCTCATTGTTATCCAAAATCCGGCCGTTGCAAGGCAATCATCGGGCCGGGCGGAGATCGTTTTACGCGGGGACAGAATCGTCAGAACGGTCCAAAAACCGTGCGTGAGACCGCCGGGATTATATCATGGTTTGCCTTGATGACCTGGAGATTTAACCGGGTGGCCGGCAACTCTGGACGAAGCTGATTCCTTTGATTATCCCATTCGTTGACTGGCGGTATTCCCCCATCTATACTCCATTGACGCCTTAATTGATGTGGTGAGCGAGGCCCGGTATGCCCCAATACGTAGTGGAACGGCATCTGCCCAACTTCACCGGTGAACAGGTCGTAGCCGCTGCCAAGCGCGCCAAGCAGACCACGGCGGCGATGACCCGCGAGGGCACGCCCGTCCGGTACCTTCGATCGATATTCATCCCCGGTGAGGACAAGTGCTATTGCCTCTTTGAGGGAGAGACTGCAGACGTGGTGCGCCAGGCCAATGAAAGAGCCGACCTGCCCGTTGAAAGCATCTCAGAGGCGTTATCCATCACCACGGAAGAGATCACTTAATAGTTCAAGTTGAGCAATCCGGCGCTGGGCTCCGCGGCATCGCCCCGTTAGTTTCCCCCTCCTACCCTTCAAGCCAATAGCCATTCAAGGGACAACCCATGGCTTCTTTTTTCGCCTCCGTATTCGCGGACCTGGGTCGCCAGACATCCCCCTGGGGCCGGATACCGCGCGACGAGGTGGTTGGTCTCATCGCAGAGTACCGGTATCTCGCGGAATCATTGGCGTCCCAACACGGCTGTCTCCACCGGAACTTTCAAGGCGATGGGCATCTTTTCATCTTTGAAAGCGCCGACGCGGCCCTCCAGTTCAGCCTGAAGTTGATCGAGAGATGGGACTCCGGAAGATACCGGTCGACCGGCCAGGAACAGCCTCCAGAACTTCCGCTGCATCTTGGTTGCCATTTCGGCGACGCCACGCGTTTGGACGGCGGCGACGCCTGGGTCGGCCGGTCCATCGATCTGGCCCGGAGGATCGCCGAGGCCGCCGAACCAGGATCGTTGTTGGTTACTGAGAACGTGCTCGACGCCTCGGACGTCGCCATGTACGAGTTCCAACAAGCGGGTGTTCATGTGTTGGAAGGAGACCAACTCCCTCAGAGGACTCTCTACCAGATCACATCGTCGGCGCAAGCCGCCCTCGCCGGCATGGGTGGCCGAGACACAGCCGAAACCTCTTTCCTGCTCGGCGTGGCTTCCGCCGGG
>JACZYV010000180.1:0-5552 GCA_022570905.1 Chloroflexota bacterium
CTTCCATGCCGGTGTAGGAGCCGACCACGCCGCTGGTCCCAACGAATCCCACTTCGGCGCCTGCGGCCTCCATCACTCGGGCTAAAGAGGCGCTTGGCGGATGAAGCACGGTTGTCATCCGTCCCTGCCGCCGCATCAACTCCTGCAGCCGTATCGTCGCATCTTGAAAGGGCATTTACGAAGTTTTTCCTTTGGGCTGTCCTCCCGGGGAATCATCTGGCCGCGTCAACCGGCACTCCAACAAGCCAGTGCGGCTGCGCCCTCTCTGGGCGTGCAGCTTCACTTATACATCCATGATCGCTTTGCGCTGGGCCCCATCCACGGCTATGCTGGCGGCGGTAACGAAGCTAGCCCGCTCCGAGGCCAGAAAGACCACCACGTCCGCAACCTCTTCGGCGGTGCACAGGCGTCCCATGGGCATGCTCCGCACCGCCCTCTCTTGGGCTTCGTTCTCGCTGATATTCATCTCGCGGGCCAGGGTGCGGACCAGTCCCCACCAGCGCTCGGTGTCAACCGGTCCGGGGTTGACCGCGTTGACCGTGATACCGTGGGGAGCCAGCTCCTCAGCGATGGCGATGGTGAAATTGATGCCGGCGGCGTTGGCGGCGCCGGGGGTAAGCTCAAAGTAAATGGGTTTGACGCCGTCGTTGCCGATGACGTTGATGATGCGTCCCCATCGCCGCTCTTTCATGTGCCCAACGGCGGCTTTGGTGGTGCGGACGTAGCCCATGAACTTTAGATTCAGGCTCTCCATCCATTGGCTTTCCTCGAGGTTCTGAAGGGTGCCACCGGGGGAGTTGCCGGCGCAGTTCACCAGGATATCCAGACGGCCGAAGTGTTCCACCGCCGCACGCACGAAGTGCTGGGCATCCTCCTCTTTGTTCAGGTCCGCCACGATGGGGAGTACCGTTCTTTCCGTCTCGGCGGCAATCTCCGCGGCCACGCTATCCAGAAGCTCTTTGCTCCGGGCGCAAACGGCCACGTGGGCGCCCTCCCTGGCCAAGGCCAGAGCCGTTGCTTTGCCGATGCCCTTGCTGCCTCCCGTTACCAAGGCAACCCTGTCTCGCAATCCCAGATCCATGACGTTCTACCTCCAGGCTAGGGCTTGAGGTTTTTCCTTATGAGCTCCTTGATGTTGTTAGGGCTCAAGGGCAGCTCCCTCACTTGGACCCCCAAGGCATTGGACACGGCGTTGGACAGAGCGGCGCCCGTGGCTACGATACCGACCTCACCGGCCCCTTTGACCCCCAGCGGATTTAGCGGCGAAGGAGCCAAGTCTAAGACCTCTACGTCGAAGGCCGGGATATCCGTGCTGGTGGGCAGCAGATAATCCATGAAGCTGCCGGCCAAGAGCTGTCCGTCGTCGTCGTAGACCAACTCCTCCAGGATGGTGGCGCCTACTCCCTGAGCCGCCGCGCCGACGATCTGGCCGTTTAGCAGCAAGGGGTTGATGATGTGACCGACATCCTCAACTATGACGTATTTCAATATATCGATCTTTCCAGTTTCCGGGTCCACCGTCAGGTGCACCGCGTGGACGCCGCACGGATAGCATTCCTGAGCGGACCGGAAATAGTAGAACGCCTCCAGGCCGAACTCGCCTTGGTTGTACCTGCTGGCCGGTGTGGTCAACGCCAATACTTCGCCCAGGTCCAAGGCCGTATCGCCGCCGGGAGAGTCCTTGCGGCGGACCATGCCTTGGGAAAGCTCGAGCTCGCTGGGGTCCACGTCGAGATACGCGGCGCTGACGGCCAGCACCCGGTCCCGCAGTTGCTGCGCCGCCCCGAAAACGGCGTTGCCCGCCAGGGTAGTGCCCCGGCTGGCATAGGTCCCCCCACCCATGGAGACCAAGTCGGTGCTGCCGTGGTACACAGCGACGCTATCCATAGGCACGCCCAGCCCGTCGGCGCAGATCTGGGCCATCACCGTCTCGTGTCCCTGGCCCATGGTGGCGATGCCCAGGTAGACCGCCACTTGGCCGGGGCCGGTTATCGCCACCCTGGCCCCTTCGCCGAGGTCGCCGGTGCCGGTGCTCTTGACGAAGCATCCGATTCCGACGCCATGGTACTTGCCGTCTATAAGGTGGCCTGCCGTCCCCTTGAGTCCATCGTAATCGATCACCTCCAGGGCCTTCCGGAGCAGGGCGGGGTAGTCGCCGCTGTCGTAGATCAACGAGTATTCCTCGGGGCGGGTCCTCCCCAACTCATAGGGCATGGCCGAAGGCGGTATCAGGTTCTTGAACCTCAATTCCACCGGGTCGATCCCAAGGTCCGCGGCCACCATGTCCAAAAGGCGCTCCCGGAAGAAGCAGGACTCGTAGCGGCCCGGCGCGCTGAAAGTGCCCATTCCGACTTTGTTGGTCAGGATGCATTTCACTTCCCATTGGTAGTTGGGAATCACGTAGGGGCCGGTGAGCATGGCCGCCGTGGAGGTCGGCACGACCGCGCCGTGGGTGCGCACGTAGCCGCCCAACGCGCCGTATATCTTGGCCCGCATGCCCAGGATGGTGCCGTCGTTCTTGACCGCAATCTCCAATTCGCACCAATGCTCGCGAGAGTGGTTCGCGGAGATCAGGTGCTCAGCCCGGTCCTCGATCCACTTCACCGGGCGGCCCGTTTTAATGGCGGCGAATGGGACCAGGAAGTTCTCCGGGTAGAACTCGCCGCGGACACCGAAGCCTCCGCCAACGTCGGGCTCGACGAAGTGTATCCGGTGCTCGGGCATCTGCAGCATGGACGCCAAGACGCCGCGGTTGTAGTGGGGCACCTTGGTCTCGCCCCAGACCGTCAGTTCCTCCCTCCCCGTGGAATAGGAGGCCACCAGCCCCCGCGTCTCCAAGGGGTTGGCGGTATGGCGGTGACAACGGAACTCTTCTTTCCGGGTGTAGTCGGCGTTCCGGAAGGCCTCATCGGGGTCTCCAATCGACGACTCGAACTCGTAAGCCACGTTGGTGCCGTGTTGCTCGAACAGCAGGACGTCCCCTTCCAGCGATTTCTCCAAGTCCACGACGGCAGGCAACGGGTCGTAGGTCACATCCACGCCATCCAGGGCGTCTTCGGCCAGATAACGGCTTTCGGCCACCACCATCGCCACCGGATCGCCGACGTAGCGAACCTTGTCTTCGGCCAAGGGGTATTGAAGGAACCTTTCCAACTCGTGATAGGCGCGCATCCTTATGGGGATGGGGCGCGGCTCCACCGTTTGCTCAATATCCCGATAGGTGAGCACGCTAACCACGCCTTCCATGGCCAGCGCGGCGCTGGTATCGATGGACAGGATTCGGGCGTGGGCGTGGGGGCTGCGCACGATGGCCGCGTGGAGCATGTTGGGCAGTTTCACGTCATCGACGAATTGCCCTTGCCCGGTTAGAAACCGCCGGTCCTCTTTCCGCCGGATGGGAGCCCCGATATACTTCTGGACCATGCTCGTACCTAACTTAACGAATATTTAGACTGCGTATCGGTCTATTACTGATTTTTCCGGGCCGCGGTTATTAAATCCCATACCCTAGCCGGGCCCACGGGAGGCTCGGTGAGCTCGATCCCCAAGGGCAGCAAGGCGTCGGCGACTGCGTTCGCCACGGCAGTGTAAGCCCCCACGGTGCCGGCTTCCCCAACCCCTTTTACTCCGCCTTCGGTAAAAGGCGAGGGGGTTTCGGTGTGGAGTGTTTGAATTTCGGGGATTTCCATCGATGTTGGCACCAAGTAATCCATGAAAGTACCCGTGATCAATTGCCCGTCTTCATCGTATTTGAGTTCCTCATACAGGGCGTTGCCGATACCCATGGCCACTGCGCCGACCACCTGGCCTTCGACGATGGCGTGGTCCAGGATCGTCCCGCAATCTTCAACTACGAAGTATTTTTCCAAGTTCACCAGGCCGGTCTCGGGGTCGATGCGGACCACCGCCAGGTGGGCCCCGTTCCCAAACACCTGATGGGGAGGGTCGAAAGTCCGGGTAGCCTGCAACCCCCGTTCAAAGCTCTCCGGAAGGGAAACTTCCTTTGAGGCGTCGTAGGCCGAACTGGCCACCCGGGCGATCGAGACCCGGCGCGTAGGATCGGCTACGACGAAAATCTCGCCATTGGCGATATCCAATTCGCCTTCTTCGTTGTCTAGGAAAAAGCGGGCCAGTTCGAGGACTTTGAGCTTAACATCGCGCACCGCCTTGCGGATAGCGCCGCCGGTGCTGACCGCGCTCCTGCTGACTCCGGTCCCGGAACCGAAGGGAGTGGCGTCGGTGTCGCCTTCAATGATCTTGACCGTTTCGTATGGCACCCCAAGCTCACGGGCCACCAGATTGGCGAACACGCTTTCGTGGCCCTGCCCCGTTGAGCGGGCGCTCACCCCCACCGTGACGTTTCCGCCGGCGTCCACTCGGACCGTCGCAGAGTCGAAGGCCGGCAACCCATAAACACCGCGTTTGTGATAGTCCTGGGAACCGGTGCTGGTGTGTTCCACGAAGCAGGAAATACCGATGCCAAAGTATTCGCCACCGGCCCTGGCTTTCTGCTGGGCTTGGCGGAGTTCCTGGTATTTCGATAGCACCAGCAATTTGTCCAATGAGCCGGGGTAGTCTCCACTGTCGTACAATCGGCCAGCGGCCGTGTTATACGGGAGTTCGTCAGGTTGGATGAAGTTGCGATCGCGGACCTCCGCCGGGTCCATGCCCAAAGCTTGAGCGATCATATCCATGATCCGTTCTATGACGAAGACCCCTTGGATCGTGCCCACGCCGCGGTAAGGGCCACCGGGACACTTATTGGTGAGTATGCCGTAAGCCTGGCACTGGTAGTTCTCAATACGGTAGGGTCCCACGATGGACTGACCGGTGGTCATCGGCTCCAGTCCCGCACTGGTGGCGCCCAGGCAGTGGGCTCCCTGGTCGACTAGGACCTTAGAGCGGATACCCAGTACCTTCCCATCCCCTCCGGCCGCGACCGACACGTGTACGCGCTGCTCGTGGGCGTGAGCACAGGCCAGCAGGTTTTCCATCCTGTCTTCCGCCCACTTCACCGGACGGTCTATTTTCTTCGAAAGAAACGCCAGGATGATGGCCTCTGGATAACCTGTGCCCTTGATCCCAAATTCGCCCCCTGTATCCGGGGATATCACCCGGACGGCATGCTCGGGCAGCCTCAGCACCGTGGCGAAAACGTTTCGGGACTGATGGGGCGCCCGCGTTGACGTCCAGATGGTCAAGTGGTCTTGGCCGCGGTCGTAGCTAGCGATGACTCCACGGCCCTCCAGCGGGACGGCGGTTTGTCTGGGAAATTGGAAAGTCTTCTCCAGCACCAACTCCGCTTCCTGAAAAGCCTTGTCCGTGTCGCCGCCGCCAAATTCGCGATAGAACACGATATTGTCGGCCATGCCCTGGTGGATCGTTGGCGCGCCGGGCGCCAAACTTTGGTCCACGTCGGTCACCGCTGTCAGGGGCTCGTACTCGATGGTGATGGCGTCGAGCATATCTTCGGCGATATGGGGAGTCTCCGCTGCGACCGCCAAGATCGGCTCGCCGGTAAAAACCACCTTGCCGGGAGGCACTGGGTACCT
>JACZYV010000034.1:0-19962 GCA_022570905.1 Chloroflexota bacterium
GTGGTGCGCCATCCCTGGTCCGTTCGTGGTGAGCCCGTCGAACCACCGTTACTCGCCAAGCCACTCCCATCAGCATCAATATGGCTAGTGCGGCCCTTAGACAGGTCCCCCGATGCATCGGGGAGACCCTCGACCTGCGGCCGGAGTTCTGGGCGAGCGGAATGGAGGTGGACCGGTCACATTATCGGATAACACGTAGGCGCGGGTTTTTAACCCGCCCTTTTACTTTGCCGCCGTGGTTGTCGGATCGAAGATGCCGCAAGGA
Source organism: Chloroflexota bacterium (assembly GCA_022570905.1). Classification (GTDB taxonomy): domain Bacteria; phylum Chloroflexota; class Dehalococcoidia; order Lucifugimonadales; family UBA3495; genus UBA9611. The sequence continues at coordinate 266 of JACZYV010000034.1, forward strand.
AGAAGCATGTCGCGCCCACGAACGTCTTAGCCGGCAAAACTGGGTTTACGGCCACTCAGGCGGGTTCGAAACCCGCGCCTACGGTTGTGATTACCCGAGCGCCAGTAATTAATCGTAAGGCATCAACTCGATGGCCAGGCCGTTGGGGTCTTTAACGTAGATCGCCCCTCCACCTTCCTGATATTTGATCTTGTTCCGGTCACACCGCTCTTTGATCTCCGTAAAGATGTTCCTGGCTATCGGAAGGGCGATGTGCATCACGTTGCCCACGCCTTCGGGCGCCTTCTTCTGAAGACGAGGCACGTGGGGAAAATCAAAGAAGGAAAGGCGCATCCCGTTTCCAATCGCAACATTCATGTGGGTCGACTCTTCCGAATCCCGGTTTGGGGCAACGCTTACAACCGGCATATCCATGATCTCCGAGTAGAACTTGGCGGTTGCTTCCAGGTCCTTGGCGAAGACCGCTATGTGGTTCACCCCTTGAGTGGGGCCGTCTTTCCCGCCCTGGGGAATCAGTTTGCGGAGCCGCTCCCGCATGGCTTCTGTTGTGCTATTCGACGTTGTCATCTGTTTCCTCCCGGTGATTGGCTGGCTAATGTTCTAGTTGGCTAGGCTATCGGGCGGTTGGTTACGGCGGCGTCCACCTTTCGGGGGATGAATTGGCCGCTGCCGGGGGCGGCTTTGAACTCCCGGTTATCCACCACCACGTTGCCACGGAGGAGGGTGGTCACCGGCCAGCCGTCGGCCTCGAACCCTTCCCAGATACTGTAGTCGGAGATGTGGAAGTCATCCATGGTCAGCTTGCGCTTGAAATTGGTGTCGATGAGCGTGATATCGGCGTCGCTGCCCGGCGCCAACACTCCTTTGCGAGGATATAAGCCCATGATCTTGGCCGCGTTGGCCGAAGTAACGTCCACGAACCGCTGCAGGGACATACCCCGGCGGGAGACGCCCTCGCTGTAGGTCACGCCCATGCGGGCTTCGGCCCCGTTATGGCCTCCGGTTACGTCCGAGACCGTGCGGCCCGCGATCTTGGTCTCCCAAGATGTGCAGTATTCATCGGTGGCCATGGTGCTGAGACCGTCGTTCACGATCCCGTCCCATAGGGACTGGCGGTCGGCTTCCGACTTCAACGACGGGTAGGTGTGGTACTTCATGCCGTTCTCTTCCTTGTAATTGTCGGAACTGAAGCAGCAGTAGTTGTGGAGGGTCTCGCCGAAGACCGGCCGGCCGTTCGACCGTGCCTCCAAGATGGCCTGGAGTCCCTGGGTGGCGCTGACATGGACAAAGTAGACCGGAGCGCCGGTCCATTCGGCGACCCGGAGCACTCGCCGGAAGGAAACATCCTCCGACTCGGCGCTGTGGACCAGGTGCATGTTGTACCACTCGGTCTGTTCGGTCCTGGCCAACTTCTCGTACATGTGCTGCACCATATCGTCGTCCTCCGAGTGGACCAGCAGCATGGCGTTCATCCGTTGGACCTCCTCCATCAGGTCGTGGAGGTGGCCGGTCCCCACCATGCGCGGTTCGCCGGTGGTGGCGGGAGGCCGGATATTCGTGGTGAATATCTTGATGCTGGGGAACCCGTCCTCCACCGCCTCGTGGAGAGAGCCCAGGATCTCCGGAGGTATGGCCCCCAATAGCATCAGATGGTGGGCGTAATCGCAGTAGGAATTACCCTGCCAGACCTCAGTCCTTTCCCTGATCGCCTGGGGGATGTCGATGCCCGGGTACTGGATGGCGAAGTCCATCAACATGGTGGTGCCGCCGATCAGGGCGGCGCGGCTCACCTCTTCCGGAGGGGCTGTCTTGAGGTCGCCGTGACCCATTATGGGCGCGGATATGTGGGCATGGGGCTCGATACCGCCGGGAACCACCACCATGCCGGTGGCGTCTATCACACGGCCGACCTCATCGGGTAGAGCGCCCGGAGCGGCCACCGCCACGATCTTTTCTCCTTGCACGGCGATGTCCCATTCGCCGACTCCCATGGGAGTTACAACTTGTCCGCCTCTGATGACCAGGTCCAGCATTATCGCGCCCTCCAATTGATCCAACGACTCCGGCGATTCGAGCTTACTTAGACTCGATAACGGAGTTTAGCACATAGGCGGAGGCACGGTATTATGGGGGACCGCCGGGACAAAACGCGGTAGGAAACCAACCAATCACGCCGCAGGGGAGGAAGAAACCGGGTTGCGCTAATCGTCGCCCGCGTGGACGTGGGCCGGCTCCGATGGGGAGGCTTCGGGCAATTGGTCTTCCCAGTTGGGCAGCAGCTCTTTCTTGGTCGTGGGCAACATCATGATGCTGAACACCCCGATCAGACTCAGCACCAACGAGAGTCCCATCGTGGCGTCGAAGTTGCCGGTGATATCCCGTAGTTGACCGCCGATCAGGGCTCCCGCGGCCATACCGACACCGGCGCCCATCATTTGATACCCATAAGTGGTGCCGATGGGACCGCTGCCATAGTACTGGCGGTTGATGATTGGAAACGCACTCATCTCTCCGCCGAAACCGATGCCGAAGAGCACGGCGAACAGATAGAACTGCCACGGGTCATGGGCGATGAACAACAAAAAGATTGGCGCAACCTGTAAGAAGAAACAGCCCGCCATAGCCGGTTTACTCCCCATTCGGTCGGCGATAACAGGCACGGCGAACCGCGTGATGCTGCTGGTGACCGAGAGGGTTACAAAGGCGCCTGCCGCGAGTCCGGCGGAGACGCCCTCGTCTTCGGCCATGGCGACCAGGTAAACCAGGATGATGGCGTGTCCGGCACAGCCCCAGAAATGGATGCCGATCAGATTCCAGAAAGCGCCCGTTCGCTGGGCCTGTTTGAGGAACACCTGAGTACGGACCTTGGCGACCTTTCCGGTTTGTACCGCCTTGATTGGCTCGCTCTGCGGGGCGCCCAAGGGCCGAACGCCGATCGCGGCCGGCTCGTTGTAGAAGAATTGGACCATCCCCAGAATGACGGCGCCACCCAAGATACCAGGGATCCAGAACGCCGCCCGCAGGCCGTCGATCCCGCCACCGAAGAGGTAGATTATCAGCAGCATCAGGGGCACCGCGATCAATGGGCCAATACCCTGCGAACCCTGGAGCAGCCCCATGCCGACGCCCAAGTGTTTTCGGAACCACAGGGTAACGGCGGCGGTCAGGGGCACTTGGAATATGCCCATGGAAATGCTGAGGATCACGCCGAAGAACAGATAGAACTGCCACAGCTCCCGCATCATTCCGGTTAGCACCATGCCAACGATGAACAGGACCGCGCCCAATCTCATGGTCCAGCGGACCCCATAACGGTCGCCCAGCCATCCGGCGGTGGGGCCAAACATCCCGGATACGATCCACTGGATGGCGAACCCCAATCCCACAGCGCCATAGGACCAGCCGAAGGCATCTACCAAACGGGGGATGAGGATACTGGAAGAGGAGCGGAAGGAGGAGCTGAACAACCGCATGACGGCGCCAACCGCCACGATCACCCAAGCATAATGGACCGGGCGGCCGGCGATCACCAAGTCGGAAGGTTTGAGGCTAAAGTTTGCCATTCAGTCCTAAGCGATGGCCGCGCCGGCAGGTTCTATGGCCAGCCCCAGAAGCGGGCGCCCCATTGTCACTACGCAGCGTGCAATCCAATCAATGTATGCTGATGGGCATATAACTAGATACTGAAGTCCTGGGACTATAGCACCCTCGGATGATAGCCCATCCCACAACCAATTTGAAGGGCAATGGCAAGGCAAAAAAATAGACCCAGGACTCAATCGGTGCAAATCGCCGAAGGTCTGGGGCAATTACGTTGACATTGGGTTGAATACTTGTATAATTTAGGTTTACTAGTGCTATGCCTCATGTGACGGATTCGTTCACCACACGTGTTGTTAGTCCTCCCCAGCAATCACCCCCGCCGCATACGTGCGCGCCCCTAACATCAGGCCGCCCGGCCAATCGCGTCCACTCACGTTAAGGAGAATCGTAAATGGCTTTGTCTCCTGCTCTTAAAGGGCAGCCTACGCAACTGCCCGAAGTCAAGTCCTATGCCAAGATTCCTCAGATTCTCGAAATCCCAAATCTGATTCAAAGTCAGATTCAATCTTGGGAATGGCTCAAATCTGAGGGGTTGACCGAAGTTTATAAGGAAATCTCTCCGATCGCCGATTACACCGGCAATAAATACGAGTTGCATTTCCTTGAGCATTACTTCCGTGACTCCAAATACACGCCGCAACAGAGTAAGGAGCGGGAGATCACCTACTCCCAGCCCCTTTATGTGAAAACCCGCCTGGTGATGAAAGAGACCGGCGAGATCAAGGAACAAGAGATCTTCATGGGCGACATCCCCATGATGACCGGCAACGGCACTTTTATCATCAATGGTGCGGAGCGCGTCGTGGTGAGCCAATTGGTCCGCTCGCCGGGGATCTACTTTGTCTTGGAGCGGAACGCCATCAGCAACCGCAACCTCTGCTCCGCCAAGCTGATACCCTCCCGGGGCGCTTGGCTTGAGTTTGAGACCAGTTCCAAGGACATCATCTCGGTCAAGGTAGACCGGAAGCGCAAGGTCTCGGCGTCTATTTTCCTCCGCGCTCTGGGCGTGGCGGACGATAACGAGATGATGAAGTTGTTCTCCGATATCTACACTGACGAGAACCACCACTACATGCAGACTACCTTGGATAAGGACCCTGTCCTCGAACCCAAGGACCTGAACTTCAAGGAAGATGATCTCCGCTCCCTGTGGGAGTGGTTCCACGAAGACAAGGATTTTGACAGTGACGCCGCACGGCGGATAGCGGCCGCCCAGATCGAGTTCTACCGCCGCCTGCGGCCGGGTGAACCGCCCAGTTTGGAGAACTCCCGGACCCTGATCCGGAATCTGTTCTTCGGTCCCCGCCGGTACGACCTGGGCCGCGTGGGCCGCTACAAGTTGAACCGCCGGCTCGGACAGGCCATCAATAACGACCTCATGACCCTGAGCTTGGACGACGTTGTCTCCGTTATCCGCACCATGATTCGCATCAACCAGGGTGAGGGCCGTCCCGACGACATCGACCACCTGGGCAACCGCCGCGTCAGAGCGGTGGGAGAACTGGTCCAGAACCAGGTCCGCGTGGGACTGCTCCGGATGGAGCGGATGGTTAAAGAAAAGATGACCTTGGTGGACCCCGAAGCCGCCGCACCTCAAGGGCTGGTCAACATCCGGCCCGTGGTGGCCGCGGTGAGGGAGTTCTTCGGCGGGTCCCAGCTATCCCAGTTCATGGACCAGACCAACCCTCTGGCTGAATTGACCCACAAGCGGCGTCTATCCGCCCTGGGGCCGGGAGGCCTATCCAGGGAGCGGGCGGGATTCGATGTGCGGGATGTTCACTTCTCCCACTATGGCCGGATCTGTCCCATCGAGACGCCGGAAGGCCCCAACATCGGCTTGCTCAGTTCTTTGGCGTCTTTTGCCAGGATCAATCCTTACGGCTTCATTGAGTCTCCTTATAGGAAGGTGTACAAGACCCTCCCCAATGACTCTGACGACCTGAAAGGCCGGACAGTCACCCAAGCCGTGCTGGACAAAGACGGCAAGACGATCGTGGGCAAGGGCAGGGCGATCGGAGCCAACAAGATGAACGCCCTGAAGCAGCTGCCCAAGGGCACGATAATAGCCGTTCAGCCTTTTGTCGCCACCGGCGATGACGACATCATCTATCTATCGGCCGATCAGGAAGAGGACTTCCGGGTAGCCCAGGCCAACGCGCAATTGGACCACCTGAACCAGTTTGCCCAGGACCGCGTTGAGCTCCGGGTTGGCGAGAATTACACCCTGGAATCTGCTGATCTGATCGATTACATGGACGTTTCGCCCATGCAGATCATGAGCGTGTCGGCGGCGCTGATTCCTTTCTTGGAGCATGATGATGCCAACCGGGCCCTGATGGGGTCAAACATGCAGCGTCAGGCCGTGCCTTTGCTGCGGCCGCAGGCGCCCGTGGTAGGCACCGGCATCGAAAGCCGGGTGGCAAGGGACAGCGGACAGTTGATCTTATCCCAAGCCAGCGGCGTGGTGACTTCAGTCACCGGCCGTGAGATCGTCGTGACCGACGAAGATGGAGAGGAGCATTCGCACCCCGTCATCAAGTTCTCCCGTACCAACCAGGGCACCTGCTTCGATCAGCGGCCCATAGCCACCAAGGGCGACGTGGTGGAGGTCGGCGCCGTCTTGGCCGACAGCTCCTCCACCGACCACGGTGAGCTGGCCTTGGGCCAGAACGTGCTGGTGGCGTTCATGTCCTGGGAAGGGTACAACTACGAAGACGCCATCATCGTCAGCGAACGGCTGTACCGCGACGATTACTTCACCTCAATACACATCGAAAAACATGAGATGGAGGCCCGCGAGACCAAGTTGGGTCCCGAAGAGATCACGAGGGATATCCCCAACGTTGGGGAGACCAGTTTACGCGACCTGGACGAACTCGGCATCATCCGCGTCGGAGCCGACGTTGGCCCCGGAGACATCCTGGTGGGCAAGGTTACTCCCAAGGGTGAGACCGAATTGACCGCGGAGGAAAAGCTCCTGCGCGCCATCTTCGGCGAGAAATCCCGGGACGTTAAAGACACCTCTCTGCGCGTGCCCCACGGGGAACGGGGCAAGATTATCGAGGTCAAGGTATTGAACCGCGAAAACAAAGACGACCTGTCGCCGGGTGTGAACCAAGCCGTCAGGGTCTGGATCGCCCAAACGCGGAAGATCTCCGTTGGAGATAAGATGGCCGGCCGCCACGGCAACAAGGGTGTGGTCGCCCGGATACTGCCGGAAGAGGACATGCCCTATATGGCCGACGGCACGCCGGTGGACATCATCTTGAACCCCATCGGTGTTCCCTCGCGGATGAACCTGGGTCAGGTGCTGGAAACCCACTTGGGCTGGGCCGCCCGTGGCCTGAACTTCCGCGCCAACACCCCCGTTTTCGATGGCGCCGGAGACCAGGCCATTGAAGATGCCCTGGCCCGCGTGTGGTTCACCGAGCAAGCAGGCGCCACGTCTATTGGACCGATCGACGGCTCTCCCGTGATCGATTACCCTCAGGTGGACCGTTGGCTGGAAGAGAAGGGTTACAACCCCAGGAAGATCTTCGACGACAAGGAATTCGGCGCCGCTCAAGAAGCCTGTCTTCGCATGTGGCTTACCGATGAAGCCGACGTCGATGCCAAGGAAATGACCCTGGAAGAGATGCGTCAGGCCGCCCTCAAAGTGCACCGTGAACGGCGCATCGCGCCACCCACCTTCGGCAAGTTCGAGCTCAGCGACGGACGCACCGGAGAGAATTTCGACCAGTTGGTCACCGTGGGCAGCATCTATATGTTGAAGCTCATCCACCTGGTGGAAGACAAGATTCACGCGCGGTCCACCGGCCCCTATTCCATGATTACCCAGCAGCCGTTGGGCGGAAAGGCCCAGTTCGGCGGACAACGCTTCGGTGAGATGGAAGTCTGGGCGCTGGAAGCCTACAGCGCGGCGTACAACCTGCAAGAAGTGCTGACGGTCAAGTCTGACGACGTGGCCGGACGCGTAAAAGCCTACGAGGCGATAGTCAAGGGTGAGCCCATTGGCCAGCCGGGTGTGCCAGAGTCGTTCAACGTCCTGCTCAAGGAGCTCCAGAGCTTGGGCCTGGCCGTTGAGTTGTTGAACGAGAAAAAACCGCCTCCCCACAGCCAGGGCATCTCAGATGAAACCGATTTATTCCAGGCGCTGGAGTCGATTTAATGGTCAGAATGGTAGATAGGGCGGAATCCACCACAGGCACTAACTTCAACTCTATCCGCATCTCCATTGCATCCCCTGAACAGATACTTAACTGGTCTCACGGCGAGGTAACCAAGCCTGAGACGATCAACTACCGCACCTTGCGCCCGGAGAAGGATGGTCTCTTCTGTGAGAGGCTGTTCGGCCCCACCAAGGACTGGGAGTGCTTCTGCGGCAAATACAAACGCATCCGCTACCGCGGCGTGATCTGCGACCGTTGCGGTGTCGAGGTCACACGGTCCAAGGTGCGCCGTGAACGCATGGGCCATATTCGGCTGGCAGCGCCCGTGGCCCACATCTGGTTCAGCAAGACCACGCCCAGTCGGCTGGGTCTCCTCTTGGACCTGTCTCCCAGGAACCTGGAAAGGGTGCTCTACTTCGCCCAGCACATCATAGTGGCGGTGGACGAAGACGTGCGTCTGGAAGCCATTGAGTTGGAGCATGCCAAGTTCGACCTGGAATTGAAGAAGGCGCGCCGGCAGGCCGAGGCCCGGACCGACGCACTGAAAGCCCGCCTGAATGGCAGTTTGGCAACGGCGGATGAACCCGCCCAAGAAGACTCTGATGAAGCGTCCGGCGAAGACGCCACGGAATCCGCTGCCGAAGACGCAGTCGAAGATATTGCCGCTGAAGCAGCCGCGGAGGCGCCGGAAGGCGCCGGTGACGAAGATGACGCTCCAGTTCAGCTCGAAGAGCCGGAAGTGGAGATGGATCCGGTCGCCATCCAAGTTGAGATTGATGCCATAGCCGATCAGTTGGCCACGGAAGAAGGTCAATTGGATGAGCAGTTCAAAGCCGCCATCGACGAACTCGAAGACCTCCGGATCCACAAGCTCATCGCCGAGACCCGCTACCGGCAACTGAAAGAGGCCTATGGCGATGTGTTCGAAGCGAACATGGGCGCCGAAGCCATCTTGGCCATCCTTAAAACCATCAACCTGGAAGCGCTCAGAGACCAACTGGTCAATGAGATGCATTCCACATCCGGTCAACGCCGGAAAAAAGCCATCAAACGTCTCCGTGTAGTGGAGGCCTTCCGCAAAAGCGGCAACCGTGTTGAAGATATGATTATCACGGTGCTGCCCGTCCTGCCTCCCGAGTTGCGCCCCATGGTGCAATTGGATGGCGGCCGGTTCGCCACCAGCGACCTGAACGACCTCTACCGCCGGGTGATCAACCGGAACAACCGGTTGAAGCGGCTCATGTCTCTGGGAGCTCCAGAAATCATAATCCGCAACGAAAAAAGAATGCTGCAGGAGGCCGTCGACGCGCTGATCGACAACGGCCGCCGTGGCCGCCCCATCCAGGGCAGCCATAACCACAAGCTAAAGTCCCTGTCCGACCTGCTGCGCGGCAAGCAAGGACGTTTCCGCCAGAACCTGCTGGGCAAGCGGGTAGACTACAGCGGGCGCTCCGTCATCGTGGTGGGGCCCGAACTCAAGATGGACCAGTGCGGTTTGCCAAAACGCATGGCCCTTGAGTTGTTCAAGCCATTCGTCATGCACCGCCTGGTGATCCTGGGCATAGCGCCCAACATCAAAAACGCCAAGCGCATGGTCGAGCGGGCCAGGGGAGAGGTCTGGGACATCTTGGAAGACGTGATCAAAGACCGTCCCGTGCTCCTCAACCGAGCCCCCACTCTGCACCGGCTGGGCATCCAAGCATTCATGCCGGTCCTCATCGAGGGCAACGCCATCCAGATTCACCCGTTGGTCTGTTCCGCTTTCAACGCGGACTTCGACGGCGACCAGATGGCGGTCCACGTACCCCTGTCGCGGATGGCGGTGCTAGAAGCCAAAGAACTCATGCTCAGCACACACAATATGCTGTCGCCCGCATCCGGAGAGCCGCTGGTGGCGCCCACCCTGGATATGGTGATGGGCTGCTTCTACCTGACGGAGATCCGGGAGAAAAGCGAGGGCGCCGGCAAGAGATTCAACGACTTCGACGAGGCCCGCATCGCTCATGCGTCTGACCTCATCGACCTGCACGCTCCCATCCACGTTCGGGAGGTGCGCTATCATGACGGCGAATGGCTGGAAACCACTCTGGGCCGCATGATCTTCAACGAGATACTGCCCGAGCGGATCGGATTCAAAAACACCTTGATGGACCGGGGAGCCCTGAAGGACCTGACGGCCGAACTGTACAAAACCCTCACTCACGAGGAAACCGCCGAGGTATTGGACAGCATCAAAGACCTGGGATTCCACTACGCCACATCGTCGGGCATCACGATCGCGATCAATGACATCCAGGTTTCCGCCAAGAAACCACAAGTCTTGGAAGAAACTACCGAACTGGTGAACGGATTTGAAGACCAGTTCCTGTCGGGCCTTATCTCCGAGGAGGAACGCTACGAGAAAACCGTAGTCGCTTGGACCGCGGCGTCCGACAAGGTCACCGAATTTGTGGAAGAAGAACTACCCAACTACGGCGGCATCGCGGTGATGGCCGTCTCGGGCGCCAAGGGCAACATCTCCCAGATCAAACAGATGGCCGGGATGCGCGGCCTGATGAGCAACCCCAAGGGACGTATCATCGATCTGCCCATCAAGTCCAGTTTCCGCGAGGGCCTGACCGCCTTGGAGTATTTCATCTCCACCCACGGGGCTCGGAAAGGTCTGGCCGACACCGCGCTCAGGACCGCCGACAGCGGTTACCTGACCCGGAGGCTGATTGATATCGCCCAGGAAATGATCATAGTAGAGGAAGACTGCGGGACCATCAACGCCTATTGGGTCACCCCGCGTCCCGAAGACGAGACCGGTAAAACCCTGCCGGAGCGAATCAACAGTAGGCTGGCCGCTGCGCCGGTAGCCCATCCCGAGACCGGCGAGATCCTCCTTGAGCGCAACCAGAAGATTGACTTGGAGATCGGTCAGGTCCTGGTCGATGCCGGGATCAGAGAAGTGCCGGTCCGCTCACCGCTGAATTGCGAATGCCACCGCGGCATCTGCCAGGCCTGCTACGGCCTGCTGCAGGCCACCGGACTAACGGTGAAGGTAGGGCAGGCCGTCGGCATCATAGCCGCCCAAAGCATCGGCGAGCCTGGGACCCAGTTAACCATGCGGACGTTCCACACCGGCGGCATCGCCGGTCTGGACATCACCAGCGGTCTGCCCAGAGTAGAGGAACTTTTCGAGGCCCGAGTGCCCAAAGGCGCGGCCATTATGGCCGAGATTGACGGTGTGGTGGAACTGGAGGCGGACGAAGAGGGCCGCCGCCTGCGTTTGATCAGCCGGGAGGAGTTCCGCGAGGACTACCTAGCCCCAGAGGGGGGCGTGATACTGGTGGATGAGGGCGAGACTGTGGAGCCAGGAATGGTCCTGGCAACGAGCATGCCTGCGCTCAAGGGCAGGAAATCCAAGGCCGCCATCAAGAAAGCTGCTGAAGCAGCCGTCGAAGCAGCTAATTCCGATGATGGCGAACCAATCGAACAAGTTGTCGCCAACATCGGAGGCCGAGTTGAGATCGACTCAGGGGTAATCTCCATCGTTTGGGACGATGTTGATGTCCGGGAGCACCTGATCCTCGCCTCTTCGTACCTGCTGGTCAAGGACGGCGATATGGTCCGGGCCGGCGACCCGCTGATCAGCGGACCGCTGAACCCCCACGACATCCTCCACATCCGCGGCAAGGATGACCTGCAAAGTTACGTGGTGAACCAAGTCCAAAAGGTCTATCAGTCCCAGGGTGTGGCGATCCACGATAAGCACATCGAGATAATCCTCCGGCAGATGCTCCGCCGCGTTCAGGTGGAGTCCGCCGGGGACTCGGATTACATCCCAGGCCAAATGGTCGACAAATTCGTGTTCCAAGAACAGAACGCCAAGGTGCTGGCCGAGGGTGGCGAACCCACCACTGCCAAGCAGGTCTTCCTTGGCATAACCCGGGCATCTCTGCTTACCGACAGTTTCCTGTCCGCGGCCTCATTCCAGGAGACCACCAGGGTGCTGACCCAGGCGGCGGTGAGCGGGGCGCAGGACTGGCTTCAAGGACTGAAGGAGAACGTCATCATCGGCAGGCTCATCCCAGCACGGGTCGAGATACCCGGCATGGAGGAGTTGCTGAAACCCAAACCGGTGCCGGAGATTGCCGCGGTGTCCCCCGGTGGATGGTTGGGCGCCACCGGCGCTTCCGCCGGCGCTCCCGGCGGCGCCTTCGACAAGAAACCCAGCGAGGACAATGGCGCTGCGGAACCCAATATCTTTACCGATGGCGGCAACGGTAAAGACTCGGTGACGGAATCGGACCTTCCGGAAATTGTCGTTGAAGAGGCTGAAGTGGTAGACGGGGATGCAGACGCCCCGGACAACGAGCTTGGTGAAGACGGCCGCGAGGCTGAAGCTCCGGAAGGCGAGCTTAACGAAAAAGAGGACGAGATGGAGCCCACGGAGGGCGAGCTTGACGAAGACGATGACGAGCCAGGCGATCTGGATCTAGCCGAGACCGCCGAACTCAGCACCAACGGCCTCAGCCAAGAAGGCGGCAACGGTGCAGGTCCGGCCTTGGGAGAAGAGGATGCGGAGGGGACCGACGAATCAAGCATCGCCACAGACGGTGAGGGAGACGAATAGACCGGAGCCTGCTCAAGGGCTGGACCTATCTGTAGATCTGGCCCCTAATAACCCTCATCATCTGCGGCTGGCCAACCCGGTGATGATTGCCTCCGGGACCTTCGGTTACGACGGTTACGGCAGGGGCATCACCGATGACATGGACCTGGGTCAGTTGGGCGCAGTGGTCCCCAAGACGGTCACCTGGCAGCCGTTGGAAGGCAACCCGGAGCCCCGGTGGCACCCACAGTCCTACCGAGAGGGCTGGGATGCTGGCGACCTGCTCTTCCTTAACTCCATCGGCCTCACCAACCCCGGTATCGAAACGGCATTGCGCGACGTGACACCCGGCTGGTCCCGTTGGAACGCCACGATCCTTCTCAGCTTCTCCTCCGATTCCGTCGAACAGTTTGGACAGATGGCCGCCATGGCCCACCAGGCGACCGGGTTCCAGGGCATCGAACTCAACCTCAGTTGCCCAAATTTGGAAGACCAGTCGCTTTTCAGCCACAGTGCCAGCCTCACCGCGCAGGCAGTGGCGGCGGTCAGGTCCAACACGGACCTTCCATTACTGGCCAAACTGGCGCCCAACGTTCCCAACATCACGGAGATCGCCCGCGCGGCTGTCGACGCCGGGGCCGATGCTTTAACGATTTGCAACACGATACCGGCCATGCGGATCGACACCCAATCCCGCCAACCGGTTTTGGGTAATATCACCGGCGGTCTCTCCGGGCCGGGTCTGCGCCCCATCTCTTTGGCCCTCGTCTACCAGGTGTCGAATGAGGTCAACGTGCCAATCATAGGTGTTGGGGGCATCTTCTCAGGCGAGGATGCAGCCGAATACATCCTGGCGGGCGCCTCCGCCGTACAGATAGGCAGCGCCAACTTGGTGGGGCTGTCCGCGCCCTGGCGTATCTTGAGCGAGCTTCAAGAGTGGATGCGCCGGTCCGGCGGCTCCAGCCTAAAGGAATTCATCGGCGGTATGCGGCCGGTGACGGATGTCTAATGGGAGAAGCACCACCGAAGCTCTCTCATTCTGAGGCGTGAACCGAAGAATCCTCCGTCCGATCGATCGATATACAAAGCTGGCAATCGGGAGACCACGACCCAGACGGGGCGTGCATCCCTAGTGGGCTTTAGATACAATATAATTGGTTTTGAGCCGCCTGTGCCGGCTTCAAAGACCATCGGCGGCGCTCTGGCCGGCGCCCGCTATTCATCCGCCCGGCCACGGCGCCAATCTACAGTCCAAAGAGGTCCAATCGCCCATGGTTTCCGTTCTCCAAAAAGTGCTTGGCGACCCCAACGTAAAAGCCCTCAAGAAACTATCTCCCATCGTCGAAGAGATCAACGAGTTCGAGCCTGAATTTCAGAAGATGACCGACGATGAGCTCCGGGCGAAGACCGAGGAGTTCCGGTCCCGGCTGGCCGGCGAAGAAGACCTCGACGACATCATTCCAGAAGCCTTTGCCGCCGTGAGGGAGGCCGCCCGGCGCGGGATCAAACAACGCCATTACGACGTGCAGCTCCTGGGCGGAATGGTCCTGCACCGAGGTCAGATCGCCGAGATGAAGACCGGCGAAGGCAAGACTCTGGTTGCCACGCTGGCCGTCTACACCAACGCCCTGGAAGGCAAAGGTGTCCACGTGGTCACTGTGAACGACTACCTGGCCCGACGCGACCCAGTTTGGATGGGCCCGATCTATCATGCCCTGGGCCTGACGGTTGGGTGCCTGCAACACGATGCAAGCTACATCTATGATCCCGAAGTGACCGAGGCTCCCAACGGCATGGAGTTTCTCCGGGCTGTCTCGCGCCCGGAGGCGTACAAGGCCGATATCACCTACGGTACCAACAACGAATTCGGCTTCGACTACCTAAGGGACAACATGGCGCTGGATGAGGCCAACCGGGTGCAGGGGGAACTGAACTTCGCCATCGTGGACGAAGTCGATAACATTCTCATCGACGAAGCCCGGACCCCTCTGATCATCAGCGGGCCGGCCGATGAGCCGGTGCAGCTATACCAGAGCTTCGCCAAGCTGGTCACCAGGCTCGAAGAGGAAACCGATTTCACCATCGACGATCGCACCAAGTCCATCGGCCTGACCGAAGTGGGTATCTCCAAGATGGAGAAGTGGACCAAAACCGACAACCTCTACGACCCGGAGAATTACCATCAGGTCCACTACATGGAGAACGCGCTGACCGCCGAGATCACGAAGCTACGAGACAAAGACTACGTGGTTAAGGACGGCGAAGTAGTCATCGTCGATGAGTTCACCGGACGTTTGCAGCCCGGCCGGCGCTGGTCCGACGGACTGCACCAAGCGGTGGAAGCCAAAGAGGGCGTCAAGATGCAGCGGGAGAGCATCACCTACGCAACCATCACCCTCCAGAACTACTTCCGCCTGTACAAAAAATTGGCCGGCATGACCGGTACTGCCCTTACCGAGTCTGACGAGTTCTATAAGATCTACGGGTTGGAGGTCGTGGCGGTGCCCACCAACCTGCCTATGGTCCGGGCAGACGGCTCAGACCTGGTTTTTCAGACTGAAGATGGGAAATGGAACGTCGTCACCGAAGACATCGCCAAATTATACGACCGAAACCAGCCTGTCCTCATCGGCACCACATCCATCGAAGATTCGGAGTACCTGAGCGACCGCCTGAAAAAGCGGGGCGTCCCCCATCAGGTCCTGAACGCCAAGAACCACGAGCATGAGGCCGCAATCGTCGCCCAGGCCGGCCGTCTCGGCTCTGTTACCGTGTCCACCAACATGGCCGGCCGCGGCACCGACATTGTGCTGGGAGGCAGCGAAACCAGCCGGGCCGACTGGGAGGAAGAGCACAACAAGGTGGTGGAGCTGGGCGGCCTGCACGTCATCGGCACCGAGCACCACGACGCCCGCCGCATCGACAACCAGTTGCGGGGCCGCGCCGGACGCCAGGGCGACCCGGGCAGTTCCCAGTTCTACGTTTCCTTGGAAGATGAACTGATGCGGCGGTTCGGCGGCGAACGCATCAAGACGGTGATGAGCTGGACCGGACTGGACGAAGAGACCCCAGTGGAGAACCGAATCATCACCAAGTCCATCGGCAGCGCCCAAGTCAAAGTGGAAGGCTACCACTTCGACATGCGAAAAAACCTGCTGAACTATGATGACGTTCTGAACAAACAGCGGGAGATCATCTACCAGGACCGCCATGAGGCCCTCAATGGAGAGTCGCTGAAGCTCAAATTTATCGAGATGCTGCGCCGGGCATTCGTGAGTGCGCTCGACCATCATCTGCCGGGAAAACACATCGACGACTGGAACCCCGGCGGCCTGATCGACGAGCTCGGCCAGATCTGCCCCCTGCCCCCGGAATTGTCCACCGAGGACCAGATCTACCAGTGGGAGCGGGACCAGATATCGGAGATATTGGACGCTTTCGCCGAGACGGTCTACGAGGCGAGGGAACAAGACCTGGGCGAAGAACAGATGCGGACCGTGGAGCGCTTGCTACTCCTGCGGGCCATCGACACCCACTGGGTACAGCACCTAACAGCCTTGGAGAACCTGCGCACCGGAGTCGGACTGCAAGCCTACGGCCAACGGGACCCGCTGGTCGTGTACCGGTCGGAAGGCCACAAGATGTTCGGAGAACTGCAGGCCGGGATCGAGGCCGAGGTGATTCACACCATATTTCACGCGTCGCTCACCGAGCAACCCACCCAGGGGGCCCGGCGCCGTCCGGCCGCCAAGCAGGAAAGTCCCATGAAGGCGATCAACGACGCCCAGCGCGGTTCAGGCCCGGTGGGTGGTATAGAAAAGGTGGGACGAAACGCTCGCTGCCCCTGCGGCAGCGGCAAGAAGTACAAACGCTGCCACGGCGCTTCGGCCTAGGGGCGCAACGCCCCCATCCTAACCTTCCCCCTTGCGAGGGGCTTTGCCTCAAAAGTAAATTGGCCGGTGGTCTTGCTGCATATGCGCTTCCCTCTGTCACCCTGATTCCGACCGCAGTCGGGAGAAGGGTCTCTTTGCCCTCGAACAGTGCTGGTATTTTAGCAACGAGATTCTTTCCCGACGCGTCGGGAACGCCTCAGAATGACAGTTTTGAGGCAACGCTCTTGCGAGGGGGAAGGGACTGGTTCTCTGCCTCTCCAGAAGGAATGTTGATGCGGAAGAAAAAAGCATCGGTTAGTTTCACCTAGATGCGGCTGGCGTCCTGCAAATCAGGAATCTCATCGATGCGTGTTGAGGCGGGTTTGAGGCCATCTCTCTTGGAAGAAGTCACACTGATCCCCCGCTCATCCTGAGCCTGTCGAAGGACCCAACAGCGGGTACGCCAGGTCTTGATAGCCGCCGGGTATTACTTCTTGCCGAACAGCCGGGCGAAGAACCCGGGCTTGCTTACGGCCTGGTGATGTCCGCCGTGGTCATGGTCATGGTCATGGCCGTGGCCGCCATCCTCAGCCTCAGCACTCTCTTCGGATAGATACTTCTCCGGCTCCTTGTCGAAGACAACCTTGCAGCCGGGCGCGCAGAAGTAGTATTCCGTGCCCTGGTGTTCGCTCTGCCCACCGGGCGGGTTGTCGGTGTCCACATCCATCTTGCAGACTGGGTCGATCGCTGTCGCCATCGTCATTTCCTCCGAATACGCCCTCTAAAGCCGGTCAGACCTTGGCCCGACGCAGTCTCAGGGAATTGGTAACCACGGTTACCGAGCTGAACGCCATGGCCAAGGCGGCCAGGGCCGGATTCAAGAAACCCTGCTCCCCAAAGAAGAATTCCAGGCTGCCCGGCACGCCGCCGACTCCCTGGAAGACGGGATAGAGGACGCCGGCGGCCACGGGAATCAGCATCACGTTGTAGAAAAAGGCCCAGAACAGGTTCTGCTTGATGGTCCGGATCGTCTGCCGGCTCAGAATCAAAGCCGTGGCCACGCTGTTCACGTCGCTGCGCATCAAGGTGATGTCCGCCGACTCCATGGCCACGTCGGTCCCGTTGCCCATGGCCAGACCAACATCAGCTTGGGCCAGCGCCGGGGCATCGTTGATGCCGTCGCCAACCATGGCCACCACCCTGCCTTCGGCCTGCAGCCTCTTGATCACCGCGGCCTTGTCCTGAGGCAACACCTCAGCTTCGACCCGGTCCACGCCCAGTTGCCTCGCGATTGCGTGAGCCGTCTGGGCGTTGTCGCCGGTCAGCATCACGACTTCCAGTCCCATGCGCCGCAACTTGGCCAGTCCTTCATGGGCTTCCGGTTTTACAGTGTCGGCCACGGCGATCAGACCCATGGCGGTGTCGTCCGAGGCCAGGAACATGGGGGTTTTGCCCTGGGCCGCCAGCGCCGTGGCCTTTTCCACCAGGCCGTCCAACTGCAATCCGGCTTCCTCCATAAATGCCAGATTGCCGAACCGGACTGTATGCCCGTTCACCTGGGCGGTGATACCCCGGCCGGGAATCGCCTGAAACCCGGACACAGGCTCCAATTCCAATCCTCGGTCCTGGGCTTCCTTGACGATTGCCTGACCCAACGGGTGCTCGGAACCGCGCTCGGCCGATGCAGCCAGGAACAGAAGTTCCAGTTCTGAAGCCCCGGGCGCCCCAGAGGCCACCAGGTCGGTCACAACCGGCTTTCCGGTGGTGAGGGTGCCGGTCTTGTCCAAGACCACCGTATCGACTTTGTGAGCAATCTCCAGAGCTTGCGCCTGCTTGATCAGGATCCCCAATTCCGCGCCCTTGCCGGTGCCCACGATGATGGCGGTGGGCGTGGCCAGTCCCAGGGCGCAGGGGCAGGCTATGATCAGCACCGAGACTAACACCAGAGTTGAGAAGGTCAATGCCGGGGCCGGGCCCAACAGCATCCAGAACAAGAAGGCGGCCAACGCCGCGACGATCACCGCGGGAACGAAGTAGGAAGCCACCTGGTCGGCCAACCGCTGGATGGGCGCCTTGGAGCCCTGGGCTTCCTCCACCAGACGGATAATCTGGGCCAGGACCGTCTCGCCTCCCACCTGGGTGGCCTCGAAATAGATGGCGCCGTTGGAATTTAAAGTTGCCCCGTAGACCCGCTGGCCGGGGCCCTTTTCCACGGGCATGCTTTCGCCGGTGAGCATGGATTCGTCCACCGCCGAGTAACCCTCGGTCACCAGGCCGTCCACCGGGACCTTCTCTCCGGGACGAACCAATACGATGTCCCCGAGAACGACCTGGTCCACGGGAATGTCCACCTCTTGACCGTCACGCACGACCCGCGCCGAGGTGGGCCTGAGACCGATGAGGCGCCGGATGGCTTCAGAGGTGCGGCCCCGCGCCCCGGCCTCCAAGAACCGGCCCAGCAGGATCAGGGCTACGATGATGGCCGCGGTGTCGAAGTAGACCTTGGCCTCGATGCCGTTATCGGCCAGCACCCCTGGCGAGAATGCGTCCAGCAGGACCACCGCCACGCTGTAGCCATAGGCTACCGTCGTGCCCAATGCGATGAGGGTGTGCATGTTGGCCGTGCGGTGTCTGAGAGCGCCCAGGCCGGAGGTGTAGAAATTTGAGCCGGCCCAGAACTGCACCGGCGTCGCCAAGGCCCACAGCAGGAATGGATAGAAGCCTTGGGCCATGAACTTGGAGACCCACGGAAAGGCGTCGAAGGTCCCAAGGAACAGCAGTATCGCGCCGGCGCCGGCCAATACCAGACGGTTGCGCAGTTCACGGACCTCTTTTACCTTGGAGAGCCGCTCCAACTCTCGTTCTTGGTCTCCCGAGTCGTTGAAGCCCTCGACCCGGTAACCGGCCCCTTCCACCGCCGCTTGCAGGTCGGACAGCCCGGCCAGGCCGGGCACGAACTCCACCGATGCCCTTTCCACGCCCAGATTCACGCTGGCTTTGGCGACTCCCGGCACGCTCAGGAGGGCGTTTTCCACGTGGCCCACACAGGTGGCGCAGGTCATGCCGCCGATGTTCAGCGTCGCCGATTGGGTGCCAATCTTGTATCCGGCGCCGGAGACAGCCTCCTGTATCGCCTGGACCGGCACCCCGGCGGAGGCGAATTCCACGGATGCTTTTTCGGTGGCCAGGTTTACAGAGACGCCCACCACGCCGGGAACACCCTTCAGGGCGCTCTCCACGTGGCCCACGCAGGCGGCGCAGGTCATGCCCTCCACCGGTAGGCTGATTTTCTTTATGTCTTTGTTCGTTGTAGCCATTCTTCCTATTCCAGGGACTGGGTTTCTCGCCCGTTATGCGCCATCCGCGAATATCAAGTTTCCCTTGGATGCGCTCTGGCGGAGTTTTTTCAGGTCGGCGTATTCCGGCGAGTCATACCATCCTTTCAGCCGTTCCATG
>JACZYV010000181.1:0-5372 GCA_022570905.1 Chloroflexota bacterium
TCATCAACCCGCCTTTCGACCAATTTTGGAAAACGCCTCGCCAGTTGCGGCAGCGCTTTTCCGAATTGGGATGGAGCAAGGCGGTGGCCCACCAGACCCGCAACGTTCCCCACGTGGGCCACGAATGGATGATGAAGGGAGCTTTGCTTTCATCGGAAGCCGATGGTATCCTTGTGAGCGCTGTGATCGGCGAGAAAAAACTGGGCGATTACATCGATGAGGCCATCGTGCTGGCCCATCACCGGCTGAGAGAGGCCGGGTTCTTCCTGCCCCACATCCATGAGACCTCCACGCTGATGTGGGACATGCGCTACGCCGGACCGCGGGAGGCCGTGTTCCACGCCATCGTCCGCAAAAACCTGGGCTGCACTCATCATATGTTCGGCCGGGACCATGCCGGCGTAGGGAATTACTACGAGACCTATGCGGCTCACAAGGTGTTTGAAAGTTTGCCAGACCTGGGAATAAAATCCGTACTGACCCTTGAGTGGTGGTACTGCCCAGTGTGCCAGGGGGTCGCCTACGAGGGCTTGTGCGGCCACCGCGACCAGAAGCAGGACCTGGCGGGCACGCTGATCCGCAACATCATCGATGGCGGACAGGAGCCGGCCGCGACCACCTTGCGGTCCGAGATACTAGAAGTCGTCCGGGAATGCGCCGATAAATACAATGACGGCTCGGCGTTTGTCACTGCGGAGTATCTGGAGAACCGGGGGCCGGTCATCTCGATGCCAACCCTGGGTTGTTGTACCTGTAGTGAGCATCAGCCAGTGTGAATTTTTATCCCTCGCTAAACAACAGCGGGGGATTTTTTTATGAGCGAATCAAGCTGACGATCGACGTGAAAGACCGGCCAAGAGGAGGACGGTAATGCCTACCTACGTAGACCCAAACGCATGCAACGCGTGCCAGGACGAGCACGAGGGTCCGCTTTGCGTATACATCTGCCCAAACGACCTGATGGTCCTGGACCAAGACACCAAGAAGGGATTCAATCAAGAGCCAGAGATGTGCTCGGAGTGTTACGCCTGCGTCAAATTGTGCCCGGAAGAGGCCCTTCACGTCCGGGGGTATGCGGACTTCATCCCCATGGGCGCCGAGGTCCAGCCCCACCGGACCGAAGACGGACTACGCTGGAACGTGCGCTTCCGGGACGGGCGCACCTTGGAGTTCACCTACCAGTCGCGGACCAAGCCCGCTGGCTCGGTGGTCCTATTCGACGGCTTCACCGAAGACCGGCAAACCGAACTCAAGAACCAAAGCTTGGCCGGCGACTCCCTGTGGCTGGGCGTTGACAAGCTACCATCGCCAAAATAGCGGCTTTCGGATAACCCATCGATCAAGAACTAGGAGCGCCTGTTTTGACACTTCCCACCACGGAGACCATCGATTGCGACATCCTCATCATCGGAGGAGGAATGTCCGGCTGCGGAGCGGCATTTGAGTCCAAATATTGGAGCGGCGACCTGCGCGTTGTCATGGTGGAAAAGGCCGTCATTGAGCGGAGCGGCGCCACCGGAGAAGGGCTCTCCGCCATCAACTGCTACATGGGCCAGCGCTACGGCTGGAACACCCCGGAAGACTACACCAATTATGTCGTGAACGACATGATGGGCCTGGCCCGGGAAGACCTGGTCTACGACGTGGGACGCCACGTGGATAACTCCGTCCATCTCCTGGAGGAGTGGGGCCTGCCCATCTGGAAGAAGGACAACGGAGAATACCAACGCATCGGCCGGTGGCAGATACCCATTCACGGCGAGTCGATAAAGCCCATCACCGCCGAGCCGGCCCGGAAAGCCATCGGGCCGGAAAATCTCTTCGAGCGGGTCTCCGTTACCCATCTCCTGACCGACGCCGACGACCCGCAGAAGATCGCGGGCGCGGTGGGATTCGCGGTGAGGGAGAACAAGTTCTACGTCTTCCGGGCCAAGGCCGTCATCATCACATGCGGAGGCGCCTCCAACGTATTTCGCCCCCGCTCAGTGGGCGAGGGGATGGGGCGGGTCTGGTACTCGGTGTTCGCCACTGGGGCCGCCTATGGTCTCATGATTCCCATAGGGACTGAAATGACCCAGATGGAGCACCGATTCGTGCCCACTCGCTTCAAGGACGGTTATGGGCCAGTGGGAATGTGGTTCCAATACTTCCACGCCCAAGTGCTCAACTCCAAGGGCGAAGATTATACCGTCACCCGTGCCGACGAGCTGAAGAAGTACGAGCCCTACGGCTCCGCCATCCCCACACCCACCCCGCTCCGGAACCACCAGATGTTCATGGACATCAAAGAGGGCCTCGGACCCATGTACATGCGGACCGACATAGCGATGCAGAAGTTGGCTGAAGGCGACCCCGCCAAGATGGACAAGGTCCGTGACGAGGCCTGGGAAGACTTCCTAGATATGACAATCTCCCAGGCCCTAACCTGGGCGTCGCAGAACATAGCGCCGGAGGACACACCGACTGAAGTGGTATTGGCCGAGCCCTACATCATGGGTTCCCATTCCGGCGAGGCGGGCGCGTGGGTCAGCGGCCCCGAAGACATCGCGACCGGCGATTATTTCTGGGGCTACAACCGCATGACGACCATTCGCGGCCTGTTCGCCGCCGGCGACGGCGTGGGCGCCGCGCCGCATAAATTCTCATCCGGCTCCTTCACGGAGGGCCGCATCGCCGCCAAAGCCGCCGTTGGTTACGTGACGGATAACCCCAGCGCCCCAGCCGTGAGCGACGCCAACGTCCGCGACATCCAGGAGACCATCTGGGCGCCACTGGAGACCTTTGAAAAACACAAGGGGGCCAGCTCGGCGGAAGAGATAAACCCCAACTTTATGACGCCTAAACAGGGGCTGGTCCGGCTCCAGAAGATCATGGACGAATACGGCGCCGGGGCATCAACTTGGTACACCACCAACGAGCCGACCCTGCTTAGGGGCATCGAGTTGATCGAGATGTTCCGCGAGGACCTAACCCACTTGGCAGCCCGGAACCGGCACGAATTGATGCGGTGCTGGGAGTTGGTCCACCGGACCTGGGTCGGCGAGGCCCACCTGAGGCATCTCCTATACCGTAAGGAGACCCGGTGGCCAGGATACTACTACCGGTCCGACTACCCCGACCTCGACGACGCCAACTGGCGGGTATTCGTCAACTCCAAGTTCGACGCGGCCAAAAATAGCTGGGATCTGCAGACCAAGCCTTACAGAAACATCATCACTTCTATCTGAATCTGAGACCGGCTGAATCTGCGACCGGCCGCCGAGTCTAGACCAGTTTTCCAGATTTTTGTATCTAGGCCTGGGGATTAGGGCCGTATGCCCATGGAACGGTGGGGCTTTTGGCCCTCTGCTTTTGGGTGCGCAAGGTATTAAATCCCGACATGCACCCACGCAGCCATCCCGGTCTTGTGTACCGGATGTAAGAATCTGGTCCAGGAGGCTTCAATGCCAAGCACGGACTCCAACTCCTCTGGCGGTCTGAATGTTCTAAGTGAAGACCCCCTTTGCGCCGGCGTCTTCCTCCCTGACCTGGAGGTGGGCGTCTCGCCCATCGGAGGTCACTTCATCCGCAGCCACTTCGCCGCACCCCAGATCAGATTCTTCGATTGGTCCCTGTCCATCACCGGCGACGTAAACAACCCCCTGGACCTCTCCTATCACGACCTGCTCCAGATGCCCAGCCACGAGATCGTCAGCCTCATGGAATGCGCCGGCAACAGCCGTTCAACCATGCAGCCCCCGGCGGAAGGCGTTCAATGGGACAACGG
Organism: Chloroflexota bacterium; assembly: GCA_022570905.1. Classification (GTDB taxonomy): domain Bacteria; phylum Chloroflexota; class Dehalococcoidia; order Lucifugimonadales; family UBA3495; genus UBA9611. The sequence goes on from JACZYV010000181.1 coordinate 3,767, forward strand.
GGGCGTCGGCGTTTCCCGGTGGAGGGGCGTTTCGGTCAAGACCGTGCTGGAGCAGGCTTCCCTCAGGTCTGAGGCCACCGACGTTCTGTTTGAAGGCGCGGACTACGGCGCGGAGGCCCAAGGGGCTGGGCCGATGTGCTATGCCATGAGCGTGCCGCTGAAGAAATTGCTGGACCCGGACACGATCTTGGCCTATGAGATCAACGGTGTAACCCTGCCCCAGGACCACGGATACCCGGTGAGATTGCTGGTGCCTGGTTGGTACGGCATGGCCTCGGTGAAATGGCTGGCCAAGATCACCGTTATGGACCGCCCAAACGGCGGGTTCCACGAGATGGATTACCGGATCTATCCGGCAACGAACGGCAAGGCAGACGCCAAGGCGGAGCGTGTTACGTCTCTTAAGATAAAGTCTCTGATCAGCACACCGGCCAAGGGGTCCGTGGTCGAACCCGGTTTACACAAGATCAAGGGAGTGGCCTGGTCGGGCGATGGGCACATCACCATGGTCGAGGTCAGCACGGATGACGCCCGCACCTGGCGTCCGGCTGATCTGGAAGAGCCGTCGGGAAACTACTCCTGGCAGCACTGGGAGATCGACTGGGAAGCCAAAAACCTGGGCCACTCCCTCCTCCGCTGCCGGGCCACCGACAGCAAGGGCAACGTGCAACCGATGCTGGCTGCCTGGAACTTCCGGGGCTACCAGGTCAACTCGGTCCATTCCGTTCCCATCACCGTGAGAAAACCCCAGTAGCAGGTCGATTCCCGCCGCCGGAGACCCAAAGCCACCGGCGATATACGATGGGCACGATATAAATGCCCAGGTATATGGGACTGAGCCTTACAGTGGAGGTGGATCACCATGTTCGTGGAAACAATTAGGATCGAGAGCCTGTCCAACAACAATTACGTGGTCGGCTCCGAGCAGTCCGGATGATGCGTCGTCATCGACCCCGCCCGGGATGTTGACCAGTACGTCCAGATCGCGGCCAACCACGGGACCCGGACCGTCTATGCCTTCGAGACCCACGTTCACAACGACTTCGTATCCGGCGCGCGGGAACTGGCCGAACAGACCGGCTGCCAGGTGGGCGCCAGCGCATCGGGGGGACTCTTGTTCCCATCGGTCCGCCTTCAGGAGAACGATGAGTTCGACCTGGGAGAGTTCCAGATCCGTATCCTCCACACCCCCGGCCACACCCCGGAAAGCGTCTCCTTCATAGTGGAGGAGCAGGGCCAGCCCACCGCCATCTTCACCGGCGGGGCCCTCTTGCTGGGCGGCGCGGCCCGCGTTGATCTTCTGGGCTCAAAGGTGGCGCCATTCCTGGCCCGCTGGCAACACAATACCATCCACGAAAAACTGCTCAAGCTGCCCGATGACGTCCAGGTCTACCCGACCCACGGCGGAGGGTCTTTCTGCTCGGCGGCGGCCGGGGGCGGCACGGCGCCCTCCACCATCGCCCATGAGCGGCTGACCAACCCCTTCGCCGCCGAAGCTGAGGAATCGAGCTTCGTAAGATTCGCCCTCACTGGTCTGGGCTCCTACCCGAGCTACTACAAATACATGGCCGACATCAACCGCAGAGGCCCGGACATCTTGGGCGGC
>JACZYV010000182.1:0-5340 GCA_022570905.1 Chloroflexota bacterium
TTTTGGCGTATCTGGATGAATTCCCCGCGGACCACTCCCGAATACCAACCGTCCACCTTTTTCCACCGGTGGGCCTGGCCGCTCTCCAAGCTGGATGCCAGATCAAACGGCTGGTCGATGGTCAGTTCCAACATACTCTCCAAAAATTTGGTTTAGGCGATCCATTGGGCGGCCAACTGCCCGATGTTTGTCAGGCTGCTGGGCTTGAGGGTGCATGGGGGTATGGACCGCAAGAAAGAGTTGCCGTAGGATTTTCCGGTGATGCGGTTGTCCATGATGACGATGGTCCCCTTGTCCTCTTTGTTGCGTATCAGGCGGCCAAAGCCCTGGCGGAACCGCAGCACGGCCTGGGGGACGGAGAATTGATTGAACGGCTCGTCGTACTGATTGGACCGGGCCTTCACGATCGGGTCGGTGGGGACCTGGAACGGCAGGCGGGTCAACACCAAGGCTTTCAGCATCCCCGACGGCAGGTCAACTCCCTCCCAGAAACTGCTGGTGCCCAGGAGCACGCTGTCGGGTTCCTCGGCGAACCGGGTCATCAATTGCTGGGCTGAGCCGTCCACGCTCTGGGCCAGCACCTGGATGCCCTCGCCCATCAGCGGGGCGCGGAGCCGCTGGGCCACCGCGCGCAGCGAAGCGTAGGAAGTGAAAAGGGCCATTGTCCGGCCTTTCATGGCCGTGCCCAGGTCGGTCAGGACTTTGACCATGGCGTCGACGTACCGGTCGGAGTTGGGCGGCGGCATGTCTTCGGGAATCAGGAGCAGCGCCGCCTTCTGATAATCGAAGGGCGAACCGACTAAAAGTTCCTGGGAGTCGCCGCCCACCCCCACCCGGCTCTTGAAGTATTCAAAACTGCCCTCGGTGCTGAGGGTGGCGCTGGTCAGGACCACGCTGTCTTTATGCTGGAACAGATCGGCGGCCAGGGTGCTGCTGATGTCCAGGGGCGCCGAGTTGAGCGAGATGGCCGGGTTGCCCCGCATCTGGTCGTTGCTGACCCAGTGGATGTCGTCGTCCAGCGGGTTCCCCAAGATGGAGCTGAACTGGTCCCGCAGGGTCTCCACGTCGTCCATCAGGTTGGCCGTCTCCATGATCAGGGCCGGCTGGTCGGTGGCGGCGGGGAGTTTGGTCGATTCCAGGAACCGGTGCAACCGGCCCACGTTCTGGGCGGCCTGCTGCAGCCCCACGTCCAGGTTCTCCCATGCCAGGTGCAGGTCGGTCCAGCTCTGGGTGTTCCGTATCTGCGAGGTGATCAGCAGTTGGGGACCGTTGCTGTCTTGGGAACCCGACTTCTGATTGGCCTGGAAGCGCTCAACCTCCGCCCAGAGGCGCGCCCAGATCTGCCGGACCTTTGCGCCCTCCCCCTCAACTCCGGATACCGCAGTCTCGGCTTCCTGCCGCACGGATGAGGCCAAGCCTTCGGCGGCCATGGCCTGCCGAATCTGGGTGGTCAACCTGATCTGGGGTTCCCAGACCTCGTCCAGCTTGTCCTGTGACACGATGAAACCAAACTGCCTGGTGGCTTCGTCTTCCAGGTTGTGGGCTTCGTCGATCACCAGGTGTTGGTATTCGGGTATGAGGCCGCCGCCCCGGGCCAGGTCCGACAACAGCAGGGCATGGTTCACCACCACTATATGGGCCTGCTCCGCCCGCTCTCTGGCGGCCCGGAGGAAGCAGGGAGAACCGTCCCGGAGGCCGGGACAGAATCCCTTCTCGCCGGCTGATATGTGGCTCCAAGAACCAGCGTCCCGGCCGGCCAGGTTGATCTCCGCCCGGTCGCCGCTGGTCGTGTTTTGCATCCAGACCGAGGTCTTGGCCAGGAGGCGGGCGTCGTCGACGGTCGGCGAGTCGCTGCGGGCCAGATGGTTCCAGCGTCTCAGGCATAGGTAGTTGGTCCGGCCCTTGAGCAGAGCGGCCTTGAGGACCCCCTTCTCGACCAGTCCCGACTGCTCCAAGACCTCGGTAAGCGCGGGGATGTCCTTATTCATCAATTGTTCTTGCAGGTTGATGGTGTTGGTGGAGATGACGACCCGCTGTCCCTTGGAGATGGCGAACAGCGCCGCCGGCAAGAGGTAGGCCATGGACTTGCCCACCCCGGTGCCGCCTTCCACCACCAGGTGCTGGTTGTGGTACATGGCTTTGGTGACGCCGGCCAGCATCTCTTCCTGTTCGGGCCGGTGTTCAAAGCCGGAAAACACCTTGGCGAAGGGGCCGTTCCGGGACAACAACCCGGCGACCTTTTCCTCGGCCAGGTCGGCCAGCGACGGGTCGGCGCGGCGTTTCTCCGGGGACCCCAGGCGTATGGCCAGTTGCTCCAGGTCGAGGCCGGTAAGTCCCACTGAAGAGGTCCGGGAAGAAGTCTGGGCGCCGCCGGCGCCTTCGAGACCGGCCAATATACCGCTGATGGACCAGCGGCTGCGGGCGGCCAGGTTGGAGAGATAACTCAACAGCCCGGAGTCTTGCTCGGCCGCCAGGCGCAGCAGCTTGATGTACACATTCTTGGTGGCCATGGCGTCGGCCAGGGCCCGGTGGGCGTCGTTATGCTCCACTTCGAAGTGGGCGGTCAGGTACTTCAGGGAGTATTGCCGGGACCGGGGCATGAACACCGAAGCCAGGTCCCAGGTGTCGTAGGAGGGGTTGTTGAGCGTGACGCCGTTGTTGGCCAGGAACCCGAGGTCGAACTGGATGTTGTGGCCGACGATGGGGTCAGCACCGAGAAAATCCTCGATCTCGGAGGCAACCGACGAGAAGAAGGGTGCGCGCTTCACCTGCTGGGGCGTGATGTGGGTTAGGCGCTGGATGAACTCGGGGATTGGAACCCCCGGATTGACCAGGGTCTGATAGGTCTCGATGACCTCGTCGCCGCGAAACCGCACGGCGCCAATCTCAAGGATGGCGTGGCGGGAGGAGTCCAGGCCCGTGGTCTCCAGGTCCAGGGCCACATTTACCTGTTCAAAGGGGGAGATGTCCGAATCGAAAAGCACCATTTGACTCCCGTCACAACCTCACACACTTCATGAAAAACCGAAGGGGTCAAAGCCCATGGCCATGACTGAGGAAGTTTAGCACGGGTTGCGACGCCGGTTCGACCCCAAAGTTACACCTTTAAGCCGCGAATGTGGCAATTTAGCTAGATTCCGAGCCATGGTTTCGATTCCTCTCGTTCGCAGTTCTTGCCAAAGCGTGGTAGCCTCGGTTTCGGATTCCTCATACCACTAAATATACCCAGCGGCCACGCTGACTGATTAGCATAACTGCCCCAGAACTATCACTTTGGAGCCGCCAGTGACTATATGGACTGAAGACCAATTATCCTCCATCCACAAGATGTTGAATCCTCGCTCCATCGCGGTGGTTGGCGCCACTCCCAGGATGCAGTATGGGGGCCGGATGCTGGCCGCCGCGCTGAAAGCGTCGGAAAGGATCAGCGTCTACCCGGTGAACCCCCGCTACGACGAAGTGATGGGCGTGCGGTGTTATCCCAGCGTCAGCGACCTCCCTGAAACGCCCGACGTGGTGGGCGTGGTCGTGTCGTCCAAACAGGTGCTGGACGTGTTGAAAGAAAGCCATCAGAAGGGAGTCCGGGCCGCGATCGTGATCTCCGCCGGCTTCGCCGAACGGGCCACTCCGGAAGGGCGGGAGTTGCAGGACCAGTTGGGGTCCTTCGCCAGAGAGTCGGGGCTTCGCATCAGCGGCCCCAATTGCCTGGGTCTAGCCAACTTGAAAGATGACATCTGGATCAGCGCTTCTTCCCGGGGCGCCGAGGGCCTAACAGGACCCGTGGGCCTGGTCTGCCAGAGCGGGGCGTCGGCCTTCGGACCGTTCTTGACCCGGGCGGTGGACAGCGGCATCGGGCTCAGCTACATCATCTCCACGGGAAACGAGGCCGACTTGGATTTCTCGGATTTCGTGCGCTACCTGCTGGATGACGATGGCACAAAGGTGATCGCCGGTTTTGTCGAGGGATTCAAAGACGCCGGCAAGTTCGTGGCGGTGGCCAAGCTGGCGGCCCAAAGGGGCAAACCCATCGTCCTCATCAAGATCGGGCGTTCGGAGTTGGGAGCCAAGGCCGCCCAGTCTCATACCGCCGCGCTCACCGGCCTGGACGCCCTCTACGACGCCGCCCTGTCCCAGTATGGCGTGATCCGTGTTTCTGACTACGATGAGCTCTTGGAGGTATCCAACCTCCTGGCTAACTCGCCGGCGCCGGCCGCCAAGGGTCTGGCCGTGGTCTCCCATTCCGGCGGCATCAGTTCCCTAACGGCGGACATGTGCGGGCAAGCGGGCTTGGAATTACCGGAACTTGGCGCTGCCGCCAGAGACGGAATCAACGGCGTTTTGAAGGGATTCGGGTGGGCGGCCAACCCTTCCGACGTCACCGGCTTCGCCAATAGCGAGTCTTTTCCGGAGATCATGCAACACATGGTCAACGACCCGGCGATGGGCACGCTGGTGGTGGCCAGCTCCGGCGGCGACGCCCAAGCGGAACAGGTCATCGCCCAGCGTGACCTGGCCCAAGAAAAGGCCCTGGCGTTCCTCTGGACCGGCAGCCGTAAAGAGACCGCGGGTCTGGATATGTTGAAAAAGGCCCGGATCCCCGTCTTTTACACACCCAACCGGTTGGCCACCGGAATCCGAAGTCTTCTGGATTACCATGCTTGGCTGGGCCACCGCGGCAAAACGGGGTTCCCCGAATCTCCGGACATCAGCCCGGAACAACAGGCCGCCGCCGCGCGGCTGGCCGCCACCGGCGGAGTCGCCCATTCAGAGCGCCAGAGCAAGGGGTTGGTGGCCCAGTGGGGCGTTCCCATCACCAGAGAGACCCTGGTACAGAACGCCGGTGATGCCGTGGCGGCGGCAGGTGAGATCGGTTATCCAGTGGTATTGAAAGCGGACGTGACCGGCCTGCCCCACAAAACGGAGGCTGGTCTCGTCATGCTCGGACTCCAAGACGAGGTGGCGGTTCGGGCGGCTTACGATGAGGTCATGTCCAATGCGGCGGGCATTGGAACCGGCATGAATGGCGTGTTGGTGCAGGAGATGGTGCTGAACGCCGTGGAAACGATCGTGGGAGTCAGCTACGATGACCAATTGGGACCCACACTTCTATTCGGCGCCGGCGGGGTGATGGTGGAGGTCTACAACGACGTGGCCCTGCGCCTGTGTCCCATCGACGAGAGCGATGCCCGGGAGATGATCTCCGAGGTCAAGGGCGCGCGCCTGCTGGAGGGGTTCCGGGGCCGGCCGGCCGCCGACGTTGACGCCCTGGTGGAAACGCTGGTCCAGATCTCCTATCTGGGGGCGCAGTTGGAGGGCAGTCTGGCCGAGCTGGACATCAAC
>JACZYV010000183.1:0-5298 GCA_022570905.1 Chloroflexota bacterium
TGGACGAGGAGTTCCTGGGAGAGTTCGGCACCGGCGGCACCGGGGACGGAGAATTCTGGTGGCCCAGTTCCATCGCCATCGACAGCCAGGACCGGGTCTATGTGGCCGACGAGGGCCTGCAGCGGGTGTCCATCTTCGACAAAGACGGAAAGTTCCTGGGCAAGTGGGGTGAGAAGGGCTCGGCCGACGGGCAGTTAGAATATCCCTCCAGCCTGGCTTTCGACGCCGATGACAACGTGTGGCTGACCGACAGCGGCAACCACCGGGTGCAGAAGTTCACCCGCGACGGCGAGTTCATCTCCGCCTGGGGCCAACGTGGTTCCGGGTCCGGCCAGTTCGAGGGGCCCTGGGGCCTGGCCCTGACCCATTCCGGGGACGTTTATATCTCCGACTGGGGCAACGACCGCATCCAGCGCTTCAGTAATGACGGCGCATTGATCGAAGAATTTGGCGGACTACCAGAGGGCGACGCCATCCACCGGCCGGCCGGTCTGGCCGTGGACGGCGAAGGCAACATCTACGTCGCCGACTGGGGCAACGAACGCGTCAAGGTCCTTGGCCCCGACGGCAGCCTGCTGGCTTCGCTGCGCGGCGAGTCAGTGGATTCCAAATGGGCGGCCGACTACTTCGCGGTCAACCCCGAGGAAGGGCGGTTGCGGTACGAGGCAGACCTGTTTCCGGAGCTAGACCCGCCGTACCGGCGTGACCGGGAGATCTCCGCTGGTGTGGAGGGGTTTTTCTGGGGCCCCACGGCGGTGAAACTGGACGGGAAGGGCCACCTCTACGTGGCCGACAGCCTCCGCCACCGTCTGCAGATATACCAGATAGATTAACGAACCAAAGGGCGGCTGGCGTCGGACGCAATTCCAAAATGCGGTTCGACGAGCTCACCACGAACGATTGGACCGTGTGTAAAACCAACAACCGTTCGTCCTGAGCCTGTCGAAGGACCCATCAGCCGGTCGTACAGGATATCGAGACAACCTCTAAGTACCAGGTGGTGAATTAACCCCGTTTGCGGGCCTGGTCCATCCTGGCCCAGGTGTCCCTGAGGGCCACCGTCCGGTTGAACACCGGGGCCTCAGGCGTGGAGTCGGGGTCGACACAGAAATATCCCTGCCGCAGGAACTGGAACCGCTCCCCCGGCTTGGCCTGGTCCAGACCCTGTTCCAGCTTGCACGACTTCATAACCACCAATGACTCCGGGTTGAGGTTATCTTTGAAGTCTCCGCCTTCTGGCACGTCGTCCGGGTCCTCGGTCACAAACAGATGGTCGTAGATACGCACCTCGGCGTCCACCGCATGTTCGGCCGACACCCAATGGGAAGTGCCCCTGACCTTCCGGCCGTCGGATGAAGTCCCGCCGTGGGTCTCGGGGTCGTAGGTGCACCGCAGCTCGATGATCTCCCCCGTGGCCTCGTCCTTCACCACCTCGGTACAGGTGATGTAGTAGGCGTCCTTGAGGCGTATCTCCCGGCCGGGCGATAGCCGGTAGAATTTGGGCGGAGGCTCCTCCCGGAAGTCGTCCTTCTCGATATACACGGTGCGGGAGAACGGGATGCTTCTCTTCCCCATGGTGTTGTCTTCCGGATTGTTCACCGACTCGATCTCTTCGGTCTGGCCCTCTGGGTAGTTCTCAATCACAACCTTCAACGGGTCCAACACGCCCATGACCCGGGGCGACCGTTTGTTCAAATCGTCCCTCAGGGTGTGCTCCAGCAGGGCGATGTCCACCGTGTTGTCCCGCTTGGCCACGCCGATGCGGTCGCAGAAATCCCGGAGGGCCTCAGGGGTATAACCCCGGCGGCGCAGTCCCGATATGGTGGGCATTCGCGGGTCGTCCCAACCGTTCACGTATCCGCCATCCACCAGTTCGCCCAACCGGCGTTTGCTGAGCACGGTATGGGTCAGGTTCAGCCGCGCAAACTCGATCTGCTGGGAGTGGTAGATGTCCAGCTCATCCAGGAACCAGTCGTAGAGGGGACGATGGTCCTCGAATTCCAGGGTGCAAACCGAGTGGGTGATGCTCTCGATGGAATCGGACTGGCCGTGGGCGAAATCGTACATCGGATAGATCGGCCATTCGTCGCCGGTGCGGTGATGGGTCTGTTTCAGGATCCGGTAGAGCACGGGGTCCCGAAGGTTCAGGTTGGGCGAAGCCATGTCTATCTTGGCCCGGAGTGTTTTCGCGCCCTCTTCGAATTCGCCCGACCGCATTCGCCGGAATAGGTCCAGGCTCTCCTCGGTGGACCGGCTGCGGTAGGGGCTCTCCCTGCCGGGCTCCGTCAAGTTTCCCCGGTATTCCCTAACCTCATCGGATGTCAGGTCGCAGACATACGCCTTGCCCTTGTCGATCAGCCGGATGGCGTATTCATATAGCTGGCCGAAGTAATCCGAGGCATAGAAAAGGTTCTGACCCCAATCGAATCCCAACCAGCGGACATCCTCCTGGATGGCCTGGACGTATTCCACCTCTTCCCGGGAGGGGTTGGTGTCGTCGAACCGCAGGTGGCATTCCCCACCAAATTCCGTGGCCAGCCCAAAATTCAGGCAGATCGATTTGGCGTGCCCGATGTGTAGATAGCCGTTGGGCTCCGGCGGAAAGCGGGTAATCACCCGGCCGCCAAATCTGCCCGACCTGTTGTCGTCGGCGACAATGCTGCGTACGAAGTCGACCGAGGTTTCAGCCTGTGTCATTCTTGTTTCATCCTGTGTTTATGGCCTATCGGCCTGATCAACCAGCGGCGCTGAAGCATCTGATTAAAAGTGCCCGTCCATTCAGCCAGCAGCGCTAAACCGTTGGATGGCATTCTTAACCCGGCTCACGGTGCGGTCCTTTCCCAAGACTTCCAACGTCTCGAACAATGGCGGTGACACGGCCCGGCCGGTGGCGGCAACGCGCAGCACCCCGAAGAACTGGCGGCGGGACAACGACAGTTTCTCCCCGGTAACCGTCAGCAACTCTTCCAACTTCCCGTGTTCGAAATCATCCATGCCGCTCAAGTCAGCCAGGGCGGCTTTGAGAGCCGACAGTGTTGTATCCCGGTCCATGCCCTTCTGCACCAGAGTTTCAGTGTCGAACTCTTCATTGGCTTGGAAAAAGTAAGACGTGATGTCAGCCGAATCGTCCAACCGCTTGATCCGCTCCTGGAGGAGCGGTGCGATGCGGGAGAGATAATCCGAGTCCACCGGCAGCGCCTCCTTGGGCAGGTCCCGCTCCAAGAATGGCATCATCCGGCCCGCCAATTGCTCCGGCTTAAGCTCGCGGATGTACATCCCGTTCACCCACAGCAATTTCTCCTGGTCGAAGATGGCCGCCGACTTGGTGACCCGGTCCAAGGTGAAATTGTCGATGATGGTCTGGGTGGACATGATCTCTGTCTTATCGTCCAGCGACCATCCCAGCAGGACCATGAAGTTCAGCAGCGCCTCGGGAAGGTAACCGTCGTCCTTATACTCTCCGATCGCGGTGGCGCCATGACGTTTGGATAGCTTGGCCCGGTCCGGGCCCATGATCATCGGCAGGTGGGCGAACTGGGGCGGCTCGAATCCCAGGGCCTCGAAAAGCTGCAGGTGCCGCGGGGTGCTGGGCAGCCATTCCTCGGCCCGCATCACGTGGCTGATCTCCATCAGGTGGTCGTCGGCCACCACCGCCAGGTGATAGGTGGGGAAGCCGTCGGACTTCATGATTATGAAGTCGTTCAGCGTCTCATTGCGCCATTCGACCTCGCCCCGGATCAGGTCGTTGACCCTGGTTACCCCGTCCCTGGGCATGGCGAACCGGACGACTTTCGATTCCTTTCCACCGCCCAACTTTCTGATCTCTTCTTGGCTCAGGTCACGGCAATGACAATCGGCGCTGGCCGACACACGCCGGTCCCGCTGCCCTTGCCCGTCTTGGGCCGGCCTTTCGACGCTGCAGTAACAATGGTAGGCGTTGCCCTGGGAGACCAGCCGCTGGGCTAGATCGTGGTAGATATCTAGGCGCTCCGACTGGAAATATGGTCCGAATGGGCCGCCCACTTCGGGGCCTTCATCCCAGTCGATGTTCAACCAACGCAGGCCGTCCAGGATGGCCTCGACAGAACCCGCCACCAGACGCGCCTGGTCGGTGTCTTCAACTCTGACGATGAACTTGCCGCCGTGATGCCGGGCAAAGAGCCAGTTGAACAGGGCCGTCCGGATATTGCCGATATGGGGCAATCCGGTGGGGCTGGGTGCGTACCGAACGCGGACTTCTCCGGGCAAGTTGATTCTCCAGCCGAATAAATAGGGGCAGGCAATATTGTAGCATGGACCACGCCCAATCTTAGCCTGCCAGGCACGGCCGTTATGGGTGAATCCGGGGTCTGATCAGCCTTGCCGGAGCGCGTCCAACGCCGGGGTCAGGTCGGATGGCAGGCCGGTCTGGAACTCCAGAGACTCTCCGCTTACCGGGTGCTTGAACCCCAGATGGAAGGCGTGGAGAAAATGGCGGTCGACCAGAGGACTGGCATGTCCGTAGGTGGTGTCGCCCACCAGTGGGTGGCCGATGTGGGCCAGGTGCACCCTGATCTGATGGGTGCGGCCCGTCTCCAAGTAAAGCTCCAGTAAACTGTGACCCTGGAACTTCTCTCGCGTCTTATAGCTGGTGCGGGCTTCTTTGCCGCCCACCACCACGGCCATGCGGGTGCGGCGGCGGGGGTGGCGTCCCACCGGGGCGTCGATCTTCCCCTGAAACGGCGTTGGCGTTCCTTCCACCAAAGCCAAGTACCCTTTGGTGACCTGGCGGGCCTTGATCTGGGCGGATAGGTCGTTGTGGGCCTGGTGAGTCTTGGCCACCATCATCAGCCCGGAGGTGTCCTTGTCCAATCGGTGGACTATGCCCGGCCGTATCTCCCCGCCGATGCCCTGGATGTCGGGGCACATGGCCAGCAGGGCATTGACCAGCGTATTGTCGGGGTGGCCCGGACCGGGGTGCACGGCCAGGCCGGCCGGTTTGTCGATGACCACCAAGTTTTCATCTTGATAGACCACGGTGACGGGGATGTCTTGGGCCACCAAGCCGGAGGGTCTGGGCGGGGGGACGGACAGGGAGACCAGATCGCCGGTCCTCACTTTGTGGGACGGCTTGGCCGGTCCTCCGTTGACCAAAACCTGTCCCTCTACGATCAGCCGCCGCAGCCGGCTGCGGGTCATTCCGGTGTCCATGCCGGCCAGGTACTGGTCCAAGCGGGTCTCGTCTGCCGCCACCCGGAATTCGTGAAGCGCTGTCCCCTGCGTCAAAGCTTCTGGTCTCCAGTCAGTTCTTCAACCAGA
>JACZYV010000184.1:0-5295 GCA_022570905.1 Chloroflexota bacterium
GTCTCGGAGCTGAGAAATTGGCGAAGGGAGTGAATCACGGCTTCGGTATCGCCCAGGTACGGCGCCGTCGACTCGCCGCTCAGGACGGTTAACCGGGCCTTGGGGATGCGTGATGCCAGGTTCCTGGCGGCTTCCGCTGGGATCCAAGATATGTCCGGCCGGCTGAAAACCAAAGTGGGAGCTTCAACCTGAGGCAGCATCGCTGAGACATCGAATTCCCTCACCGCATCCAGGGCGGCCCTGAGGACTTCAGGGGTGACGCTCTCCCGCAGGTGCTCCGCGGCCAAGCGTCCGGCCTCTCCTTCAGACCATCCCAAACACAGTTGGGCGCAGGTGTCGGTCATCAGCTGCCAATCGTGGTCCAGCAATCCCCGCCAGGCGTCTAGCCTGGGAGAAAGTATCTCGGTCCCCTTGGACCAGGTGCACCACAAGACGAGACTTGACACCCGGTCCGGATTGGATGCCGCGTAGGCTACAGCCACCGGCCCGGCGTTGGCGGCGCCGAACAACGTGAACCGTTGGAGACCCAGGGATTCGATCACCGCCTCCAGGTCCAGGATCTGCGCCGCCAAAGAATGGTCATAGACTTCCCGGTCCGAGAACCCGGTACCCCGGACGTCGTACCGGACCAACATCCGGTTTTCCGCCAAGCGTTCGTACCAACGGACACATGCGGGCAGTTGCAGCAACTCCACGTGGCACCAGGGAGAGCCGGCCATGTACACCAGAGGCTCTCCAGTCCCCAGCGTCCACAGTGCGATTCCAACCCCATCGGCGGTCCTGGCGTATCGGATGGGCGCATCCATGTTTCACATTATGGGATTGGGCAGGGTCGGGTTCAAGCTATGGGTTTCCGGTTATGAAATCTGAGGCCCGCTCAGCGATCATGATGACCGTGGCATTGGTGTTGGCCCGGGGGATCTCCGGCATCACCGACGCGTCGATCACCCTCAGTCCCTCCACCCCGTGGACCCGGCACCATTGATCGACCACCGCGTCCGGGTCCGACGCCGGGCCCATCTTGCAGGTGCGGCAGGTGTGGCCGGCGATGGACAGGTTGGCGGCGATCCAACCGTCCAAGTGTTCATCGGAGGCCATCTCATCATCCGTGGGGGCGATGCGGCGGTCAATCACCTCCTGGAAACTCGGGTCCTCAAACAGCCGGGCGCATTCACGGACAGCCTCCCGCAGCCGCACCCTGTCTGACGGGTCTTCCAAAAACCGGTAATCCAATCTGGGTTGAACGTTGGGGCCGGCCGCTGTGATGGTCAGCTCGCCCGCTCCTTGGGGGAACTCCAACCGGCAGCCCACGCGTATCTCGTCGGCCTCGTGGCCTAGGGGCCCGGAAGTGAGGGTCTGGACCTGGATGTCGTTGCGGATCTTGGAGCCTTTGGCGGTGAACCGCAGGCCCAGTTGGTTCCTGGGCGAGCCGGGCTCCAACGAGTAGCCGTCCACGGGCTGGAACCGGAGCGAGACCGCGGGATGGTTCTTCATGTTGCGGCCCACACCGGGCGATTTATGGACCAAGGGTATTTGCAGCCGGTCCAAAATCTCCCTGGGCCCGACGCCTGAGAGCATGAGTAGTTGGGGAGAGGCGATGGCTCCGGCGCTCAATATGATGGTTTCTCCCGACAACTCGAACATCTCTCCGCCGCTCTCAACTGCTACCCCCACGGCCTGTTTTTCTTGGAATATGACTCTATGGGCGGTTACGTTTGCTTTGATCGTCAGGTTGAGGCGGTTCCGGCAGGGGTTGATGTAACCGATGGCCGTGCTAACTCGAACGCCATCAACATAATTCAAAGGGATCGCCCCGACCCCTTCGCCGTCGGGGTTATTCATGTCCGGGTCGTCCCGGTAGCCGGCGGCCAAGCATGCCGAATGGAAGATTCTTTGCAACGGCAGCCAGTCTTCCGGCTTGTGCCGCGTCACCATTATCGGGCCGGTCGTTCCATGAAAATCGCCGGAGATATCGAGGTCTGTCTCCAGTTTGCGGAAATACGGCAGCACCTTGGTGTAGGACCATTGGTCGTTGCCCAATTCGGCCCAGTGGTCGAAATCCTCGGGCAACCCCCGGAGAAATATCTGGTGGTTTATGGCGCTGGTGCCCCCAAGGACTTTGCCCCTGGCAACCGCGGCGCTTCGGCTGCCCTGGGGGCCGGGCGTGCCCTGAAATGACCAATTATGGGGTGCGCCGGCCTCGGACGCCCGCTGGTTGGAGTCGTGTTTGATCTCGTCGGGCATCAGGTCCATGTCGGGGTAGTCGGGTCCGGCTTCCAGGAGGAGCACCGACCGCCGCGGGTCCTCGGACAACCGGTTGGCCAGGACGCAGCCGGCCGAGCCGGCGCCGACAATGATCACGTCATATTTCATGGGAGCCTCAAACGGGGATTCCATTGCCTTGCAGTAGGCGCGGCGATTATAGCGTGACCACATCCCCGACGCAGTCGTGACTTCGTCGGACCTAATCTTCCACCGGCGCGGGTCGTTGAGACAAAAGTAGAATGGTTTGTGGCGTTGCTCCATTTATGCCGCCCTTCCGTAACCCTGAGTTTGTCGAAGGACGCGCCATGGCCAAGCCTCAACGAATTCGAACCTAACCCTAGACGGCCGTCCCGTAGATGTGGTCTGGTACCACGATCACCGCCGCGCGGCGGTCGGCGACCATGGCCTGGTCGTATTCCGGCCAGTTGGGGTGGTCCTGGTTGGTAGCGGCCCGGTAGACATCGCGCAGGGCATCGCGCAGCTCATCGGCGGCGGTGTTCTCCTGAGAGAGGATGGTGGCCCGGCCCTCCAAGACCACATAGCCCCACCAGTCCTGCTTGGAGATCATCAAGGAACACCGGGAATCGCGCTGCAGGTTGAGCAGCTTAGCGCGGTCGGCGGTGGTGGAGAATGCCACACCGTCCCGGTACGCACCACAGGTGACGATACTCATCTGTGGCATCCCGTTTCTTCGGAAGCAGGTCAACACACCTTGATGGTTCTCGGTGGCGAATTCTTTAACGTTATTCGGCAGCATCATTTTCCTCTTCCGGCTCCCACGCCGGTTCTGGCCCTCTCGTGGGGCGGGCGTCAAAATCGATCTCGTACATGTCGTAGTGGGTTGGGCGCATGCGCAGGCCGGCGTAGACCCCCTGGGCGATGGTGTTGTCCTTGTCCACGTAAAGCCGCAGGCCGCAGACGTTGCCCTTCTGGCGCGCGTCCTCGGCCGCGTAGAAATGCAGGGCCTTGTACACCCCTTGCCGCCGGTATTCGGGGCTCACGTAGACACTCTGTATCCACCAGAAGAAAGCGTTTCTCCAGTCGCTCCACTCATAGGTGATAAGGAGTTGGCCCACGGCGCGTCCCGTGTGTTCCGCGATCACGTAAAATCCCAGATCGTTGCGGGCGAACACCGCTTCGACACCCGGCCGGACAAATTCCATGTCCAACTCCTTGCCCTCGGTCTCCTTGGCCATGGCGATGTTGAAGTCGATTATGGAATCCACATGGACCAAAGAAGCGTGGCGTACCTGGATGTCGCTGCCAGGAACTGAAGTCAAATCCCTCTCCTACTTAAAACCGGCGGTCAACTGATCCAAAACGTGGAACCCGACTCGTCCTTCCGGACTTCGATGCGCACTGGGAAGGCGTCTTTCAGGTCGTCCAGGTGGGTGATCACCAGCACCTTCTCAAAGTCGTTGCCGATGGCGCTGATCACGTCCAATATCCGCTCCCGCCCCACGGCGTCCTGAGTGCCGAACCCCTCATCGATGAACAGGGTCGGCAGGGGCGCTCCCATGCGCTGGGCCAACACCTTTGACAGGGCGATGCGCAGGGCCAGGTTCACCTGAAAGGCCTCGCCGCCGCTGTACATCTCGTAGCTGCGCGGGCCCAGTTCGTCGCTGACCATTATCTCCAGGGTCTCGCGGGGTTCCCCCTGCCCCGAGGCCCGCTCCCGCTGGGTCTCCAATTTCACGTTCATGCGGTTGTCGGTCATGCGGCCCAGCAGAGCGTTGGTCTCATCCTCCAACCGTGGCACCACCGTCTCGATAAGCATGGCCTGGACTCCCTGGCGGCCAAAGGCGGTGGCCAACTCCTGGTAGATGGACTGCTCGTCCCGCAAGGCGGTTAACCGGGCCGATTCGGCGATCATCTCCTGCCCCAAGGATTCTTGACGCTCCACCTGGTTCCGAAGATATCCCTGACGCTCGATGCCCTGCTGGATCTTAACCCCCAGCTCCCGTTCCAGTTGTTCGGCCTGGGTGAAATCGCTCTCCAGGGCGGCCAGACCCACCAAAGCCTGCTTGGCGTCCACCGCCTGGGACTGCAACAGCTCCAGTTCTTCCTTGCGGCGCTGGGCCATGGCGGCGTTCTGCTCCGCCGTTTCCTTGGCTCCGGGCAGACCGGCCTCGGCCTGTTCCAGCAGTTGTTCCTGTTGGGCAAACTCTTCAAGACCGACGGTCTCTTGGAAGATGCGCTGGCGGGTATCAGGGTCGTATTCCAACTCCTGTATCTGGGCGTCCAGCTTCTTAAGTTGGACCGACTCCTCGGCGGAGAAGGAACCGTCCGCCAAAGTCGCCCGCATGGACTCTAACCTGGGAGCGGCCTCCGCCAGGTCAAGCTGGGCCTGCTGGGATTCCTGCATCTGCTGCACCAGTTGCTGCAGCCGCACCTGGCGTTTGGTTTGGGCCTGGGACAAAGCCTGCTCCTGTTGGGGCAGGCGGCTCTCCAATTCCGATGTCTCGACTTGCAGGGCCTTCACCTGGATCGAGGTATTTCGGTACTCCTCGCGCTTGGCTTCAATATCGGCTTCAAAGGTCTCCGCCAACCGTTGGCAACCGTCCTCGCTCAACGGGGTCTGGCACAATGGACATACAGCCTCTTGACCGTTGGCGCCGTCCAGCAGAGCTTTCTTGGCGGCAAGTTCTTTTCCCTCGGTTCCGGACCGCTCAAGAGAACTCTGCAATTGTCCGGTCTGGACCGCCAGGCCGTTGAGACGCTCCCGCTCCGCCGCCAGGGCCCGTTCCTGCTCCTCGATTCCCGGCCCTTCATCCTGTAGCTGCCGCTGGCTTGCCTCGAGCTGCTCCAGGCCCTGGGCTTTCGGGCTGAGACGGGTCTCGATGTCGGCGGTTAGTTGTTGGACCTGTGATTCCAGCAGGGTCCGTTTGACGTCGATGGCTCCCGAGGCGGCCGCCCGTTGGCCTGCCAACTCATCGAAGTTCCGGCCTGCTTCTTCAAGCCGGGCGAACGCGGCGCGGGCGGTTGCCAGTTGGGCGGCGCCCTGGCGGATCGATGTCGCTTGCCCCACCA
>JACZYV010000035.1:0-18986 GCA_022570905.1 Chloroflexota bacterium
CCCCTGTTCTTGGCGCGCACGACGGCCACTTTGGACGCCGCTTCCGGGGGCCGGTTGACCCTTGGAGTGGGGGTCGGCGGGGAATTTCCGGTGGAGTTCGAGGCCGCCGGTCTCAAAGTGAACCAGCGGGGAAGGCGCACCGATGAATGCCTGGAGGTGCTGCGGAGGCTTTGGGCCGGAGAGCGGGTGACCTTTTCCGGGCGTCATTTCCAACTGACCGATGCGATGATCAATCCGACGCCCGTCCAACAGCCCAACCCTCCGCTGTGGGTGTCGGGAAGGAGGGATGCCGCCATGGCCCGTGCCGCCAGATTCGGCGACGGTTGGATGCCATATTTCTACGACGCCCCCAGATACGAACAAAGCGTTGAGAAGATCAAGGGATTCGCCGCCGAGGCTGGGAGGGACATGTCCCAGTTCCAATGGGCCCACTTTCCTTATATCGCCATCTATCCCACCGAACAACAGGCGGCCGAGGTCGCCGCGGAACAGCTTGGCGGGCGCTACCTATACGGGGGCGACTTTCTGGACATCGTTAAGAAGTACTGTTTATTGGGGACAGTGGAGAACTGCATCACCCAACTTCAGGAATACATCGATGCCGGGGCCCGGCATATCGTCTTCAGCATCAGTTGCCCCAGGGAGGACCGAGAGCGGCATCTCGAGGTCATCGCCAAGGAACTTATTCCCCATTTTCGGGGGAAATAGTTCCTGGTCCGCGGCCCGATGCTCCGGGCGCCGGACCGCTCATGCTCGATAATGGCGGCGGCTGGACGGCATTATGACAATCCGTTCATTCTGGCGTAGAATGTGACGGTAGTTCCGTTACTCTGGCCAGCCTTGAACAAGGATTGACCTAATTTCCGGTTTGAACGCCTACGAAACCGAGCCGCTCAGGTTGGGAAATCAGTTAATTTTGCTCCGGGTTGTCCTGTATAATAACCGGCGAACCAATGAAGGGCGCCGGTGGTTTTAGCTTCGGTCAGCCATGGCCTGCCAGTAGGTTGGCCCGCAGGCAAACACGATAGATCGGCGACCATTCATTGGCGTAAAATGCCGCCTGGCCGTAATCAGGCCGCCATCAACAGGAGCGAAAATGTCTCGAATAAAACGGGTGGTGCTGTTTCAACCAGCATCAGCCGGTGGGAACTTTGAATACGTAGCCATACCCAGGCAGGGAATGCTCTTTCTTTCCGGAGCGCTGGCCCAGTGGGAAGGTCCAAACATCTACGAGCGGGAGATCTGGTTTGAAGACCGCTCCGGCCTCATGGACCCGGACAAAGACCTGGAAGGCGTCGATATCTTCATGGTCACGGCGCTCATCAACGAGGCTCCCCGCGGTTACCAGATGGCTAGGTTGGCCAAACAATTCCATCCCGGCATCATAACTATCGGCGGCGGGCCTCAGATGGGCCCTCTAGCCGAGGAAGCGTTCGACAACGGGGATTTCGATGTGGTCGTCCAACGCGAGGCCGAAGACATCATCGGCCAGTTATCCGACGTGCTTTTGGAGCACCGCGGCAGCGACCGGGACGAGTATCTGGCGAAGATTCCCGGTATCAGCTACCTGAAGGACGGCGGTATCGTTCAGACCAGCCGCAAAGGGCTGGTCTCCCCGGATTTTGTGGAATTGCCCGATTTCCGTTCCATCAAAGACCTTACCTCAGACAATCCCATGGTCGGCGCGGTGATTGAAACCATCCGCGGGTGCACCGAAAGCTGCACCTACTGTCAGGTCATCCAGCAATTCCTCGGATACCGGATGATCTCCAGGGAAACCGAGTTCAAACGGCTGGCCCAACTCAATGAGTTGGCCGCCGACGGCCTGGTCCACAGCTCCAGGAGCGGTGCGTTCCAGGTGTTTATCTCTGACGACCTCCATGCGCCGCCGTTGCGGGCGGTTAAATTCCGTGACGAGCGCCTGGCCCGGTTGAAGGGCTGGAAGGGCCACACCGACAACATGAATATGATCTGCCAGGTCCGGGCCGAGGTCGGCCAAGACCCAGAGCTGTCCGACGCCATGCTTGAAGCCAACATCAAGATGCTCTACGTGGGTGTGGAATCGGATAACGCCGAGAACCTCATAGCAGTGAACAAACGGCAGGAACCCGGCCAGATGCATAAGGACCTGCATTACCTCAATGACGCTGGCTTTACGGTGGTGGCCATGACCATCATCGGCCTGCCCTTCGACACCGAGGAAAGCATCATGGCCCTGGCGGATTGGGTGACCACCATCAGCAAGTACCAGACCGTCAATTTCCTGACGCCATTGCCCGCCACCTCCAACTGGGACTCGTTGGTCCCGCTGGACGAGAACGGCGATCTCCTGGCTGAAGGGGCGATGCGTCCGTATCATCTCTACACGGGGCGGCAACTCGTCCATCAGGACAAGCGCTGGACCATGCAGGAAAGCCGTGACCTGTTCGACCGCTATTCCGCCAAGCTGAATCCGGTGGACGATGTTTACCGGCGCGTCTTCAGGATCCTCCGGACCTACAAGCTGCGCCTGGCGGCCACCAGCCGGGACCTGAGCGAAACGCTGGCCTCCCGGTTGAGCGAGGCCACTGAAGCGCTTCGGAACTGGTCGGACGCCGCTTCATTAACGAGGCTGGAATTCGGCGAGAATATCACTGAACGGGTGAATGAACTCGTCGAACAGATACGCTCGGTGTCGCAACCATTGGCCAACGCCAGGAAAGAGGCAGCGGACGCCATCGGCAGCCGGGTCAACGAGTTGTCGGATTCTCTGGACCTGCTGACCGGCCCATCAGGTAACCGGGAATTGGCCCTCAACATATCAGGACGCATCACCGAACTCACTGAACTCATAGACTCGACGGTGACTGTTTCAACCCGGGGTGGCGCCAAGGCATAGCGTCTCTGGTGCAGGTCCGGTTCGCGCGCCCGATTTCTAGGCCCCGTATCAAGGGGTCCGGTTTCAATGGGCCCGGGGATGGGCCAACCGCTTCTAATCATGATTTGTAAAGTCCACTAACCGGGCCTTTGCGTGAGTGTACGGCTGGGAAATATATGAGTGGAAATCACCGGGTTATGGTCACCGGAATGGGGATCATAAGCCCACTGGGATTGGACGTGGCGACTACCTGGGACGGCATCATAAATGGCCGCTCGGGAGTGGACTTCATCACCGCCTTCGACCCGGAAGGCTTCGACACCCACTTTGCCGCCGAGGTCAAAGGCTTTGACCCTGAGGATTACCTGGACCGCAAGGAAGCCCGGCGGATGGACCGCTTCGCCCAGTTTGCCGCCGTGGCGGCCCAGCAGGCTTGCAGCCAGGCCGGCCTTAAGAAGGGGAGCGTCGATCCGTACCGCGTCGGAGTGATCATCGGCAGCGGCATCGGCGGCATCGGCACCCTCTCCCAGCAACACGAGATACTCCTCGCCCGGGGCCCCAAGCGCGTCAGTCCGTTCCTGATTCCCATGATGTTGGGTGACATGGCCTCGGCCCAAGTCTCAATGGTCACCGGCTCCATGGGCGCCAATTACTGCGCTGTTTCGTCATGCTCCAGCGGCGCGGACGCCCTGGGTCAGGCTTGGGCCATGATCCGGCGGGGCCAAGAGGACATCGTCTTGGCCGGCGGCAGCGAAGCGCCGGTGGTGCCAGTCGCGGTCGCCGGATTCAATGCGCTGAGGGCCCTTTCCCGGTTCAATGAAGACCCCGCCAAGGCCAGCCGGCCCTTTGATATGAATCGCGATGGTTTCGTCATGGGCGAGGGAGCGGCCGTGTTGGTGCTGGAGAGTGAAGAGAGCGCCAACCGGCGGGGCGTTGCCGCCTTGGGAGAGCTCAGAGGCTATGCGGCCACCTCCGACGCCTATCATCTGGTGGAACCGATGGAGTCGGGTGAAAGCGCCGCCCGGGCGATGATCAAGGCCCTGGAAGAAGCCGGCATCGATCCTTCCGAGGTCGATTATGTTAACGCACATGGCACTTCCACGCCGCTCAATGACCGCCATGAAACCAAGGCCATCAAATCCGCTCTAGGCGAAGACGCCTACCGGGTGCCCCTCAGCTCCACCAAGTCCATGACCGGCCATCTCCTTGGTTCCGGCGGAGCGTTGGAAGCGTGTTTCTGTATCTTGGCCATGGAGCACAGCATCATTCCTCCCACCATCAACCTGAACGAACCGGACCCCGATTGCGACTTGGATTACACTCCCAACCATGCCCGCTCTCAGGAATTAAACGTCACGCTAAGCAATTCCTTCGGTTTTGGCGGCCACAACTCGGTGTTAGTCTTCGCCAAACCCGGCCTGGCCCGCTAGACCGTGGCGGCCGGCGGCGGTGAACACCCCTGGTCTCTGCCATCCGCCCTTGACGCCGACGATATTGGTGCCCTTGACGGCCATGTGCCGCCGGCCATCGC
This sequence comes from Chloroflexota bacterium, assembly GCA_022570905.1. Taxonomy (GTDB): domain Bacteria; phylum Chloroflexota; class Dehalococcoidia; order Lucifugimonadales; family UBA3495; genus UBA9611. Next base: position 4,389 of record JACZYV010000035.1, read on the forward strand.
CCGGGTACTGGTGAAGCGGGGAATCGACACCCCTCAGAAGCTAAGCGCCCTACTCGACCCGCCCCATAAGCTCCCCTACGACCCTTTGCGCATCTCAGGCATGGACACCGCGCTAAAACGTCTGTCCGCCGCAATGAATGACGGGGAACGAGTGGGCGTGTTCGGCGACTTTGACGTGGACGGTATCACGGGAACCGCCATCATCTGCGAGGGCCTTTCATCGTTTGGGATACCGGTCACGCCGTACCTGCCACACCGAGTCGATGAGGGCCACGGCCTGTCCAACAGGGCCATTGACACTCTAGCGGAACAAGGCGTGACTCTGATCATCACCGTAGACACCGGGATCACGTCCTTTGAAGAGGTGGACTACGCCAAGTCTCTGGGCGTCGACGTGATAATCACCGACCACCATCTGCCCCATGACGGAGTTCCCAACGCGGTGACGTGTTTGAACCCCAAGATACCCGGCGGCGATTACCCGTTCTTCGAACTATGCGGGGCCGGTATCGGATTCAAATTGATCCAGGGATTATTCGAGTCCCACGGGCAGCCGTGGGACCCCGCCCTGTTGGAATTGGCGGCCCTGGGCACCATCGCGGACCTGGTGCCGCTGCTGGATGAGAACCGCTACCTGGTTCAGGAAGGCCTGCGCGAGTTGGCCAACACCCGCCGTCCCGGACTTCGAGCCCTTTACAGTTCAGCCAGGGTAGACCCGGGCGAGATCACCGCCGAGACTGTGTCATTCCAGATCGCGCCCAGACTCAACTCGGCGGGACGCATGGGCGACGCCATGGACAGCTTCCGGCTCCTGACCACCACCTCTACGGAGGAGGCTAGCGCCCTGACCCACAAGCTGGAATCATTGAACATGGAACGGCGGGCGGCAACCGAAGAGGCCAACGCGATAGCCAGTGGACTGGTCGAGGACCTGGGCGAGCTTCCTTCGTTGCTGGTGATCTCCGACGAAAGGTTCATCCGAGGCGTGTCGGGCCTGATAGCGGGACGCCTGGTGGACAAGCACCGGCGCCCAGCGGTGGTGATCGCCGTGGAAGGCGAATACAGCGTCGCCAGCGGGCGCAGCATCCCCGAATTCGACATCTTAGCGGCGATAGAGTCCTGTGAAGACCTCCTCGTGCGGTTTGGCGGCCATTCCCAGGCTGCCGGACTCACCATCGCCACCGACGCTATTCCCCAACTTAAATCACGTTTGGAGGCCTACAGCGCCCGGTCCCTCGAGACCCAGGGCCTGGTCCGAAAGGTGGAGATAGACGCAATCATCAGTCTGGATGAATTGGACGAGGTGATGTTGCGGTGGATAAACGACCTGGAGCCCTATGGACAAGGCAACCCAAGACCGGCGTTCGCCAGCATGGGGGTCAAGGTGCTGGAGACCTTCCACATGGGCCGGGAACAGCAGCACCTAAGGCTGAGGGTTGAGATGAACGGCGCCCAATTCACGGCGCTAGCTTTCAATCAAGCGGATAAGTGGCAGCCCAACACCCAATACGTCGACCTGGCCTACACCGTTATGAACGATTCCTTCCGGGGGAAGGGGGCCATCGCCCTGAGATTGTTGGACTTCAGGTCGTCAGAAGGCTAGGTTTCCCCATCTTGGCAGTCCATTTACCCCTGTCACCCCGATCCCGACCGGAGTCGGGAACGCCTCTAAATGACAAATCGGTGTGCGTTGGATTGAATGTCAGGTCCGGCGAGCTGTTGGCCGCACCAATTGGGCCTTCCACACCAGTAACGGCACCGTGAATATCACTACGATGATCGCCACCACCTGGGCTTCGTTAAGCGCACCGAAGTATTGGTTGAATTCCACCCTGAGGAAGCTGAGGAAGAACCGGCCGATGGAATAGGTCGCCAGATAGAGGGTGAAGAACATTCCATTGGGCCGCAGCCGGTCGCGCAGAGGCCAGAGAGCGGCCAGTAAGACCAGATCGAAGATCAATTCGTAGCCGACAGCGGGGTGGACTGGTGCGTTGAGGTATGCTGGGCTGTCGGGATGAGTGTAAATTATCCCCCAGGGCAGTTCGGTGATCTTGGCGAGGTGTTCCCCGTTGATGACGTCGCCAATTCGGCCGATGGCTTGGGCGAACAGCACGGCTGGGGCCGCGATATCGGCCAGACGCCCGATCCCCGGCAGGTTGGCCCGGTGCGCCTCGCCCATGAATGGAAACACGGTCCGCCACATGGTCAAGAACCATTCTGAGTTGCGGATCATGATATACAGCGCGCCGCCGATGAACCCGCCGATGATGGCCCCGTAGATCGCGATGCCTCCCGCGTAGACCTGGAAGACGCTGATGAAGTCGTCCTTGTAGACTTCATCCCAAAAATCGATGACGTGAAGGAACCGGGCGCCGATCACTCCGCCGATGATGGCCCATACCGCCACGGAGTAGATGGAATCGACGATCATCCCCTCTTTTCCGCCCCAGCGGGCCACCAGATAGACCGCAACTGCAACCGCCACGAAAGTCATCACGCCATGCCAGGAAAGAGTGAACGCCCCGAGATGGAACAGGTTGGGGTTTATCCCGATGGAGATGCTGGCCAGTATGCCCATTGATTGAACCTTTGCCGTGTCAGAATCGAGCGGTTTGCTATGCGCCCACCGGTAATGATGCCACGCCGCATCTTTCCGGCGGGACCGTGCTTACAAGGTAAACCCCGGCGCTGTGCCGTTGCAACAGTTCTGCTATCCACTGGTGCTCCTCTTCACTGGATGGCAGTGTGAACAGGGCGGGGCCTGCCCCGCAGAGGTGCATCACAGGCCCGCCCTGGCCGGCAACCTCACGGCACATCTCCGACAACTGAGGGTATGACCGGACCGCCACCTCGGTGAAGGCGTTGAAAACCAGACCGCTCACAGATTCCCTTACGAATTGGCCCGCGGTAAGGATCTGTATCATTTGCCGGGTCACGCCTCCGTCGCTGAACTGGCCCATGGTCAACTTGGAGTACATGTTGGCTGTCTTGTTGGGAATTTCCAGGTCTGGGAACACCAGTGTGACCGCCAGGGGCGGCATGGCCGGTAGGCTGGTGATCTGTTCACCCCTTCCCTGGGCCAGCGCCGTGCCCCCCCAGAGAAAGAACGAAACATCGGAACCAAGGCCCGCCGCTATGGCAGCCAACTCGTCAACGGATAACCCCAGGCCCCAGAGGACATTCAGGCCCAGCAACGCCGCGGCGGCGTCGCTGCTTCCGCCCCCCAGGCCCATACCCACGGGGATGTGTTTCTCTATGGTTATCCGGGCTAATGGTTCGATTTTGCCTGCCTTGGCCAACTCGACTGCAGCCTGCCAGACCAGGTTCTGCTCCCCATTCAGCTCCGGGTATTCGCATTCGACCTTGAGCTCGCCGCAGGGTTCGATACGAAGCAGGTCGGCCAGGCCGATGGTCTGCATGATGGTCGTGACCTGGTGGAAACCGTCATCGCGGCGGCCCAGGACCTCAAAGGTCAGGTTCAGTTTGGCGTAGGCCGGGACCTCCAAGGTCTAACCCTCCTCTTCCAAAGTATGGGCAGCAGTGGCCCACGCTTGGTAGATACGGGCCCATTCCGGAATATCCAGCGTCTGGGGTCTCCGTGTGGCGTCGATGCCGGCCTGTTCCAGTATGCGGCCACCGGCCAGGGGTTCAATGCGCAATCCTTGGCTGAGGGAATTTCGGAGCTGTTTGCGGGGGGCGGCAAAACCGGCCCGGACCACCTTGAAAAACTCTTCCTCGCTCTCCACATCGGCGGCGGGAGCCGGTAGAACATCCAGACGCACCACGGCTGAAGTGACCTTGGGAGGCGGTCTGAAAGACCTGGGCGGCACGGTGCAGACCATCTTGACCTTGGCGTAAAACTGGGTCGCTACCGACAAGATACCCATGCCGCCGGGCTGGGCCGCCATGTTCTTGGCCACCTCTTGCTGCACCATCACAACCAACAAGTCTGGTTTTGGGTGCGATTCCAACAACCGCCGGATGATGGGGTTTGCGGCGTAGTAAGGGAGGTTGGCGACAACCTTATAGGAAGTCTCCGGGGCGATGAGTTCCGCCAGGTCTACCTTTCGGGCGTCGGCCGCCACGCAAGTCAGATTGGCCGGGAAATCGAGGCGCGCCGCCAGCGCGGCGGCAAGTTCTCCGTCCAGTTCTACGGCCACCACCCGCTTCACCCGGTCCACCAGTCTCCTGGTCAGAACTCCTCGGCCGGGTCCGATCTCAACTATCAGGTCATCGGGCGAAAGGCCTGCGGCGTCCAATATCCGGCCCGCGATGCGGCTGTCGGTCAAAAAATGTTGCCCAAGTGACTTTCGCGCGCCGGTACGCCCGCCCGCCGGGCTGCTTGAAGAATTCACAACTTGGAGGAACCCTGATTCAGGCCCAACGGTGTTTTGGATAATCGTATTAGGGTAAGTTTTGTTTGGCGTATTGAAATCGAAAAGACCGCACACCTCCCGTTGTCAAAGACCATCGGACATGTCATGAATGATGACTCAGGCCAGGCACTCCCGCGGCGCCCGCAGGGTCCTGTTTACCGTTGCTTCCTTCCGGATCTGGCGGGGTTCACAAGTCTACGTCGCGCGGGACCCAGCCCTCGATATCATCGTCCACAATATAGGCCCTCTGGACTCGCCGAGGGGAGGAATTCAACCCCGCTATAGCGGATTGCGGATACAGGGCACCGCTGGCTCCCCGTCTAGTACGGCCTCGGTAACATGGTAGGATTGGGAGCGTGGGCGAGTCAAGGGACTCACTCCATGTTGCTCCCATGACCCGGTGGCAGGCCCGGTGCTAGAATTAGGCACACCCGCACCATCTTCCCTTTCGTCATTGTTTATGCAGATACGCAAAGCAGTCATACCCGCCGCAGGCCTGGGTACCCGGTTCTTGCCAGTGACCATGTCTGTCCCCAAAGAGCTTCTTCCCATCATCGACCGCCCGCTGCTGCAATACGTGATCGCCGAAGCAGCCGAGGCCGGGGTGGAAGAGGTAATCATCGTCACATCCCCGGGCAAGGAATCGATCAGCGATTACTTTCAGCCTCACGCCGCCTTGGAGCAACGCCTGGCTAAAAGCGGTGAAGAGGGCCTGTTGGCGAAAGTGGGGGAAGCCACCGGTCTGGCAAAAGTCAGCTTTGTGCTGCAGCACGAAGCCTTGGGCCTTGGACATGCGGTGCTAATGGCCAAGGACGCCGTGGGCAACGAGCCTTTCGTTGTCATCCTGCCCGACGATATCATCGCCAATTCTCCGGGCGCCATCGCCCAGATGGTGCAGGTCTCCGAGAAGATGAACGCCGGGGTGATCGCCGTGGAGGCGTTGCCTTGGGAAGTGGTGCACAATTATGGCGTGGTGGACGGGACGAAGGTGTCGGAGCGTGTCCACAGGATCCGTGGTCTGGTCGAGAAGCCGCCCAGGGAGCAAGCTCCTTCCAACCTGACAATCGTCGGCCGTTACATACTGCCGCCGGAGATATTTGAGTGCCTTGAAAATACTCAGCCGGGGGCCAAGGGCGAGATTCAGCTCACGGACGGTTTATTGGCCCTGCTCCAAAACCATGAGTTGTTCGCCTACGAATTCGCCGGCGTACGGTACGACGGCGGCACACCCATGGGCCTGTTGCGGGCGTCTTTGGCATTTGCATTGGACCGGGAAGATACCTCAACGGAGGCCATCGCGCTGTTGCGCGAGTTTCAAGATAGAATCGTCAGGTAAAACAGGCCGGCTATAGGGCCGGTTGGCAGACCGACATATCCCACAGGTAATGTCCTCAAGGAGGGATCCCTTTGGCTACTGGCAAGCAGGAGCATCTAGATACGGTCCGGAGCATCAAGAACGAGCTGCTGGCGGTCTTGGAGGGCATGGATTATTGCCTGGACTGGAAACAAGACCCCTCGGAATGGTCGCCACGGGAGTTGGTGTACCACATCTTGGAAACACCTCCCGGTGGCGTCCAAAACTTGGTTAAGGGGATCCTATCCGGCGAGATAGAAGAATACGAGCTCTGGAGCGACTTGACCAATGTCACCCCCGAGCGCGCCGACTATGACCTAACCCAGATCAACGCCGATATCGAGGGTCACTTCAATGGATTGGACGATTCGCTATCGGGCATGTCCGATGAGGACCTAGAAACGAAGAAAGTCATGATGCATCAGAGGTCCCGTGGAATCGACGAAGAACGCACGCTGAATACCTTACTTGAGCGAACGTTGAACGGGCACATCCAAGACCACCTGGCCCAGCTAAAAGAATTGCGGGAGGCCCTGGCGATCTAAGGCCAAGGCCCTGTGGGGTTAGGCGGCCCGCTAGCTTCCGGCCACTTCCAAGATGGACAAGAATGCTTCCTGTGGAATCTCAACCTGCCCCACCATCTTGCGGCGCTTCTTGCCTTCTTTCTGCTTCTCCAACAACTTACGCTTCCGCGTGATATCGCCGCCGTAGCATTTGGCCAACACGTCTTTCCGCAAGGCGCGCACGGTCTCCCGGGCGATGATACGGCTGCCGATGGACGCTTGGATAGGGATTTCGAACATCTGCCGGGGGATGGTTGAACGCAGCTTATCTACAATCTTACGGCCTTGGACCACGGCGGCATCCCGGTGCAAGATCAACGATAGGGCTTCCACCGAATGGTGGTTCACCAGGATCTCCACCTTTACCAGCGGCGCGGCGCGGTAGCCGACGAACGTGTAGTCCAACGAGGCATACCCCTGGGTTTTCGACTTGAGCTGGTTGTAGAAATCGGCCAGCAACTCCACCAGGGGAATGGTGTATTCCATCACCACCCGGGCCTCATCTCCGGGTTGTTCTTTGCCGTCTCTCCGGGTGCCGCTACCCTGCATATACTCCATGCGTTTAAATTCCGACCGGCGCGAGTGCATCAACTCCATGATCGTACCGACATGGCGGCTGGGCGCCACGATGGTCAGGTCCAACATTGGCTCTCGAATCTCGGAAAGCTCATTGGGTGACGGCAACTTGGCCGGACTGTCCACCACAATGGTTTCGCCGCTGGTCAGCAACACTTGATAAGCGACGCTGGGGGCGGTTACGATCAGGTCCAGGTCGTACTCCCGTTCCAACCGCTCCTGAACGATCTCCAAGTGCATCAGGCCCAGGAACCCGCAGCGGAAGCCGAAGCCAAGAGCGGTGCTGCTCTCAGGTTCGATCACCAGTGACGCATCGTTAAGTTGAAACTTTTCCAGGGCGGCACGAAGATTGTTGTACTCCTCCCCGTCGGAAGGGTAGAGGCCGGCAAACACCATGGATTTTAGAGGGAAGTATCCGGGAAGTGGTTCGACCGCCGCGGAGCGGTCCACGGTCAACGTGTCGCCAACGGTGCATTCCCGCACCTCTTTGAACCCAGTGGCGACGTAGCCGACCTGGCCGGTCTCCAGGCATTCCGTGGGCGTGGGACCTGGAGCGAACACCCCCACTTCGACGATCTCAGCCATGCGTCCGGAGGACATGACCTTGATCCGGTCTCGCCTGTGGATCGTTCCATCTTTTACGCGCACATGGGCGATGATCCCTTTGTACGAGTTATATTCCGAGTCGAAGACCAAGGCGCGAGGGGAACCGCCGACATCACCCGTGGGAGCCGGCACCCGCTCGATAACAGCGTCCAAGATCTCTTTAGCGCCGGTGCCGTCTTTGGCGGAGACGTAGAGAATCTCGTCTTCGCTGAACCCGAATGCCTGTTGAATCTCGGCGGCGACCCGCTCAGGCTCAGCCTGGGGCAGGTCTACCTTGTTCACTACCGGGATGAGGTCCAGGTTGTATTCCATGGCCAGCAGGGTGTTGGCGATGGTCTGGGCTTCGATGCCTTGGCTGGCGTCAACCACCAGCAGAGCGCCCTCGCAGGCGGCCAGCGCGCGGGAGACCTCGTAGCTGAAATCCACGTGGCCTGGTGTGTCGATGAGATTGAACTGGTATATCTTGCCATCGGGGCCGGTGTGCGACATGGTCACCGCTTTCCCCTTGATGGTGATTCCCTTCTCCCTTTCCAGGTCCATGCTATCCAGGAACTGCGCTTTCATATCGCCGGGACGGACCGTGCCTGTGATCTCCAAAAACCGGTCGGCCAGGGTCGATTTCCCATGGTCGATGTGGGCGATGATGCAGAAGTTTCTTATCAGGCTCGGTTCCATACTAATCCAATGGTATCACGGTCAATTTTCGCCTACAACGGAGATTCAACGGCATCCGGCCAACAACGCCCGCCCACCCCGGTAGAACCCGGCAAAAAGAGAGAGGCCGTCTAGAAACAGCCTCTCTTTAAATCCGCCTTGGTCCCCGTGTCAGAAGCTAGTAATTTCCGTACCCGGTGGCCAGGATACAAGCCGCGTAATGTTCCGGTTCTACTTCACGCAATTCCGGTACCACGGCGGAGCAATCGTCGGCGGCTACGGGGCAGCGGGGATGAAACACGCAACCGCTGGGAGGATTCAGCGGGCTGGGCACTTCTCCGGTGAGCATGACCCGCTCACGCTGGGCGTCCAACACGGGGTCGGGGATGGGCACCGCCGAAAGCAGTGCCTTGGTGTATGGATGGACCGGGTTGCGGTAGATCTCGTTCCGGTCGGCCATCTCCACCATGTGACCCAGGTACATCACGCCGACACGGTCGCTGATGTGGCGCACCACTGACAGGTCATGGGCGATGAAGAGATAGGTCAGGTTGAACTGCTCTTGAAGGTCTTCCAGCAGGTTGATGATCTGTGCCTGAATGGACACATCAAGTGCGGAAACCGGCTCGTCGGCCACGATGAATTGGGGGCTCACCGACAGCGCCCGGGCCACGCCGATACGTTGGCGCTGTCCCCCGCTGAACTCGTGGGGAAAACGGTCCGCCATGTAGGGGTTAAGCCCCACGTTCTGAAGCAGGTCGGCGACCTTCTCGCGGTATTCGGCTTTGCCCTTCACCAAACCATGCACGATCAAAGGTTCACCGATGATGTTGCCCGCTGTCATGCGAGGATTCAGCGAGCTGTAGGGATCTTGAAATATCACCTGCATCTGGCGGCGCATGGCGCGCATGTCTTTGCTCTTTAATGTGGTCAGGTCCTTACCGTCGAAAATCACCTGGCCGCCGGTGGGCTTGTAAAGCTGGAGGATGCACCGGCCAGTGGTGGTCTTTCCGCAACCGCTTTCACCCACCAGACCCAAGGTCTCGCCGCGTTTGACCGTGAAGCTGATGTCGTCGACCGCTTTCACATATCCGGTGGGTTTCCTAGACAGGAATCCAGAGCTTACGGGGAAATACATCTTGAGGTTCTTCACCTCAAGCAGTACATCATCGCTCCGTGGTGCGGCATCGGACGCCGCGGCTTCGGGCATCGTAGTCATATCAAATCCTATTTCCCATTTGTAGTTCGTCGGCGCCGGGAGTCACGGCTTCGATCGTGCTAGTCGTCTTAGGCCTGTGTTCTACGGGAGGTATTACTCCGCCGCTGCGGGATTCAGGAAGTCGATGGCTGACGAACCCAGTTCGTCGGACCGCCAGCAAGCGGACAGGTGAGCTTCACCAGCGTCCATCAATTCAGGCATGTCGGTGGCACACTTGTCCACCGCCCACGGGCAGCGTACCCGGAAAGCGCAGCCTTGTGGAAGGTTGATCAAGTCGGGCGGTTGGCCCTCGATGGGGTCGAGTTTGGCCCGGCGGGGAAGGTCCAAACGAGGGACGGACCGGAGCAGCCCCACCGTGTATGGGTGACGGGGGTTGGAGTAGATCTCAAGCGCTGTTCCCCGTTCAATCACCTTGCCGGCATACATGATGTTCACTCGGTCGGCGTAGCGGGCCACAACGCCCAAGTTATGGGTGATGATGATCAAAGCCACGCCAAACTCAACGGTCAAGGACTTCATCAAGTCCAATATCTGGGCCTGAATGGTCACATCCAATGCCGTGGTCGGCTCATCGGCGATGATCAACCGGGGATTACAACTTAAGGCCATGGCAATCATCACGCGCTGGCGCATGCCGCCGCTGAACTGGTGGGGATATTGCTTGATGCGGCTATCGGGGTCGGGGATGCCCACCCGCGCCAAGAGGTTCACGCTCTCGCGCCGGGATTCATTTTTTGACATGCCCATGTGCAGTTGGAGAGTCTCGGTGATCTGCCGCTCTATGGTCAGGACCGGGTTCAACGAGGTCATGGGTTCCTGAAAGACCATGGCGATCTTGGCGCCCCGGACTCGCCGCATGTCTTCCATGCCTATCTTAAGGATATCCTCGCCGTCCAGCAGGATCTCCCCGTTGACGATCTTACCCGGGGGGTCGGGAATCAAGCGCATCACCGAAAGTGCGCTCACACTCTTGCCGCAGCCGCTCTCTCCCACCAGCCCCAGCGTCTCACCCTCATTTAGTTCGTAAGAAACGCCGTCAACTGCTTTGACGACGCCATCCATCGTGTAAAAGTAGGTCCTTAAGTCTTTAACTTCCAGCAGTGTAGCCAATCGGTCTCCTCGTGTCTGGCGCACTATTTCTAATACGCGACAGGGTTGGTTACGGATGCCGTGCCAGCTATTTGACTCCGTATATCCGGTACTTTGTTTTAATTATTTCACGCTTCTTCTGCGGCCAGTTTTCTATTGGTGGGGAAGGGGAGACTCGAACTCCCACGCCTTGCAGCACATGATCCTAAATCATGCTCGTCTACCAGTTCCGACACTTCCCCCTATCCGGCGTGATAATCAGGGGGTCAGGCTCGCCCCACGGGTCCATTTTAGCGTATTAACCAACTACTATAGCGACGATGGTCAGAGCCGTGTAATTATAGCCACCGTCTCGCAACCTGTCCACATTCGGCCAGTAGACACAGGCCGAGTTCGAATCTGGTTGAAACGCCAAGGCCGATGTCTATTCGACCAACCGCCGCCACAACATGCCCCCAAAGGTACCCAAAAACGCGAAGACGGCAAACACAAACGCCAATATCCCGAATAACGAACTGCCGCTTTCGCCGAGTTCACCGCCGGGGCCGGTAAGGCCTTGGGAGCCCGCGGGTCCGGCCACCCCGGCAGGGCCTGCAGCGCCCGCCGAGCCGGGTGGGCCACCCACTCCTGGAGGGCCAGACGACCCCTGCACCCCCTGCTGCCCTTGTGGACCGGCAGCACCGGGCGCACCGGTCTCCCCCACTACGACCACCGTAGTCGGAGTTGGGGCTGGGATGGTTGGACTAGGAGTGGGCGCACCCACGACAGGTGTGGCGGTTAGGTTCAGGTTGGTAACTTCGCCTTGGGCCCAAAGGACCGTCTGGTCGGCCGGGATGCCGCCAATGGTGAATGTAACCGTCTTGCCCACGAAACTATCAGCAACCGGCTCAACCAGCAACACCGGATAGCTGCCGTCGGATACCGCCTTCGCCGCGACCTGCCGGCCATCCACCAATGCGGCGACGACGGTACCGTCGATCGCCGGGCTGCCGTTGACCGTGGCCGACCCGAAAAATGCATGGGGGATCACCCGTTGCGCCGATGCGAAGGAAGGCAAAACCAAGAAAAGCGCCACCATCGCGAAGGCCACCAGGAATATAGGTCCGGAAATCTCCCTCAAATTCAACCTCAATAGTTGATAACCCGGGCCCGCATCAAGCAGAGCTTATCTAGACGGGTACCGGGTTGGCACAGGCCATCAGAGGCACCATTATAACGAAACGTCCCCCGCCGTGATGAAGGAAAATGTACTTAAATCGGCGGCATTACGGCGATTTCAGCGTTGCTTTCGATTCTAACGCTATGGTGGATGAAACAATAATGAAGTTTTCCCGCCTGGGTCCGGATGTTGCAATTGGAGTGGACGGGCGTGGAACCGCGGTGGCTGCCGGGGTTGACGTGGCGGCAACCGATGCCAAAGACGAACAAAATTGGCTATCCAGGAAGCAGGCCCTTTCGGCGTCTAGCTTCGCCAATTCAAATCTTTGCAGTTGATCGTTGGCGAGCCCTCGGCGACTGAACGCAAATGCAAATTCTGGGTCAAGCCGTATCGCTTTGTCGAAATCTTCGATGGCGAGCCGGTACTGGCCAATCTGATAGTAGGCAATCCCCCGATCGTTGTAGGAGGACTTATCGTTGGGGTCTAGCTGTATGGCGATATCGAAGTCGCCGATGGCCTGGTGGTATTGGCCGATCTGAAAGTAGGAAAACCCGCGGACGCGGTAGCCGTAGACATAATTGGGAATGAGATTGATCGCGATCGTGAACTCTTTGATCGCCTGATCAAAATTCCCATTTTTTATATATTCCGCACCGTTGTCGAAATGGAAAGACGCACTGGGGGCAAACGTTGGACTCGGGGTGGCGACTGAAACTGTGATCTTTGCCGTAGGACTGGGAATGATCGGCGGCGTGAGGTTCGGAGTGGGCCTTGGCTCAGCCACCGGTAACGTTTGGTTGCCGCCAGTCGAGTCGCCGGCGCCCATCAGCGCTACGACGATGATCACGATGACGGTAATCACTACAACCGCGCCGCCTCCGGCCAACCAAACCGGCCTGGGTAATCCGCCGATCCGCCAAACGCCGGGCCCAGGTCCAGAGGTAGGTGGACGATGGGGAGATTGGCCGTTTCCCTGTTCGATTGCTCCCTCTGCCGTTTCTCCAGCCCTTTCTGAGAGCTCCCTGTCGTAATCCGCCCTCCTTTCCGGGTCGCTCAGAACTTCATAGGCGCGGTTCAGCCGTTGGGTCATCTCCAGGGCGTCAACGCCCGGGTTGCGGTCAGGATGATGCAGCAATATCAGCCGGCGGTAAGCAGCCTGAATCACTCTAGGACCGGCTGTTGGCCGGACCCGAAGTAGCTCGTAAAAGTTCTCTTCAGGCATCACAATTAATACCGGATGCGTTCCTTTGTGTGAAGGTCATGCCGAACCGGGCCTAATGGCCGGTTGGGAATCGCCAAGGCCTGCCGGGTCCCGCTTCCAGGACCGCCATCAAAGGCCCTAGCGTTACAAACATACCAGCAGTGGGTAGCCGCACGCCATCCGGCTGCGTGGGCTTGATGACCGTGCTTAGGTTCGCCGTGCCGTTACCAGTTACCCAGCATCGTCCAAGACGTGGTAGCAGTTAGTTAACTCGTCCCGGTAATCCACGACCCTGGGGTACACGCTGCCCCCCACCTTACCAAAGCGCCCGGCGCATCCATATCATCGAGCTAGGGCAGGGAATCGTCACGCGGCGCGAAAAGGACTCCAAGTTAGAAAATATGGCATAATTCAGCTGCCGAAATGGGGAGCAAGCCAATGAATTTCGTCATGTGGATTGCCATCTGGTTTGGATTTGGTGTCGCGCTCGGAACTGCCACCAAATGGATCGGTTTGTGGGCCTGGTTCGCTCGAAGTTGGAACGAAAATGAACATTCGACACCGCCGGTCAGTGATTTTAGCCCCGTGCCAATGAAGTTCAGGCGGCTCCCGCCTCCACGGTGAAGCGGCGGTTCAAACCGCGCTCGATAACCACACTTCCGATCCCCAATCATGAAGCAAGGAGAGACTGAATATGGACCACGCATCTGACGGGACTGAAGCCTGGGTCGCCATCCCCAGCGAAACGGAACGACGTGCTCAGATGCCTCCAGGAGTTCCCGCCAGTGGATACGATTATGGATTTCTTCCCGCGATGGGACGTTTGCTCTCAGCCCACAAGGAGATCGGTCCAGCGTTTGGCAATTTATTTCGCACCGTGATGTTCGATCCAGGCCATCTAAGCCGGCAAGAGAGGGAGATGGTAGCCGCAGTGGCCGCCGCCGCGCAAGATTGCCATTATTGAACCGAGTCCCACGCGGAGTTTCTGCGTGCCGAAGATGGAAATCTTGAACTTGTAGCGGCGATAAAACAGAAGCGATGGCGTCAGGTCGTTGAATTGTCCGATCGAGAGCGAGCGCTATGCACCATCGCTGAAAAGCTGAGCGCCACTCCCACGAGAGTTGTGGAGACGGACTGGCAGCCGTTGCGGGAATTGGGATTCGACGACTCCGCATGTCTGGAAGTTGGTCACATCGTGGGTATCTTCAATTACTTGACCCGGTTGGCCGATGGCTTCGGGTTAAAGCTCGACGCCGAGACTGAAGAGGCCGCCAGGAGCGGCAGCGCTCTCATGCGCCCAAATTGATGCGGCCAACGGAATCTTCTGGTAAACCTGGCGGGGAGAGCAAGAAGGATGGAAACCGGTTGCGTGTGGTGACTTGGCCCTGTTTATCGCGCCGGGAACACTGGCATTGGAACAAAGTCTTCTTGGGCTTCGGCCCAAAAAGCAAAGCCCCTCAGGACGCCCTGAGGGGCTTGTTCATGCCTAAAATTTTGTGACTCGCCTCGCGGTCGAAGATTAAGCAGAGCTCCCCATCGCTCGGCGGCCAAAAAGGAGCTGGTAGACCATTGACGGAATGCAAAAATGGGTCACGCTGACCAAAGTTGCCACGGATATGAGGACGCCTCCCAGTGCATATCCCAGCCAAGCCAAATCTAACTCAAATGCTATCGCCGACCCGACGAGCAATACCAAGGCCGTCCCGGCGGCGAAACGCGCCGACGCCCGGTTGTATGGTAAAGGCCGGGTTCCTGTTAGGTGCCGCACGCCATAGTTGTAGATTAGGTCAAATGGATGCCT
>JACZYV010000185.1:0-5221 GCA_022570905.1 Chloroflexota bacterium
AGGAGGCGATAAACTCCTTGGAGGCTTGGCCGTTGCCCCGGTGAAAATGGGCTTCCCGGAGCGTAAAGGTCAGGTCGGTCCCCGCCGGGTTGGTGATGTGCACGGTGCTATCGCGCAGGGCGGCGATCAAATCTTGCTGCCGGGAATCGAGTGCCTCATAGTCGACGAACAGGGCTTCGTTGTACATCTGGGAAAGGAGGCGAAATTCCACCGGGTCATTGGGGTCTATCAGCCAATGGAAGTGTATGGAGCGGCCGGACCAGGTTTTGAGAATCTTCTCCGTCTGACCTGGATTGATCAACCATAGAGTGGGCAGCCAGATGTAGATGTCGGCAAGGTCGAAAAGTGAAGCCATGGCCCGGTCTTCCATATCCACGAGGTCAGGGTCTTCCCGCCGGCGGTGGCTGCGCCGCACCGCTTCCAGAGCGCCCGAATTGACCATCGACACCGCCAACTCAACCGCTCCGGCACGGACCAATTCGATCCGGACCTGTTCGGTAAGGACCGGGAAGTAGGTTGGGTCGGCGTGGATGATCACCTTCTCGCCCGGCTGCGTCTTGAGGGAGTCGTGAACTATCAAACGGGCGATCTTGCCCCAATCGCAGGCGTACTCGAGGGGAGTTCCGGAAGATAAGATGGAAGGGATCACCGGCTTATTCATCGCGCAGCCCTCCTGCCTGGGGGTGGTCCGGTTTGGGCGGCCAAATTGTAGCACGGGGTGGCGAGAGGGTTAACTTTATGGGCGGAACGTAGACAACCATCGCCAGCCGGGACTGTTGATACGCGGTCGACTAGCCTGCTTGGCTTCGTTCACTGACTCCCCTTGGCCGATTTCAACCACCCGGCCCGGTGTCTTCCCAATAATCGGTATTTTCTGATAAAGAAACCGCCGGAGTCCCTGTGCCAGCCTCGGCGGGAATGATATTGAGTATTGACTTAGTCATCCCAGATTAATAAAATTTGGGCATGATCAAAGGGCTGGTGGATTCAGGGCTTAAAATCACCTGCCTGCCACTGATTTTCCCGGCAGAGTTTGGCGTTAGGGCCTATTTTGGGCACGGGAATCTGCTGAGAACCTGAAGTACGTTAACGATAGACCTGTTCACCGTGGAGAAGGAGGAATGAATGGCTGACCAAGAGATTGCTTTGATGGCCCACCTTCTGCGCCGCGCCGGTTACGGGGCGAGCCGCGACGAGATTGAGGCCAGGGTAGCCCAGGGATATGACAGTGTGGTTGCAGAGCTTCTAAACCCCGGAGACGACCCCGGAATCGAAGAAGACCTGATGTACCGCGCCTATCCCTCCTACTTCGATAAGGCCGCCATCGAGACCGGTCAGACCGAGTGGGTCTACCGGATGATCAACAACAAATACCAGCTCAAAGAGAAGATGTCCCTCTTCTGGCACACCATCCTCTGCGCCGGCGACAACAAGGTGGACAACGCCCGGACCACCGCGATCCAGATCGACAAGTTCCGGGACATGGGCATGGGCAACTTCAAAGACCTGCTCATGATGCTCTCCACCGACCCGGCCATGCTCTACTACCTGGACAACATCGAGAGCCACAAGACGGCCGTCAACGAGAACTTCGGCCGGGAACTCTTGGAGTTGTTCTCCATCGGCGTGGGCATGGATAACGAGTTCAACTACACCGAAGATGACGTGAAGGCCTGCGCCCGCGCCTTCACCGGCTGGAACCTAGCTCCCACCATCCCGGTCTTCCCCTACGGCCGGACACCCTTCGAGTTCCGCTTCGATCCGGCGGACCATGACTACGGAGAGAAGACCTTCCTGGGCGAGACCGGCAACTGGGACGGCGGCGACATCGTCGACATCCTCTGCAAGCAACCGGCCACGGCCCGGTTCGTCGCCCGCAAACTCTACGACTTCTTCGTCGCCGACGAGCCGCCCGTGCCTTCCTGGCGGTTGAGCGAGCCACGGGACATGGCGGCCATCAAGAGCCTGGAGAAGGCCTACTTCGACTCCGGCTATGAGATCACCGCCATGTTGAAGGTCCTGTTCAACTCGGACTTCTTCAAGGACGAGGCGGTCCGCTTCGCCAAGGTCAAGAGCCCGGCCGACGTGGTCATCGGCACCATGCGCATGGTGGGGGACCACCTTGAGCCCAAGCCCGGCCTGTTCTTCGTGGCCATGGAGCCCAAGTACATGGGCTTGGACCTGATGAACCCGCCCACGGTGGAAGGCTGGCACATGGGGCGCGAGTGGATCAACAGCGGCAGCCTCATCGACCGCATCAACTTCGCGTCTTCCATGCTGGGCAACACCGATCTGCCCGGCGTACGGTCCATAATCAACCGGCTGATGGCCCTGGGCGATGTGCCCAGTTCCGAGCAGTTCTTGGACGGCTGTCTGGACCTGCTGGGCCCCATGGACCTGGCCCCGGAGACCCGCGGCCAACTGACGGACCACCTTGACGCCGGCGGCGCCCTGAAGCATGGCACCGAGGCCGAGCAGGGTGAATTCTCCCGCCGCGCGGGTGAGACCCTGCAGATGATCGCAACCACCTCGGAGTTCCAGTTCGGTTAGAAACTCCCCTGACCCAATGATCTAGATATTTATGAATTATCCAACGGAGGAATTCGAATGGTATCAACGATAAAAGAACCGGTCCTGGCAGTGATTTCGCTGTCCGGTGGCAACGACGGAATGAACACGGTCATCCCTTACGCCGATCCGCATTACCGGGACTACCGCCCGGCTTTGGGGGTCCCAGAGGACCAGATCATACCCATCACCGACCAACTGGGCCTCCACCCGTCCATGGCCCCCCTGAAGAAGTACTGGGACCAAGGCAATCTGGCCATCATCCAGGGCATCGGCTACCCCAACGGCAGCCTGTCCCACTTCCGGTCCATGGATATCTGGGCCACCTGTGAGCCCGAGGAATTGGGTCTCACCGGCTGGTTGGGCAGCGTCATCCAAGACGTCGACCCCACGGGCGAGAATGTGCTCACCGGCGTCAACTTTGGCCGCGGCCTGCCCCGCTCCCTGGCCAAGGAGGGAGTGGCCGTCGCCTCGGTGGGTGACCTCAGTACCTACGGCCTGCTCACCGAGATCGGCGCCGAAGCCCAGCGGGCCGAGGCCCTGGACCTGTTCGGGCGCATGTACGCTCCGGCCATCGGTCAGGGCGTGGTGGACGACTACATCCGCCGCACCGGCATCGAAGCGCTGAAGGGCGCCGACATCCTGGGCACTGCTCCCGGAATGTACAAGTCCGAGGTTGAGTACCCCAATAGCGCCATGGGCGGTTACCTCCGCGACATGGCCCAGGTCCACAACGCCGACTTCGGGACCCGGGTGCTGTTCACCACGGCTCCCTACAACATCTTCGACACCCACGCCAACCAGATGGTGGGACACGCCAACCTGCTGCAGGACGTGGCCAGCAGCATCGATTCGTTCATGGCCGACATCCGGCAACTGGGCAAGAGCGACAACGTCACGTTGTTCTTCTACTCCGAGTTCGGGCGGCGGGCCATGGACAACGGCTCCGGCACCGACCACGGCACCGGCGGCGTGGCCTTCGTCCTCGGCGACCACGTCAAGGGCGGCCTCTACGGCGAGTACCCTTCCCTGGAACCCAACAAGCTGGAAGACGGCGGCAATCTGCAACACAACGTGGACTTCCGCTCCGCCTACACCACCTTGCTGGACCGGTGGATGGGCCTGGACGCCAAGGCGATCGTCGGCGGAAACTTCGAGCCTCTGGACTTCATCTAGAGGTCCGGCAGAAAGCCGGCCTTTCGCACTGAAACTAGAAAATCGGCCTCTGCGCCGGACGGCGCTAGGCCTCGAATCCTTGAGGAGAGTAGTTATGGCCAGTGTATTCCTGGGAATAAACGACCGGACGTTCACCTACAGTTTTACGGCTGGACGCTCCGAGTTTCAGGGCACCGGGTTCCGCAACCCGATGGACTTTGCCCTGGGCCCCGACGACTTGGTCTACATCGTTAACCGCTCCTATGAGTCACGGGCGGACGGCACCCGCATCAACGTGTTCCGCATCGGCGAGGACAAGGAAGAGTACATCAACGAATTCGGCTCCTACGGCGAGGAACCGGGCCAGTTCATCTGGCCCATGGCCATCGCCTTGGACAAGGACACCAACGTCTACGTCACCGACGAGTGGACCAACCGCATAACCATCTACAACAAAGACGGCGAGTACCAGAGCCACTGGGGGACTCATGGCTCCGGCGACGGCGAATTGGACCGCCCCGCCGGCATCACCATCGGCCCAGACGGCACCGTCTACATCGTGGACAGCCGCAACAACCGGGTCCAAAAATTCACTCTGGACGGCAAGTTCCTGGGCAAGTTCGGCAAAGCCGGCGCCGGCGATGGAGAATTCAATCTGCCCTGGGGCATCTGCCTGGACAAGGACGGAAACGTGTTCGTCGCCGATTGGCGCAACGACCGCATACAGTCCTTCACCAATGACGGCAAATGGCTGGCGACCTTCGGTAGGCCCGGCACCGGCGGCGATTGCAGCATCGCCAAGGAGCAGGGCGGCCGGATGTACGTCGATGTGCCGGTTGGCGAGTTCAACCGTCCCACCGGCGTCTGTGTCGATGACGACGGCGACATCTACATCGCCGACTGGCTGAACAACCGGGTCCAGGTGCTGACGGCCGATGGCCGGTTCATCACCGAGTTCAATGGAAACGCGGCTCTGTCCAGTCTGGGCATCGACAAGATCAAGTCCAACCCGGACATGGTGCGTCAGCGCAATGGTGTGCGGGACTACACCCCTGAAAAGGTGCTGTGGGCCCCCTGCGCGGTGCGCGTCGATCACCGCGGCCGTGTCTTGATCGCGGACACCACCCGGCACCGGTTCCAGATCTACCAGAAGAACAGCGAGCCGGTACTGGTATAACCAGCAACGCTTTTCCGGTTGGAAACGCTCTGGCGCTTGGGAGGATAACCTTTCCCAAGCGCCAGTTTATTCTGTGCCCCAATCAACTTCGAGAGGAAACGTGACTCAAGGCGGTAAAGGCAACGGCCAGGGCTCAGCTGCCCAACAGGTATTCGGCCCCCAGGCGGCCGTCTATGCCACCAGCAAGGTGCACATCCGGGACGACAGCCTGGAATCGGTGGAACGGATGGTGGACGCCGCCAATGGCGCCAACCGCTACGGCTGGACCCTGGACCTTGGCACCGGCGCCGGATTCACCGCATTCGCAGTGGCCGGGGTGTC
>JACZYV010000036.1:0-18868 GCA_022570905.1 Chloroflexota bacterium
CATCGTCCACGTCTGCCGGAACGACGGCGGGCAAACGGAAGACTACTCCTAAGCGGAAGACCACCAAAAAGAAGGGGTCCACGGCCAAGTCGTTCGCCGCAAAACCGCTGAACTCCGCAGGCAAGAGCTTGGTGATTGTCGAGTCCCCCGCCAAAGCCAGAACGGTCGGCCAGATACTGGGCAAGAAATACGTCGTGACTGCGTCCCTGGGTCACGTTCGCGACCTACCCAAGAGCAAGATAGGCGTCGACGTGGAGCAGAACTTTGAGCCGTCGTACGTCATCATGAAAGACAAGCGTAGTCTGCTGACCCAGATCAAGAAGGCGGGCAAAGAGGCTAAAGAGATATTCCTGGCCACCGACCCGGACCGGGAGGGCGAAGCCATCTCTTGGCACATTCAGAACGCGGCTGAATGGCAGGATCTCCCCAAACCTCCCAAGCGCGTGGTGTTCCACGAAATCACCAAAGAAGCGGTGGAGGAGGCCTTCCGGAACCCCCGGGAGATTGACATGCAGTTGGTCAACGCCCAGCAGGCGCGCCGCATCCTAGACCGCTTGGTCGGCTACCAAATCAGCCCACTGCTCTGGCGGCGGGTCCAGCGCGGCACGTCCGCCGGCCGGGTGCAGTCGGTCACCCTGCGAATGGCGGTGGACCGGGAGCGGGAGATAGAAGCCTTCGTTCCCGTGGAGTCGTGGACCATTGATAGCCTACTGCGCAAGACCGGCGGCGAACCGAACGATAAGAACCAATTCTCCGCCGCGCTGCACTCCATCAAGGGTGAGCGTGCCCGGATAACCATCCCCAAAGAAGAAGACGCCCGGCGTTATGAAGCCGAGTTGGCGAACGCCGATTACAAGGTCGCAGAGGTCCGAAAGCGGGATGTCCGGCAACGGCCGTCGCCGCCTTTCATCACCAGCACCATGCAGCAGGAATCAGGCCGGAAGCTGCGATTCACCGCTCAGCGGACCATGTCCGTGGCCCAGCAACTGTACGAGGGTCTCACGGTGGGTAGCGGCGGACCGATAGGCCTGATTACCTACATGCGCACCGACTCCACGCAGGTGGCGAGTTCGGCCCTCGCCGAAGTGCGCGAGTACATCAAAGAGCGGTACGGCAAAGACCACTTGCCGGCCAAACCCAAGGTCTACACACGGACCGCCAAGGGCGCTCAGGAGGCCCACGAGGCTGTTCGGCCTACCTCTATCAAAAGGGACCCAGCGTCACTGAAGGATTTTCTGTCGCGGGACCAACTGAACCTCTACACCCTGATTTGGGAGCGGATGCTGGCCAGCCAGATGGAGGATGCCAGGTCCGAGGCGACGACGTTGAACATCGATGCCACCTGCCAGGGCACGGGAAACGTGTACAATTTCCGTGCCACCGGCTCGGTTCTCAAATTCGCCGGGTTCCGCACCGTTTACTTGGAAGGCCGGGACGACAGCAACGATAGCGACGACAGAAAAACCCTGCCGGCGCTTGCCGAAGGCGACATCTTGGATTGTTCCAAGACCGAGGCCAACCAGCACTTCACCGAGCCGCCTCCCCGTTACACCGAGGCCACGCTGATCAAGGCGATGGAAGAGAAGGGCATCGGCCGGCCCAGCACCTATGCCCCGACCATCGGCACCCTGGTCGACCGGATGTATGTGGAACGGGAGAGGAACCGGCTGACCCCCACGAAATTGGGAATCACCGTGACTGACCTGCTGACCGAGTATTTCTCGAACGTCATGGACTTAGACTTCACCGCTAAGATGGAGGAGGAGTTGGACGACGTGTCCCGGGGAGAACGGGAGTGGGTGCCCATGTTGGACGAGTTCTATGGGCCGTTCCAAAAGGCTCTGGAAAACGCCGCTGAAATGATGCCCAAGATCCGCATGGACGAAGAGACCGACGAGGTTTGCGACTGTGCTGGAAGCGACAAGTGCGAGCATCCGATACCGTGTGAAAAGCCTATGGTCATCAAAACTGGGCGCTTTGGCCGCTTCATGGCTTGCACCGGATTCCCGGAATGCAAAAAAACTAAGCCCATCTTGAAGAAGACCGGCGTCGCCTGCCCCAAGCCGAATTGCGGGGGGGACATCGTGGAACGCCGCGCGAAAGGCCGGGGCCGTTCCTTCTTCGGTTGTTCCAAATACCCGGAATGCGACCTGTTGCTGAACCAGCGTCCGTTGCCCACACCCTGCCCGGAGTGCGGCAGTCTGATGGTCTTAAAAGGCCGCAACAATGGAGCATGCACCTCCTGTGCCTGGCAAGAGGCCATCCAGGATGATCCCGATGGAGACGCCGACAATGCCGGCAGCGCGGAAAACGCGGAGAACCCGGAAGAGCTGGCGCCGGTTGGCGACTAGCCTCGACAACCCCGGTCTTAAGGGCCTAGCCCAGTTCGACCACTACCTTGAAGCGTTTCCCCGCTACCTACGTGGCCAGCGCGGTTTGTCAGAAAACACCGAGCGCGTCTATTTGGCAGACCTGCAGTCGTTCCGGCAGTACCTCGCCAATGAAGGGTTGGAGCTGACGGACATGGACCGCCAGACCCTGCGTGCCTATCTGGCCTGGTTGGCGACGGAAGGCAGGGGCGGAGAACGGGGGTTTGCCAGGGTCAGCGTGGCCCGTAAGTTGACAGTATTGAGGACCTTCTACCGGTTCTTGGTCCAAGAAGGGTTATTCCGGTCCACGCCGGTCCCGTCGGGCCGGAGTTTCAGACTCAAGGTCCCCAAGACTCTCCCCAGTTTCTTGGGACAGCGGGAGGTCTCCCGGCTGATGGACGCTCCGGAAGAATCGACAGTTCACGGAATCCGGGACAAAGCTGTTCTGGAGACGCTTTACGCCTGTGGAATCCGGCTGGCGGAGCTCCACGGGCTGAACGTGGCGGACATTAATTTCTCCAGCCGGGAGATATTGGTCCGAGGCAAGGGTTCTAAAGAGCGGATGGTGCTGTTTGGACAGCCCTCCCACGATGCTCTGCAACGGTACCTAGCTGAGGCCCGGCCCAAGCTGTTGTCGCGGCCCACAGCGGCGCTTTTCCTGAACCGGTACGGCGGGCGGTTGTCACGGCGCAGCTTCGAGAAGCTGGTGCGCCGGTACTCGGTCATCGCTGGGACCAGAGCGGACGTCCATCCTCACACCCTGAGGCACACCTTCGCCACTCATATGTTGGAGGGCGGCGCCGACCTTCGGGTGATTCAGGAATTGCTGGGCCATTCGAGCCCGGCCACCACCCAGATTTACACTCACGTGACCCAGCAGGAGGCCCTGACGGCCTATCTGTCGAATCATCCCAGGGCCAATGAACCGGCGAGCCGGACGCCCCGGGAAAGCTCCAACGCCGAGGGACCGGTATCCATCGGGAAGGACGCCTAGACGATGGCCAGTTTCTTGATTTTGAACGGCCCCAACATCAACATGTTGGGACGCCGGGACACATCGATCTATGGCTCCAAGACCTTGGATGAGGTCAATCAAGAGATCAGCCGGGTGGCCAAAGACCTGGGCGTCGAGGTCGTGTTCTACCAGTCCAATGTTGAAGGAGAACTGGTCGATTGCATCCAAGAACATTGGGACAAGGTCCAGGGAATAATCTTGAATCCCGGCGCCCTGACCCACTACGGTCTCAGTTTGAAAGACGCGCTCATCGACAGCCGGCTGCCGGTGATTGAGGTCCATCTGGGAAACCCGTGGTCCAGGGAACCCTGGCGCCGGGTCTCGGTCATCTCCGACATTGCACGAGGCCAGATTGCCGGCTTTGGATGGAGAAGCTATACTTCGGCCCTTCAGGTTTTGGCCGCGATCGTCGAGGAGGAATCCGGATGAAAGAAAGGGTAGAAGGACTCGTTGCCCAGTTTCCCGACAAAGGACTGGATGGCGTCTTGATTTCCGCGCCGGAGAACCGGCGCTACCTGTCTGGGTTCAGCGGCTCGGCCGGTTACCTGTTCATCACCAAGGCCAACGCCATCTTGGTCACCGATTCCAGGTACACCGAACAAGCCACCAACCAGTCGCCATTTTTCGAGGTCCGCCAGGTGCGCGGCGGTTGGGACTGGCTCGTCGAGGAGTTGAAGGCCTCGGGGGTAAAGAAGGTGGGGTTCGAAAGCCAAGATATGACGGTCTCCACCTACAACAGCCTGATCGACGCCATCAAGGGCGATTCTTCTCTGGGCGAAGTCTCATTTGTGCCGGCGCCCGGGCTGGCCGAGAACCAGCGCATCATCAAGGACCAAGAAGAGCTGTCGATGTTGCAGCAGGCGATCGACGCCGCGGACCAGGCCATGGACCTGGTCTGCCCCGCCATCGCCCCCGGCATGACCGAGCGGGAAGTTGCCTGGAAGATGGAAGCGGCCATGCGCGACGCCGGCGCCGACACCATCAGCTTCGACACGATCGTCGCCGCCGGACCCAACGGGGCGATGGCCCACCATCAACCCACCGACTACGTCATAAAACAGGGCGACCCCATCGTGATCGATATGGGCGCCAAGGTGGGCGGTTATTGCTCCGACCTCTCCAGGTCGATCGCGGTGGGTGAGCCAGACGAGACCTTCAACAAGATTTACGACATCGTTTTGGGCGCCCAGCTAACGGCCATCAATACCGTGAAGGCAGGCATGACCGGAGAAGAGACCGACGGACTGTCGAGGAGCGTCATAGTCGAAGCTGGTTACGGAGACAACTTTGGCCACAGCCTCGGTCATGGCGTGGGTCTGGAGGTCCACGAGAACCCCAGGGTCAGCCCCAGGTCGACCGATGTCTTGAAGTTGAACACCGTGTTTACCGTCGAGCCGGGCATCTACCTGACCGGGTGGGGTGGGGTCCGCATCGAAGACATCGTGATTCTTCGGGAAGATGGGGCGGTGACACTGAGCAAGGCGGCGAAGTAACCCCCAGTCCGTTACGGTCCGGCCTCCGGCGGTTTCCGGCCGCCTTAATGATAAAATCTTTGTAGATATAGACGGGCTGGATATACTTAGCGATCTGATTTGCCCAGGCCAGCATTAGGCCGTCACCAGAGATTCGGAGGAATCGTAGATGTCCATCAATTTCGGCGACCTCAGCCGGGGGCTGGTTATCGAGCTAGACGGCCAACCCTGGGAGGTCATGGACTACGAGCGCCACAAGATGCAGCAGCGAGCGCCCGTTACTCGCATCAAGATGAAGAACCTGTTGAGCGGGACGGTGGTGGAACGCACTTTCCAGCAGTACCACACAGGTTTTACCCTGGCCGACATGGACAACCGGCCCACCCAGTATCTCTACACCGACGGCAATTTCTATTACTTCATGGACCAGGAGACCTTCGACCAGTACGACTTAACCAAGGAGATACTTGGACATGCGCTGGATTACCTGAAAGAGCAGACGATGGTGGAGGTGGTCCTTTACAACGGGTCGCCCATCAGCGTCAAGCTGCCGATCCACGTTGAGCTTGAAGTCACCGAGACTCCTCCGTCCTTCCGGGGTGACACCGCCCAAGGCGGCAACAAACCGGCTACTCTTGAGACCGGCCTCCGAGTCAATGTTCCCATGTTCATCACTCCCGGGACGATAATTCGGGTGGACACCCGTACCGGGGAGTACACCGAGCGGGTGAGCTAAACCGTGGCCGTCTACACCGTCAGCCAGGTTTCCGCCCACATCAAGGAGTCGCTGGAGTCCGACCCGCTGCTGATGGACCTGTGGGTCGTCGGCGAGGTCTCCGGCCTCCGCGCCTCGTCCGCCGGGCATACCTACTTCAGCCTCAAGGACCGGGAGAGCCTTCTGCGCTGCGTCATGTTCAAAGGCCAGCAGGGGGCGGAACTCCTTGCCGAAGGCGATTCCATCTCGGCCCATGGCAAGATCACCTTCTACACCCGGGGGGGCACCACCGATTTCATGGTGGACCTGGCCATGCCCGAGGGAGTGGGAGAACTGGCCCTGGAGTTGGAGCGGCTGAAGCAGAAATTGGCCGCTGAAGGCCTGTTCGAGACCAGCCGTAAACGCAAACTCCCCAAGTTTCCCCAAAAAGTGGGGGTTGTCACGTCCCCCACCGGAGCGGTCTTCCACGATATCCAGAACGTTCTGGGGCGCCGGTATCCCCTGGCGGAGTTGGTGCTTTCCCCGACCGTGGTCCAGGGGCCGGACGCCGCTCCCAAGATCGCCGCTGCCCTGGAGTTGCTGGACCGGGAGGGCGGCTGCGACGTGATCATCGTTGGCCGTGGCGGCGGGTCTCTGGAAGACCTCTGGCCCTTCAATGAAGAAGTGGTGGCCCGGGCCATCTATGCCTGCAAGACGCCGGTGGTCAGCGCCGTGGGCCATGAGACCGACGAGACCATCGCCGACTACGTGGCCGATGTCAGGGCTCCAACGCCCTCCGCTGCCGCCGAGCTCGCCGTTCCCGACGCCTATGTGCTCCGGCGGGACCTGGAGATGCTTGGCTCTACACTGTACCGATTGATGCTCGATCAGAATGGGCGGCGGCGCTTCGAGCTAACGGCGGTGATACACCGCATGGAGATGGGCCTGCCGGACACGCAGACCATGCGCCGCAGGGTCGATGATGTCGGACGGGTGGTGCAGTCGGCGTCGTCAAGGTTGCTGCTGGAGAACAAGATGCAGGTGGAGGGACTCGGTCTGCGCCTGCGGGCCCTGGACCCGGTGGCCACGTTGGGCCGGGGGTTCTCCATAGTCCGGTTGACGGACACCGGAAAAGTGGTGTCCAGCGCCAAGCAGGTCTCGGAGGGCGACTCCCTGGAGATCACGGTGGCCGACGGATCGCTTCCGGCGGTAGCGGGGCCGGGGGCCTTGGGCAAAGGGGCAAAGACCCCGAGTGCGGCGCCCCAGTCATTAAAGCCGAAAACAAAAGCGCGCTCCAGATCGGGCCAGCCCAGCGGAATGGCCCCTCTTTTGTAACGCCGGCCCCTTGCGGAATCCGCTTCCCGCTGGCATGCTTGTGCCGCGTGGAAAATGTCTCTGACCAACTGCCCCAGGAGGCTGGACCATGGCCAAAACCAAGAATTCTCCGCCCGAAGAGGATGCTCAGGGCGCCAGCTTCGAGGACTCCTTCCATCGACTGAGTGAGATGGCTGAACAGTTGGAGGCCGGCGGGCTGACCTTGGCCGAGGCAACCTCCCGTTTTGAAGAGGGAATGAAGTTGGTGCAATTCTGCAACGAACTTCTGAACAACGCCGAGTTGAAGATCACCGAGTTGAAAGAGTCATATCGGACGGCGGGGGCTCAGCCCGGTTTCGACGTCCTGGACGAAGATTCAGAAGAAGAAGATTCTGACGAGTAAAACTCGGCCAACCGACGGATAATAGTGTTGGGGAGGGTGTCGACCTGAGGATGTTGAATATCGGATGGTTCTCCACCGGCCGTGGAGAGGGTTCGCGAGGGCTCCTCAGCTTTGTGCGGAAGCGCTTGATCGAGACTGGCGCCGACGCCCGCATCAGCTTCGTTTTCAGCAACCGGGAGTGGGGCGAGGCCGAGGGTTCGGACGAATTTTTCAAGCTTGTTGACGGTTACGATATCCCCCTGATCACTCATTCCTCCACAGTCTTCCGGAAGGCTTCGGGGGGCCACTTCTCCGATCACCGAGAGGAGTTTGACCAGCAGGTGATGGACAAGCTTGCCGGACTTGAAGTGGACATTTGTGTGCTGGCTGGGTACATGCTGATCGTGAGTGGAAAGATGTGCCGCCAATATCCCATGCTGAACCTGCACCCCGCCCTTCCCGATGGACCCACTGGCACCTGGCAGGAAGTCGTTTGGGAATTGATAAGGACGAGGGCGGCCAAAACTGGCGCCATGGTCCACCTGGCCACCGAAGAGGTGGACCGGGGGCCCGTTGTATCGTACGTCACGGTGCCCATCACCGGGCCCGGGTTCGACCAGCACTGGGCTGAGCTGCAGGACAAAGACCTGGACCGGATAAAGAAAATCGAGGGAGAGGAATTCGCCCTATTTCAGGCCATCCGCAGCGAGCAATACCAGAGGGAGCCGTATCTGTTGTTTGAGACCCTGCGGGCCGTGAGCCAAGGGGAGATAGGCGTCATGGGAGGTCGGGTGGTGGATGCCACCGGAGCGCCCTTAACCGGTCCGATGTCCAATGGCCTCTGTCTCGACCGGCGGATCGCCCAAGCTATGCTGGAAGACCCGGCGAAAAACGCGGATTAAGCCGACCTTTGGATGGGATGGAGCGGCAGATCGACCTTTCCGCCATCTTTACTAAATAGGCCCGGCAGAGCGTCGCCTTCGATCGCGTCACGGTCCACCAGGCAGCGGACAACATCATCCAATGACGGTAGATGGTACATCACGTCCAGGAGTGTATCCTCGATTACGTACCGCAAGCAGCGGGCGCCGGTCTTGTGGTCCAGGGCCCGCTCCGCCGCGGCCTCGAGGGCTTCTTTGGTGAACACCAGTTCGACGCCGTCCATGCTGAAGAGTTGTTGATACTGTTTTACGATTGCGTTCTTGGGCTCGGTAAGCACGCGGACCAAGGAATCTTTGTCCAGAGACTCCAGGGCCACGGTCACCGGCAATCTTCCCACCATCTCCGGAATGAAGCCGAATTGCAATAGGTCTTCGGGGACAACCTGAGTCAGAGCGCTGCCTTCCAGCTCGGAGCCGTCGCGGCCCCCGGCTAGGAATCCCATCTGGGATGATCCGGACCCAAGCCGCCTGGTTATGATCTCTTCCAGTCCGTCGAACGAGCCGCCGCAGATGAATAGGATGTCGCGTGTGTTGATCTGGAGGAATTCCTGGTGGGGGTGTTTGCGGCCGCCCTGGGGCGGTACGTTGGCGACGCATCCCTCGATTATCTTCAGCAGTTCTTGCTGCACGCCCTCGCCGGAAACGTCCCGGGTGATGGACCGGTTCACGCCCTCTTTGCGGGCGATTTTATCCAGTTCGTCGATGTAAATGATGCCCTTCTCCGCGCGGTTCACATCCCAGTCGGCGGCCTGGATAAGCCTGAGGAGGATATTTTCCACATCCTCGCCGACGTATCCGGATTCGGTGAGCGAGGTGGCGTCACACACCGCGAAGGGGACATCCAGGGTGCGCGCCAGGGTTTCGGCCAAGAGAGTCTTGCCGCAGCCGGTGGGGCCGATGAGCAAGATGTTGGTCTTTTGGAGTTCGACATCCGAAGCGGAGCGCTGGTGTCCGTTCCAGATGCGTTTGAAGTGATTGTAGACCGCGACGCTGAGAACCTTTTTCGCCTTGTCCTGGCCCACCACGTAGGTGTCCAGGTTGGAATAGATATCCCGCGGAGCCAGCGGTTTGGCCGGTTCGAATTTCTTGGCCGCCGGGGCGGGGGCTTCCTCTTCCACCACCTGACCAAGCACCCGGACGCAGTCGTAACAGATGGATGCCTTGCCCTCCCCGGCGATCACCATGTCTGACCGGGGTTGCGGTTTCTCACAAAATGAACATCGAGAAAGCCTGGTTCCACTTTTACCGTTAGCCACACTCACCCCTCTAACCCTGCACTGATCCAGTTTGTGAACTGTTTATGAATCTTTTTTCTCGGACTGCTTTGAGGTAAGAATCTCATCCACCAAGGAATACTCAACCGCCTGCTCGGCGGTGAGGTAGTAGTCCCGGTCGGTGTCTCGGGCGATCTTGTCGTAGGTCTGGCCGGTGTTTTCCGACAATATGGTGCGGATCTTATCTTGCAACCGGATGATCTCCCGTGCCGCGATCTCGATGTCGGTGGCCTGGCCCTGGGCGCCGCCCATGGGCTGGTGCATGTGGACGGTGGAATTGGGCAGTACGTAGCGTTTGCCCTTTTGCCCGCCAGAAAGCAGGATGGTGGCCATGCTGGCCGCCATGCCGATACAGATAGTCGAGACTTCGGAATTGATCAGATGCATGGTGTCGTAGATCGCCATGCCGGCGCTGATCACGCCGCCGGGGCTGTTGATATAGAGATTGATGCCCTTGTCCGGGTCCTCCCGCTCAAGGAACAGCAACTGGGCGATGATCAGGTTGGCCACCTGGTCGTTTATCGGTGTGCCCAGAAATATGATCCGCTCTTTCAGGAGAAGGGAATATATATCGAATGCCCGCTCGCCTCTCGGGCCCGTCTCGATGACCATGGGAATCATGGCCTGTGGTACGAATAATCCGCTGGAGTTAGGAAGATCTTGCATCGACGTGGGCTCCTTATTCTGTTGCTTCATCGGCCGGCGAAGATTCTTCTTCCGGCGCGGTTTCTTGGTTTAATCGGATCTTGGTTCGAATCGGATTCTTCAGCGGCAGGGCTGGCGGATTCCTCTCCTTGGACTATCTCCACCAACCTGGCCATGATCTTCCGGTTCATCAAAGACGACCGGATGGACTCTTTAGCGTTCTCCGAGTTCAGGGCCTGCTTCATGGACGCTTCCGAATCGCCGCCGGTGGTGGAGATCAGATTGCCAATCTCGGCGTCCACGTCCTCGTCGGAGACGTCGATATTCTCCACATCGGCCAATTTCCGCAGAAGCAGCATGGTGTTAAGCCGTTCTTCCGCTTGTGGCTTCATCTGCTCCCTAAGTTCCTCTTCGGTCTGGCCTACATGACTAAGGTAGTGTTCCATGTCCATGCGCTGGTTGCGTAAGGACCTTTGGCGCTCCTCGTACATTAAGTCTAATTCGCGCTGGTAGACCAGTTCTGAGGCCTCAATTTTGGCCAGTTTTTTGAGCTCTTCGAGACTGGACCGCTCCAAACGGCGGGTCTCGGCCGCCTCACCTTCGTCGTTGAGACGCTGTCTTACGTGGTCGGAAAGGGCCTCCAAGGTCTCGAATCCCTCCCGCACTCCCTTTGCGAATTCGTCGTCCAGTTCCGGCAGTATCTTCTCCTTGACGGCAAGGATTTCCACGTTGAACCGGCACTCTTTGCCGGCGTAGTTCTCCTGGGGGTAATCGTCAGGAACGGGCAGTGTGAATTCCTTTGTCTGTCCCTCGGTCATGCCCTCCAGATAAACGGAGAAGCCCGGAAAGGGGAGGTTGTTGTCTACCTGGGGAACGAAGTCTATCCCTTGGTCATCGATGACCCCATCACCTTCGATCGTCCCTTTGACGTTCATGGACACCAGGTCACCAAAGGCCAACGGGCGTTCCACCGGTTCCCAGGGAGCCGCCTCAAACCGCAGGTCTTCCAGTACGTGTTCCACCTGTTCGTCGGTGACTTCCACCGCCTCCCGCTGTAGCCGGATCGACTGGAACTCTCCCAGGTCGACAATGGGCTCAAGGGGCACCACGGCCTTGAACGACACGGGAGCCATGTCGATGACTTCCAACTGGGGTTCCATGAAAGCCTTGATGTCTTCGTCCTTCAATACCTTGTCCAATGACTCCGGAATCATGAATTCCAGCGCTTCTTGGACTAGCGCTTCCCGGCCAAGGTGGTTTTCGATCACCGATCGGGGGGCTTTGCCGGGACGAAATCCAGGGATGCGGACGCGGCTGGCAACCCTTTTGTAAGACCGGTTGAGAAATGGCTCCTCATCATCGGCATCCATGGATATGGTAAGGGTTATCTCTGTGGTTGTGACCGAGTCCTTTGTGACGTTCAACGCCTTTCCTCTCTGTAACCTGCCATGGCCGGGGGTGAAATGGCCATCAGAATCGAGTAGCTGATCTACCGATCTAAGGATGAGCGAACCATCGGCCCAAACGACGGTCCAAACGACGGGCGCAGGTGTGGCTTAATCGTGAGTTCGGGTAGCCACGATTATAACATACCTTCCTTGCGGCACTTTCCATAACCAGTCGATTAAACGCCCACGGGATAACCCTCTACATTTGCGGGTGTCTCAAAAGTTAAAGTCCCGGCGCCCCGATGGACTCCGGGTTTCATGTGTGCTTCCCCTTGTCACCCCGAGCTTCGACCGGTGGTCGAGAGTCTCGATGAAATCGGACGCAGCGAGGGGTCTCTTTGTTCCCGGTGGCTCTGGTGGTTTCCGGGATGGGAAACTTTCGGGCCCGTTGCCGGTGGACAATTCCAGTATCTGACGGGCATGGTTCCTTATCAATTTCTTAGATTTCGACCAAAATTGGCATAAGTTTAAGAAATTATTAAAACTCACCCCAATTTTCATTGACGGTTATGTTTACAAGTTGGTACTGTCAGTTGCAATCGCATCGGCGCAAAAGTGGTCGGACGACCGGGTCCAATGGATATTTCTTTGGTTTTTCACGGATTTTCGCTGGATTATTGCCGGGAGTCCCTGATACGAAATCGCCGATAAGAGAAGTTGCCGGCAAGAAGTGATGTGGCCGCCAGATCGATCCTGGCGGATGGGAGCGGCGGTGACACTGGCAACCCTGACAAGAACAGCGGAATCATCAGTCCCTTGGCTAACGGAGCTTATGGGCCGAACTGGTCATGCATCCGACGGCGAATTCGTTGTCTCTCACCAGCCGGTACTTCTGACGGAGACCCTCCATCAGTTGATGCTGCAAGAGGGCGGAGTCTATGTGGACGGCACTACCGGAGAAGGAGGACATGCCCAGGCCATCCTCCAGACCGGGCCACAGGTAAAGGCGGTGTTGGGCATCGACTGGGACCCCCGGTCTCTGGAAACGGCCCAGTCCCGGTTGTCCGGGTTCGGAGGCCGATTTCTGCCCGTTCCGGGCAACTACGCCGGGATGGCCGGTCTGGCGGCGGAACGGGGAATCACCGAGGTTAACGGCGTGCTGTTGGACCTGGGGTTCTCTTCCCGCCAGGTGGAAAGTCCCGGTTACGGCCTGAGTTTCCAGATGGATGAACCTCTGGACATGCGGTACGACCCTGATGGGGACCTGACCGCCGAAGAGATCGTCAACACCTACGGCGAAAGGGAATTGGGTCAGCTGATCCGGCGTTACGGGGAAGAGCCGCGGGGCATGAGCATCGCCAGGGCCATCATCAGAGAGAGGCCGGTTGCGACCACCGCCCAGTTGGCTTCCATAGTAGGCGGAGTCCTGGGGCGCCGCCGCGGTCAGCGGGTAAACCCGGCCACCAGGACCTTCCAAGCCCTGCGCATCGCGGTCAATGACGAGCTCTCGAACGTAGAGCGAGGATTGGATGCGGCCGTGGGCCTGCTCGTCCCCGGAGGCCGCCTGGTGGTGATCAGCTACCACAGTCTGGAAGACCGGATCGTAAAGTCGTTCTTCAACCGGGAAGCGGCCACCTGTGTCTGTCCTCCCGGTTTGCCGGTATGCATCTGCGGTAAAACGCCGCGCCTAAAGATCATCAACCGGCGGGTGATCAAACCATCCAACGAAGAGGTCCAGTCCAATCCGAGGAGCCGTAGCGCCAAACTGCGGGCGGTCCAGCGGCTCTAGCCGGGCCGCCGGCGGACAGGATCAAGGCCCAAATACGGCATCATTAAGGAAGGTGACAGGTTGGCAAGAGACACATTCTATACAGCGGTTGACATCGGCACCGATAAAGTTACTTCCATCATGGCCCGCGTGGGGTCCGAGGGAGAACTGAAAGTGCTGGGCACCGGAGTTGTGACCTCCCAAGGGATGCAAAAAGGCCGGATCGAGAATATCGACGAGGTCAAAGAGGCGGTCCACACCTCGTTGGAAGAAGCCCAACGCTACATCGGCAACGGGACGCCCACCGGCGTATACACCAGCGTCACCGGGACCCATCTGAGTTCACTGAACACTAGAGAGGTGGTGGACAACCCCGATGACGTGGGCGACATCACCGGTAAATTGCTGGACCGCCTGCTGCGGGGGTCTTTCCCAGATGTCGGCCCAGGACAAGAGGTTCTCCACGTTATTCCCATCGGGTACCACGTCGATGGCATGTCGGGTATCCGCAATCCGGTGGGTCTCCACGGCAACCTGGTGGAGGTGGAAGCCCACGTGGTTATTGGCGACGCCGTCATTCTGAAGAACACCGTAAAGGTGATCGAGGCCAACAAGGCTTCGGTGAAGAGCATGGTGCTCCACTCTCTGGCGTCCGCAGAGGCCACCTTGAGCGGTGACGAGCGCGAGATGGGCGTCGTCTTGGTCGATATCGGCGGCGGCACCACCGACATCGCCATCTACCGGCAGGGCCAACCGTGGTACTCAGCGGTCATCCCAGTGGGCGGAAGCCAGTTGACCCGCGACCTCTCGGTGGCGCTCAAGACGCCGGTGTACATGACCGAAGAGATGAAGATCAAATGGGGCAGCGTGATGCCCGAAACCGTTCCGGCCGACCAAGAAGTGATGATACCCAGTTTCCAAGGGCAGCCAAAGCATTCACTGTCGCGGCGCATCCTGTGCGAACCGTTGCATGACAGGATGGTGGAACTCATCAAGTTGATCGTTCTAAAGGTGAGACAGTCCGGACTCAGAGAATTCCCTCCCGGCGGCATCGTGCTGACCGGAGGAGGAGCCGAGATGACCGGACTGACGGAACTGGTCCAGAAAACCCTGGGAGGACAGGTCCGTATCGCCTTCCCTGAGGGTATCGCCGGTCTGCCGGCGCAACTCAGAAAGCCGGCCTTCTCGGCCGCCGTTGGGCTGCTCCTCTGGGGAATAAAACACCAGGGCGAAACACGGTCTTCCTTGAATGGAGGCCGATCGATAATGGGAAGCAAATCTTGGCGATGGGGGTTGGGCAGGAAAAAAGCGGCCGCAGCGAGGTAACAATAATTTAGCCGCCGACGCCAAATACTCGCGCCGGCGCTCCGGGAACCGCCCGGACAACGGACCCAGCAAGACCAGCCAGATCTTTAGGAGACCGAAGGAGGCCCGGCAGCGGGCCCGAGACCTTAAATCGATGATGATGATGTGGAGGCTTTAATATGGTACAAGACAACTCAGCAGCCTGGGAGCCCAGCAAAGACGTAGACAACACCTTTGAGATGGTGCAGGAGATCAATGCCGCCGCGCCAAATATCAAGGTGATGGGCATCGGCGGCGGCGGCAGCAACGCCGTCAGCCGGATGTTCAAAGACAAACTGCCCGTGGTCGAGTATTACAGCGTTAACACCGACGCCCAGCACCTGTTTCGCTGCGATGTGTCCCACCGGCTGGCCATCGGCCAGAACCTGACCCGGGGCCTGGGCGCCGGCGCCAATCCAGATCTGGGACGGCAAGCGGCCGAAGAGAGCCGCCACGACATCGAAAAAGCGCTGGAAGGCGCCGACATGGTCTTCTTAGCCGTGGGGATGGGCGGCGGCACCGGCACGGGAGCCTCTCCGGTGATCGCTCAGATCGCCAAGGAGTCGGGCGCACTTACCGTGGCCGTGGTGAGCCGGCCCTTCTCCTTTGAGGCCAATATCCGCAAGAAGAACGCGGAAGAGGGTATCGCCAGGCTTAAGGACAACGTTGATACCTTGATCGTTATCGACAATGACCGTTTGCTGCAGTTAAACAACCAGGGTGAGCAGACCTACACCTGGGAAGACGCATTGAAGATGGCCGACTCGGTCCTGCAGCAGGGGATCCAAGCGATAGCTGAAGTGGTGACGGTCCCCGGTGAGATCAACGTGGACTTCGCCGACGTGCGCACCATCTTGAGCAACGCCGGACAGGCCTGGCTGGCCATCGGCCGGGGCAAAGGCGAGAATCGGGCGGTGGACGCGGCGCGACAGGCGACCAAGAGCCCGCTCTTGGACATCTCCATGGACGGCGCCAAGCGGATACTGTTCGTTATCACCGGCGGCCCAACCCTGACGCTTCAGGAAGTCCAGGATGCCGCCCGGGTCATTCAGGACCTGTCCGACCCCGATGCCAACATCATATTCGGCACCTGCCGTGACGCCAAACTGGACGATGAGGTCAAGATCACCATGATTGCCGCTTCATTCCCGGTGGTGGCTGAGAACCAGCAGCTCCGCGAGGACGAACTAGAGCGGTTGCTCCAGGACGTGATTCCCCAGTCGGAAGAAGAACTGGACGTGCCCAGTTTCCTACGCCGCCAGTCAGGGAACAAAAACCGGGGCTTTTTCCGTTAAAATCCGTAATCAGCGCAAAGGCTCCCGGAATCACCGGACATGTTAGGGTAAATTGGCGGAAACGCTACGTCAGTGGCAAGACCGCACCGGGCCGGGAGCCCTTTAAAAACAGAGTAATGTTCTCGGAGGCCTAAGCGCACTAATCCCCCCTTATCAAAGCACCCCAATCAGGCGCCGGGAATCATCTTTCGACCGCCCTTCCTAATCGGAGGGCGGTCTTTTTTTGTGTCCTGATTTCTCGACTGCCTCCAACCACACGTCTATTACGAAAAACGATGGGGATTGACAAGTTAATTATCGTTATTTACACTAAAGACACTATAGATAGTAGGTTTAGTTAACAATAACACTATATATAGTATCTAAAACGAATTTAAGAAAAGTTTAAAAAAACAACCAAGAAATGCACTGTCCATTTTGCGGCCATCCCCATTCCAAGGTCACCGACTCGCGGGTGGTGGCGAGCGGGATCCGGCGACGGCGTGAATGCCAGAGCTGCGAACTCCGGTTCACAACCTACGAACGAGTCCAGGCTGCTCCTCTGATGGTGTCCAAACAAGACAACCGTAGAGAGGAGTTCAACCGTGAAAAACTTATATCGGGGATCAGGAAAGCGTGCGCCAAGAGGCCCGTCGCCTCTAGGACGATCGACAAGATGGTTGAAGACATAGAAGCCGAATTACAACACATGGGCAACATGGAGGTTTCGACCACCGTGCTCGGCACCATGGTGATGGACCGGCTCCGGAAATTGGACCGGGTGGCGTACATCCGCTACGCCAGCGTCTACCGGTCCTTCCAGGACATAGAGAGTTTTGAAGAAGCGGTCCGGGACTTGCGAGACGAGGCCCAATTGCCCCTTCTGGAGATGCCACCGGCCCTGCCCAAGAAAGGGCGCCGGCGCTCGGTGGGACCGGATGCCGAGTTCCGTCCGGCACAAAAGAGAGGCCCCAAAAAGAAAAATCAGGGCGGCCGGCAAAGCGGCAGCCCCCAACAGGGCCTGATCAATCAGGAATGATTCCAGGTGCGGACAATTGCGGCAGTATTAACCGATTATGATTGACCCGTTCCCCTACATTGTAAACCTTCAAGTGGGAAAGAACGGTATCGGCAGTAAAAATACCTTCGGCAGCTGCACACCAGACATTGGTTCCTTGAGTATTGACGACTAAAAGGAAACAATCTACAGCTTCTTTTTCCAGATATTCCTTGAGATGTCTCACCGTATAATCGAAATTACAGGTGACGAGAATAGGAGCAGATTTGTCTGGGTTGCCGATAGCCACTGTTTCAGGTTCGCACGGAAATCGGACAAATCGAAAAAGGGTTTGATAGATGTCTTTAATCCAGCCAATCATTTTTTAATTTCTAAAAGAATGAACATGCCCAACATAAATGATTTGCAGTTGACTATGGTCATACCCGCTTCCCGAACATCATTATCAAAATTGGAAATCGCGTTGGTTGTGGTTTGAGTGATAACCCAAGTAAGAAGCCGCATAGGTAACCTGAATGCATAGTACAAACATTTGGCTAGAATATTTTCGGGAATCATTTCATCGCCAATAAGAACTTTCCCCCCATTTCTTAAAATTCTTTTGATTTGCTTCAATACATGAATCCGTTCCGCGCGAGTCAGTTCGCTGAAAGCAAGAGTGCTCAAAATAATATCGAATGACTCATCTCCTAAATGCTCATCGAGGTTACCAAGGCTAATATTCAGGTAGGTTGCTGAGGGCGAATTTCTCTTTGCCACCGCGAGCATGCCGCTGTTGGCGTCAACGCCCGTCACCTGCGCCCCTCGTTCAACACCCATTTGCGCCAGTGCGCCTGCGCGGCAAACCAAGCCCAGTCCCCCGGTTGCCAGGATGGGCAGGTCTGGCGATTTGCCGTTTAATTTTAGTCAACGCTCCCAGAGTCAGAAGACTCATCCCCGCATCGTATCGTTCAGGACGGGATTCAAGTATTTTCATATAAACAAACGACATGGTCAGAACCTGAATTTGAAATAGATTTAGTTAAACAAACTGAGAAAACCCGCTTCTTTTTGGTCTTCAAGCAAGACTTCTCTCGGATTTCCAACAGCAATGATTTTTGCGTGGAACCCTGAATTTTTAAGCGCCGCGACAAGATCTTCCCCGGAAACCATATCCGGCAGGACTTCAACGCTCGTCACGCTTCCTGCCTTATCGAATTCGGTGATTCTCGCATCCTGGACACCAGGAACTTTTTTTAATACCTTGCGAACATCCGGGATGCAGCTTTTACATTTTAGTCCGGTGACGATTAATTGATATTCCTGTAATAGCCTTTTATTTGGTTCTTCTTTTTCTTCTGCAAAAACAAATTCAGGCATTGCCAGGACAGCAACCAGAAAAAGGCAAAGAATAATTTTCAAAGAAATGGTTTTCATAATCTGCACAGCTAAAATAGAAAACGCTAAATAAAATAAGGAAATAAAAACAGGAACAGAGTCAAGACCGCTCCTGTCCACAGGATAATTTTGGTTGTCTTATTTTCACCGCGTGGAGTTTCACAGCATTCTTCCGGCGAATCAGATGATTTCTTTTTGAAATGAAAAAAGAAGAATTCATCCAGCAGTTTAGTGAGCAACTCTACAATGAAAGTTATGCGCTCAATCTCCTAACCACATCATTAAAAATGGGATTTGACGATTTCTTGAAAAAAGCAGGCATCGATCCGAACGAGTCTTGATATAATCCTCCCGCTTATTTGAACACCCAAGAGATGAAGGAAGCTATATCTGTGACGCGCGCTTTTTCTGAAAGAGAGCAAGACTATGATCTCTATCAACGTCGTCGCTTAGCGATGATCGAACAGAAAACGATGGAAAACGAAAGGGATGAGGCCCTGTCGCACCCAACGATTGACCGTCGGGACGGTGACGCTGATATGCCGGGCAAG
Source organism: Chloroflexota bacterium (assembly GCA_022570905.1). GTDB lineage: Bacteria > Chloroflexota > Dehalococcoidia > Lucifugimonadales > UBA3495 > UBA9611. The sequence goes on from JACZYV010000036.1 coordinate 18,827, forward strand.
TTCGTCCGCCGTGATGAGTTCAGGAGCGTTCATGTCAATTGA
>JACZYV010000186.1:0-5169 GCA_022570905.1 Chloroflexota bacterium
CGGGCGGGGGGCCGGCGGATGGTGTTGAACGCTTCTTACACGGTGAGGGCGACGCGGACGGGACGCCCGGCGACCTTGCTCAAGGCCACCACCAGGGGCTCCAGCTTGGTGTAGGATTTGCTGCCGAACCCGCCTCCTAGGTAGGGGACGACCACCCGCACCTGATGCAACTGAAAGCCGAACATCCGGGCCAAGTCTTCCCGTACCAGGAATGGGTGTTGGGCGGTGGACCACACGGTGATTCCCTGGCTGGAATAATCGGCGATGACGGCGTGGGGCTCCATGGAATAGTGGTAGACCATGGGAAAAGTAAAAGTGTCCTCGAATATGTGGTCGGCCTTGGCGAAGGCGGCTTCTACGTCTCCCCACTCGTAGCCGCTCTGGTTGCACAGGTTGGTTTCGTGGACGGTTGTGCCGGCGCCGGAAAGGGCCTCCACCGTATCGGAGACCACCGGCAGCTCATCGTACTCCACCTGGATCAGCTCCATGGCTTCTTCGGCGGTGGCCAGGTCCACGGCGGCCACGGCGGCAATCGGCTCTCCCTGATAGCGGACCTTGTCCGTGGCGATGAAGGGCCGGTCCCGCACCACCGCGCCGTAATATGGGTCCAGCCCTTCCAGGTCGTCCCGGGTCAGCACCGCCACCACGCCGGGAAGCTTCAGGGCCTCGCTGGTGTCTATGCTCCGCACCACGGCGTGGGGCAGCGGACTGCGGAATATCTTGCCGTGGAGCATACCGGATACTTCCAGGTCGCCCACGTAAGCAGCGCGGCCGGTGACCTTGTCGATAGCGTCGATCCTGGGTACGGAGACCCCGATGATATCCATGCTGTTCCCCTAAGCCTCTGCCCCGGTCTTGCCGGCGGCATCCAGGATGGCCTCGACGATCTTCCGGTAGCCGGTGCAGCGGCAGATGTTGCCCTCCATGTACTCTTTGACTTTTTCCTCGCTGGGCTGGGGGACTTCGTCAAGTAGCGACTTGGCGGCCAGGATCATCCCCGGCGTACAAAAGCCGCACTGAAATGCGCCGTTGTCGATGAAAGCCTGCTGTATCGGATGGAGGCGGTTGCCATCGGCCATGCCCTCGATCGTAAGCACCTCCGCTCCCCGCGCTTCGTAAGCCAGGTAGGTGCAGGCGCTGACCGCCGCCCCGTTCACCAAGATGGTGCAAGCGCCGCACACCTGCAGGTCGCAGGAACGTTTGGCCCCCTTGAGGCTGAGCCGGTCCCGGAGCAGGTCCAAGAGCGTCAGTTGGGGCGGGATGTCCAGGGATACCCGGCGCCCATTAACCGTTAGGTCGATGGTGACCCTGAACCCATTGGAACTGTGCCCGTTATCTTGATGGTTGCTCGACAATATACCTCTCTAGCCGTTCAGGCCGCGGACCGCTGTACCGCAGGCTCCGCCCCCACTGCTTCGGCAAGCACCCGTTCCAGGAAAACGCGGACCAGGTGTTCCTTGTAGTCGGCGGCCCCGTGCAGGTCGTCCATGGGCTGGACCGCTTGGGCCGCCATCCGGCCGGCCTCGTCCAACACCGATGCGCCCGATTTAGACGCTGCTCCCAAAAGATCGCCGACGTCTTTGCCCAGAAGCAACTCTTCAGCTTCGGGCGCCCGTACCGCCTTGGGCCCCACTGAGCCGATGGCGATGCGGGCTTCGGCAACCGACCCATTTTCCAGCCTGACGGCTACGCCCAAGCCCAGGGTTGGACGTTGGTGGTACCCGAATTTCTGGTAGGCCGCCTTCATCTCTGGGCCAAACTGGGGCACGGAAACCGAAGTGAGCATCTCACCCTCTTCCAAACAGGTCTCGTAAGGACCCAAGACCAGTTGGTCCAAGGGGATCGTCCTGCTGCCACTGGCGCTTTGGGCCTCGGCGTGGGCGTTGTAGAGGAGCAGGAACGCCGCGGGGTCGGAATGGGGTTCGGCGAAGCATAGATTGCCGCAAAGGGTGCCCACATTGCGCACCCTGACGTTGGCCACGTTGGATTCGGCCTGGGCGATGAGGGGGAACCGGGCCGCCACGTCCGGAGACTGTTCCAAGGCCCGATGAGTAACCGCCGGGCCGATCTGGAGTTCACCGGCGGACTGGTCGTAAACCAGCCGATCGGATCCCGGAACCGTTTTCAGGTTGATTAGATGCTTGTACCGCAGGAGCCCTTCTTTCATGGCCAATAGCAGTTCGGTGCCGCCTGCGTAAAGCGAAGCATCGGCGCCGTGCTGTTCCAACAAGGAAACGGCGTCGGCCACGGTCTCAGGCTCGTGCATTCTAAAGGGGGGTATCAACTGGCGCTCCCGCTCGGGCAAGCTGGATGAAGGGCCACCCCGATGGCATCGGGGCGATGTCGGGGACATGATAGACCGGGCCACACGGACTGACAAGCCAGACGTTGATTCCGGTTTGAAACGTCCGGAATGGTCTCCGGCCCGGGGATAGATTGCTTGCCCGCTCCAGGGGAGGCTATACTCTCCCCAAGAAACCGTCTCGGGGAAGAATCGACCAAGGAGCAGCAATATGGAACGTCCGAGGATTCGCCACATCGCCCTGAACGTAAAGGACCGGGACAAGGAGGCTGAATACTACAAGCGGGTATTCGGAATGGAGGAGAAGAGCCGGGGACCCAACGGGACGATCTATCTCTCCGACGGCCACGTCGGTGTGGCGCTGATCAGCCGCTCCGAGATGCCCTGGGGCATCAACCATTTCGGTTTCCAGGTGGAAAGCATCAACCAGATCGAAGAGATTGCCGAAACCACGGCCGTGGCCAATTCGGCGGCCGCCGTTGGTGAAAGCATGATTTATGACACCGAAGGCTACCGGGTAGACATTTCGGTGGAAGGCTGGCCGGTCTAGATAACCCGCTGCCCCAGTCCGTGGTCTCGCTTAAGGAAGCATCTTTACCCAGAAAACCTCGTAACCTCCACCAGCCGGAACTCCCAAGGTGGGCTTACCAGGTGCTTGCAACCCTACTTGTTTGTTAGCCGCCGCGGATGCCGGCGTGTGAGCCCGCTGGGCCCCACGGCTTTTTGGGAGGGGTTTGTCCCTCCCCCGTCTCCGCGTCGCCCAACGCCCACCAGCAGATTTATGTTCCCGTTCGAGGTCCGACGAAATTCCTAGTTTGCGCCATCTAAAATTTGGCCACCACTGGACATACATCCCGTTGAACGAGCAATTCCCTTAGGCGTGAATCCAGCGACCACGGTGTATGTCCAGTGCCTCGGTGCTCTACCGCCTTTAGAGTCGCTTCTCGTGGCACCTAGATGAAACCTTTACGCCACCGAGGTTGTACTATTGGAGCACCACCATTCTGACGACGGTGGCTACAAACAGCATCCCGGGCCGTACTGATTTGTGGTAGGTCCTATTCTTGAGCAGAATCTTGAAAATGCGATTGGTAGTATCTTCCGCGCTGCTAGCAGTGATGGTCTTGGTTTTGGCCGCCTGTACAGGTGAGGAAACCCAAACACCGATCGCGACACCTCTTCCCGTTCAGCCGACCAACACGATTACGCCAACGGCTACTGCCGTACCCAACCCGACCCACACACCGACATTGATTCCTCCCACACCGATACCCGTAGTGATTCCGACGTCGACGCCCAGTTGCGAATCTATTACACAGACTCCTGAGCTCGTAGCGTTCGATAGCTCCCGTCTTCGGATAGTAGGGTTCAGCGACTTTTACTCGGTTCGTCCAGAAATCGATCCAACGATCATCGGCAGGGTATTGAACACGAGTCCTCTGGTAGTCGAAGTTATCGATTCATCCCCCGATACGCCTACGGTACGGCGCATAGCCGATAAATATCAGATCAAGTTCTTTATAGTTGACCCTAAAGTAGTAGAAACTCTTCCCCGACTCAAATTGCATGATCTGATTGAGTTAACAATGCAGGAGATCATATATGGAGGTGGTAGTGCCGCCCCCAATGCAACAACGCAGGTACTCAGCCAGGGTGTCCGAAGCGTAAAAATGATTGGGGATTCGTACGAAAATCTGAATCTTGGCGCCATCGAATATCTGGGTCGAGGCCCGCTCTTAATCTCTTATCTGTCAACCTCGCAAACCAACGCCTCTCAGCTAAATATCTACGGGACGGGGGCAATGTACTACAAGGACAAATGGAAGAATGTGACGGCTCGCCAATCTCTATCTCCCACCGAGCTTGACGTTTTACTCAAGGTCTTCACCGATAACAAATTCGATGAATTCGAAGAATTGACTTTCCAAGGCGAATACTCGGGCGGCCGTTCGATAACTTTGGTGTGCTCCCGAACGCAAACGGTGCCATTGGAAAGCAATGAAGCCGCCCTCCTGCCGATAACAAAAGCCTTGAATAACATCGTTGCAGACTTGCACGACAAATCTGATTACTACGTTGTTTTTGGCCGGAAGGGCAAAGTAGATGCCGAACCTTGGCCGTATCCGGAGCTTCCGCTGGCGGACTTCCAAGGACTACAAGGCGAAGCCGTGAGGAAATACTATGAGACTGGCGTAGCTGATGACCACATCATGTTCACGCCGGTACCAGCCGAGTTGTATGATCGGCTTCTGCCACCGGTAGTTGGCAATGTCGCTCTGAAGTTGGGGGATCCAGAGTTTGTGGAGGGAGGGAAGGTTTACTCCGTGAGTCGGAGATTTTGCAGCCCGTACTCTATGTTTTGCAAAGATGGGCAACTTTTCGCCCTTCAAGTTAGGGAATTTCCTCTGTGGCCGGACCACCTGGGTGCTGATCTTACGGCGGCGGACGGCGAAGGAGTCCTAGTCGAAAATGCTGACTATGAAGAGAACCGCGAATTCTACGAACGTTTGTCGTATGGTTCTCACGAATATTTCCAAGGGACCCATCTATACTATTCGATTAAACTAATCAGAAGGGAAAGATAGTCGGTCTCCAAGCCCGGCGAAGGATGCGCATCAGTCATACTGATCCTCGTGCCGGCCTTGGTCTACTAGTTACGGTGGATCGACGAGATCACCATGAGCGAACGCCACCTACACCAGATTATCTTTACTTCGATCCGGTCAGGCGGCTTTAAGCAACCAGGCGACGTTCCCAGATTCGATCAACCTGCCTGCGAAATCATTTAACTGCCGGAAAGTTACACTAGAGTCGAACTCAACCATAGACAATATCGAGCATACCGAGATTCTCGAGGCGCGAGAGTC
>JACZYV010000037.1:0-18696 GCA_022570905.1 Chloroflexota bacterium
TTGGGCGCGTTTGCCCTGGCCAACGATCAACTTTCGCTGTTCACCTTGATGAGCCAGATGGTCTGCGACGAGAGCCATAAACTTCTGGGAGACGACGCGGGCAAGCTGATCGTTGACGCCATGTGTTTCGACTTCGATGGCGCCCTCCTAGGCTACGCCTCAACATCCCCCGACGGCATCCCGTTGGTTACTGCCTCCGGCGCATCTCCCGGAGGCTCCCACAATGGCTAAGAACCTGCCGAACTTGGGCCTGTCCCGTTCTCTGGGCTTGCCCGACGATGCCTTCGAGCAACGCCGGCCCAATAAGGGCCAGATCACCAAGCGGGAAGTGCGTGCCGTAAGCCTTTACTGCCTGGGCCTCCGCCAGGATAGTGTGGTATGGGACATCGGCGCGGGCACCGGGTCCGTATCCGTGGAAGCGGCTCTGATCGCCCACCGCGGCCAGGTATTTTCCATTGAGCGCGACTTGGATTCTCTGCCTTTGTTGGAAGCCAACGTGGCGCAATGGGGTTCTGGAAACATCCAAATAGTGGCCGGAGAAGCGCCGGGTGCGCTGGAGGCGTTGACCGATCCTGACTCCGTCTTCGTGGGCGGCAGTGGGGGCAACCTGTCCGCGATCTTGGAGTACGCCGCCTCCCGTCTCAACCCCGGCGGCACGATCGTCGTCAACCTCGCGGTCCTGGAACGGACTTCAGAAACCTACCGGCACTTGAAGAGATTGGGACTCGATACTGAATTCACTCAAGTTAACTCAGCCCGGAGCAAAGAGATGCCCGACGGCGCGGTGCGGTTGGAGTCGCTCAATCCGGTGTTCATCGTCTCCGGCCGCCGCGGAAAATAGGCGGCCGGCATGCCTGAAAAACCCAAAGAAAATCCCACCGAAAATTCGATTGAAAACCCGGCCGCATTAGGCTGCCTCTACGGCATCGGCGTCGGTCCCGGCGACCCCGAACTGCTGACCCTAAAAGCCCTGAAGGCCCTCCAGAGGGCGCCGGTAATCTGCGTGCCCCAAGCGGCCAACCGGCGGGATAGCTACGCCCTGAGCATCGTTAAAGATTATGTAAAGCCGGAGCAGGAGATACTGCGGGTCCCATTCCCCACCGACGACGCCGAGGGCGCGGCCCAGGTCTGGCGGGAAGCCTCTCAGATGGTGGTCGAGCGCCTGAGAAAGGGACAGGACGTGGCCTTCCTCACCGAGGGAGACCCCATGCTATTCAGCACCTTTTCCTACGTGCTGGCCGGGGTCCAAGATTTATGCCCGGAGGCCCCCGTGGAAATCATCCCCGGTGTATCATCGGTGATGGCCGCGGCGGCCAGCGCACAGGTCCCCCTGGCGACTCACGGACAACGGCTGGCTATCCTGCCGGCGGCCTACGGGCTGGATGACTTGGCCGAGGCCACGTCGAAATTCGATACTGTAGTATTGATGAAGGTCAGTCACAACATCGTGAAAACCCTGGCTGATCTCGAAGAACTGGGGCTAACCGGACAGACCACCTACGTGCGCCGGGTCAGCACCGACCGCGAGAAAGTGATCCGGGACGTGACGAAGATAACGGACGAGGACCTGGATTACTTCTCTCTGCTGATAGTGAAGGGACGGCCCCAGGGAAAGCCCCGGTAATGCCCAAGGAAGGCAGAGGATGATCGAAACCAAAGGCAAGGTCTATATCGTCGGCGGCGGCCCGGGCGACCCGGAACTGCTGACACTGAAAGCCAAGCGGATCATCGAGTCGGCGGATGTGGTCATCTTCGCCGATTCGCTGGTGCCCCCCGAGGTCGTGGCCTTCGCCAAAGAGGGGGCCCAAGTCGTCGGCAGCAAGGAGTTGAACCTGGACCAGATCATGGAACTGGAATTGAACTCCGCCCGTGAGGGCAAGACCGTTGCCCGCGTGCAGAGCGGTGATCCCTCGATCTACGGGGCCATCCTGGAACAGATGCGCATCCTCGATCAAGAAGGCATAGATTACGAGATCATCCCCGGAGTCAGCGCGGCCTTCGCCGCCGCCGCGGTGCTCAAAGCGGAACTCACGGTCCCCGAGAAATCCCAGACCGTGATCATGACCCGCATGGAAGGCCGGGTCGCCATGCCCCCCGGAGAGCAGCTCAAGGACCTGGCAGCCCACGGTTGCACCATGGTCATATTCTTGAGCATCACCCGGATGACCAAGGTTGTCCGCGAACTCACGTCCTCCGGTTACACCGAAGACACTCCGGTGGCCGTGGTCTACCGCGTGGGTTGGCCGGACGAACTGGTGATTCGGGGCACGCTGAAGGACATCGCCGGCAAGGTGCGGGCGGCCAAGATCACCCTGCAGGCCCTGATCATCGTGGGCGATGCCGTCGATACTGGGATGGACAGCGCCGGCGCCGTCTCCCACCTTTATTCCGCCGATTACACCCACCGTTACCGGAAGGGCTCCGGGACCAGGGCCAGTGGCAACGGAAAAGGGTAACACCCCCGATAGGACGGCCATCATCGCCCTCACCCGCAACGGGGCCAGGATGGCTCGTACGCTGGCCGGGGCGTTTGACCGGGAATACACGCTGTTCTTAGACCGCCGCTTTCGTGAAGATGCCGACGAAGATGGCGACGCTGTCGAATCCTTCGATCTGCCGCTGAGACCGGTGGTGGAACGGGCCTTCGCCGAGTACTCCAGTCTGGTGCTTTTCCTTTCCGCCGGGGCCACCATCCGGCTATTGGCGCCATTGTTGGAGAGCAAGCAGGTTGACCCGGCGGTGGTCTGTATCGACGACGCGGGCGCCTTCTGTGTGAGCCTGATCTCGGGACACGTGGGCGGGGCCGACCAGCTGGCCCAGGAAGTGGCCCGGCATCTTGGGGCCAAGGCAGTGATAACATCGGCCTCCCACGCCACGGGCACGCTGGCCGTGGACCTGTTGGGCCGAGAGTTCGGCTGGCGGGTGATAGCTGATTCAACAGCTATCACCCGCGCCAGCGCCGCCGTGATCAACGGCCAGCCGGTGGGTATCTGGCAGGGGGCCGGGGAACCCGGCTGGTGGCCCCACGAAACGCCGCTGCCAGAGAACATCACGGTCTATCCAGCGCTGGACGACCTGGCCGCTTCGGCCTGTAACGCGGCGCTGATCATCACCGACACAACCGGCGCCCTAGACACGCTGCTGGCGGACAAGATCACCGTGGTCTACCGGCCCCGGAGCCTGGTGGTTGGCATGGGCTGCCGCCGGGGCGTCCCGGTGGAAGAATTGGAATCGCTGCTGGCCGAGACCTTTCAAGAGAACGGCTTGTCTCTGGAATGCCTCGCCGGTATCGCCACAGCCGAGATAAAACGGGGCGAACCTGGGCTGGAGCAACTGGCCGAACGTCACGGAGTGCCCCTGTCCTTCTTCCAGGCCGAAGAACTGAACGAAGTGTTTGAGACCAGTCCGGGCGCGGTTACCTCCAAGTCGGAGCGGGCCCACGGACTGGTCGGTGTTTGGGGGGTGGCCGAGCCGGCCGCGCTTCTGACCGCCGGGGCCGGCGAACTATTGGTGACCAGGAAAAAGACCGCGCGGGCGACCATCGCCATCGCGCGTAGAAATTTTGACGCCGCTGAGGGCTCAAGCTGATGACCACCGCACCGGGAACAAGCGGAACAAACCGAAAAACCGGAAAGATACATCTGGTTGGCCTGGGACCCGGAGACGCCCGATACATGACTCCCGCCGCTTCTCAGGTCCTGGCCGAAAGCGATGTCATCGTCGGCTTCCGGGGCTACATCAAGCAGATACAGCAGTTGACGGCCGGCAAAGAGGTGGTCTCCATGGAGTTGGGCCAGGAGTTGGAGCGGGCGGCGGCGGCGGTGGACCTCGCCTACGCTGGAAAGACAGTAGCCGTGGTCTCCTCCGGAGACGCCGGTATCTATGGCATGTCCGGCCCGGTCTTCCGGGTGCTGACCGACCGGAACTGGGACGGCGTGAACCCGGCGGTGGAGACGGTGCCCGGCGTGTCGGCCATGCAGGCGGCGGCGGCGGTGCTGGGGTCGCCGCTGATGCAGGATTTCTGCGCCATCAGTCTCAGCGACCTGCTCACGCCCTGGGAAAAGATCCGTGGCCGGTTGGAGGCCGCGGGTCAGGGCGATTTCGTAGTTGCGCTTTATAACCCGCGCAGCCAGCGGCGGCAGAGCCAACTTCTGGAAGCCAGGGAGATCCTGCTGAAACACCGGCCCGGAGACACCCCGGTGGGCATCGTTCGCGACGCCTTTCGGCCCGGCCAGCGTGTGAAGATCACAACCCTTCAGGACCTGGAAAAAGAGGCCGAGTCTGTGGATATGGTCACCATAGTAGTAATAGGAAATTCCAGCACCTACCTCCACGGAGGAAGAGTGATTACCCCCAGAGGTTACGAAGAAAAAACCAAAGCGAATTAGTCCATCCTTCTATCCTCGACTTCCCTCGACTTCCGCCTCATCATCTGTGCAGCCACGGTCCCTCCCTGTATTCCACTCCTCGTTCTTTCAATTCCCTAACGATACTCACACAAAATTCACCGGATGGTCTCCGGTGGCCCCGGTAATCTGGCAATAGAGTATTTTGGGCCTTACCAGTACGAGGATAATCCGGCGGCCCTTGGCTGTGGGAATCCGGAAAATCGTACCAGCTAATGCTCAAAAATAGGACCCGGTGCACAACCGGGGAGATGGTGAACTTTGCTGAGCAATAAGATATTGGTCGTCGATGACGAGCCGAACATCGTACGCGCATTATCCTTCGTCTTCAATAAAGAAGGCTATGACGTTTCCATTGCGGAGGATGGGGACCAAGCCATGAAGATGATCCGCAGCTCCAAACCCGACATCTTGATTTTGGACGTGATGATGCCAAATAAGAGCGGGTACGAGGTCTGCCGCGAAGTTAAGTCGGACCCTGAATTACGGGACATCCATGTGGTGATGTTGACCGCAAAGGGCCAGGAAGGTGACCGGGAGACTGCTCTATCTCAGGGCGCGGATGAGTACATCAGCAAGCCCTTCAGCCCGATTCAGATACTGGCCAGGGTGAAGGAACTACTTGGCTAATCTGGCTTGTTCGAAACCAGCCTTTGGCTGATCGATCGGTCCACGCCAAAATCTCCCGTCTCTCCAATTGATATTCCGGTCCCTTGGAATCTCCGGCCACTAGGTGGGGGCATCAGCATTCGACAATTCATCCGAAACCTCCCCGGCGGCACACTTGCCCAGGCCGTGAGAGAAAAGCGGCGTTATATGTTTGTGGCCACCATGGCGGCGCTTGGTGTCTCCCTTTCCATCTTGGCGTTCAGCGTAATACTGGGGTTCGAACGCGGCCGGCACCAGCAGGATTTTGAATTCAAAGCAGCAAACCTGATGGCCGCCCTGCAGGCGGAGATAGACTCCCACGTTACGGTTTTACATTCTCTACATTTCCTTTATTCCGCATCGGAGTCGGTCACCCGCCGCGAATTCGGAGGTTTCGCCCGGAACCAACTGATGGCACATCCGGCTCATCCAGGAATCCAAGCGTTGGAGTGGATCCCGAAGGTAACGAAAGATGAAAGGGACAGCTTCGAGGCGGCCATGCAAGCCGAGGGATTTACCGATTTCGCGATAACTGAGCGGCGGGCCGACGGCGCCCTGGCCCCGGCCGCCGAGCGGCTTGAGTATTTTCCGGTGACCTACGTTGAGCCTTATTCCAGAAATGATACGGCCCTTGGCTTCGACCTCGCATCGAATCCCTCCCGTTATGCCGCCCTGAGAGAAGCCCGGGACAGCGGGGAGCCCGTGGCCACCCAGCGCATCGTCTTGGTCCAGGAGACCGAAAACCAATATGGCTTCCTGGTGTTCATACCGGTCTACCAGAAAGGTTTTCCGACCTCAACGATTGCGCAGCGAAATGATGCCTTGGACGGATTTGTTCTCGGCGTATTCCGGGTAGACGATCTGGTGAGCAGCGCTTGGCGCAATGCGGGCCTGCCGCCGTCGACCGCGGATAACACTCTTATTCTCTTGGACCGGTCTGCGCCTGAGGGCTTCCAGGCCTTATTGCTTTCGCCGGAAGGACTGGACGTCGGCGCCATCCATTCCGGGCCCTTGGCTTACACCGATTCCCTGAGCGTAGGCGGGCGGATCTGGGAAGCAACCATCATCGCGCCGCAACCATCTGTGCTGACCATCTGGCAACCTTGGTCCGCGCTGTTGGCCGGGTTGAGCCTGACTATCATCGTGCTTGCCTACCTGCTCTTGGCGATGCAGCGGGAGTCCAAGACCCGGTTATTGGTGGAACAGCGCACTCAAGAGTTGTCAAAGGCAAATCAACAGTTGGAAGAGGAAGTTATCGACCGGTCAAGAGCCCAGCGAAAGTTGGCGGGCCTATACGAGATTTCCCGGATTCTCTCCGCCATGGGCGACTTCGAAGCCAAAGCTGCCGAGGCTCTGGAAAAAATGGCCGATCTAGCCGCCGCTGATTGGGTGACACTCAGGCTGCCCAAAGAGGGAGAACCGGGTTTGCATCTGGTGGCCGCCTCGGGACCGGCGGTGACGGAATACGCGCCCATTCCGGTTTTCACCGAGGCAATGGCCATAAGCACATTGGCCTTCGCCGAGGGCAGAATCGTGGTGATTGACGATTACGCCGCGCAACCCGCGCCGTCCCAAACCCTTCTCGATCTGGGAATGCAGTCCATGGTCATCCTACCGGTCAAAGCCGGCGAACGTACCGTCGGTTTGGTTACGGTTATCTCCAAAGATAAAGACCATTTCAGTCTGGAATTGGTCGATCTATTGGCCGCGATCGGCGAAGGCCTTGGTGTGCTCCTCGATAACTCCATGCTCCACGAAGAGACCCAACGAGCACACCAGGCACAGAGGCAATTGGCGGAAGAGAACGCGGTGATGGCCGAGATCGGCCGTATCGTCAACTCTTCATTGGACATTGATGAGGTGTACCAGAGGATCGGCAGCCAGGTTGGGAAATTGGTTGATTTCGACCGGCTGACAATCAACTTGATCGACCGGGAAAACGGAACCGCCACCAGCACCTTCATCACCGGAATCTACATACCGGAGATACCGACCGGTCGAGTATTCCAGTTGTCGGGTTCTTCCAGCGGCCTCGCGGCCAGCACCAAAGTCACTCAGCTTATCCTGCCCCAGAGCGAACAAGAATTGGCCGACCTGTTCCCTCCCATGGTCGCCGCCTACCAGGCAGGCATCAAGTCTTTCATGCTTGTTCCTCTCCTCTCCCAAGGGGAGGTTGTGGCGGTGATGCGTATTCAGTCGTTCGAGGCCAACGCCTATAACGAAAACGATGCGCGAGTAGCGGAATTGGTCGGCGCCCAGATCGCCGGGGCCATCGCCAACGCAAGCCTTTATCTTCGACAGGTGGTAGCCGACGCGGAAATCAAAGACCTGGCAAAATTCCCTTCGGAAGATCCCAACCCCGTCGCCCGCATATCCGCCGGCGGAATCGTGATTTACGCCAATGATGCAGCCTCCAAGCTCTTGACGGGCCGTGACCTCGAAGCCGGCGACTCCACCTTGGAATCCTGGCGGGAATTGGCCGAAGAAGCGTTGGCCAACGACACGCCCAAGGAAGCCGAAATTGACTACGGTACACGCATCATTTCATACTCTCTAGTTCCAGTGCCAGACGCCGGCTACGTCAACATCTATGGGAGAGACATCACTGCGGCGAAGGAAGTGGAACGATTGAAAGACGAGTTTATCTCCACTGTCTCCCACGAACTGCGCACCCCGTTGACATCGATCAAAGGCGCCGCTGAGATCCTCCTGAATTACCCAGACGAGGACCCGGCTACTCAAGCGGAATTTCTGGGCATCATCGACAGCGAAAGCGACCGGCTCACCAGGCTGATCAACGACGTGCTGGACCTGGCCCGACTCGATTCGGGCCAGATGAGATGGCACATGTCCCAGGCGGACCTGGTCAGCGTTATCGAGACTGCCGTAGACAGCACCCACGCCCTCACCGTGCAGAAGAATGTCACGGTAAAGATAGGTTCCGCCGACGGCCTGCCGCCGTTCGAATCCGACACCGATAAGTTGGTCCAGGTGCTCACGAATCTGTTGAGCAACGCCATCAAGTTCACACCCAGCGGCGGGCTGATTTGCGTGCGGACTCGTTTGCTGCCCAACCTCGACCCAAAAACCGGTGTGAAAATGGCGGAGGTCAGCGTTTCCGACAATGGCGTGGGCATTCCCGCGACTGAACTCGACAATATATTCAACCGCTTCCAGCAGGTAGGTACCACACTTTCCGACCGGCCCCAGGGGACCGGGTTGGGGCTGGCCATCAGCAAGGAGATAGTGGCGCACCTGGGCGGGGAAATCTGGGTGGAGAGCCAACTGGGGAAGGGCAGCACCTTCTTCTTCACCATCCCGGTGGCACAGACTTCGAACTAGGCGCCCAGGGCTTTCCAAGCCGCCGGCGCGGCCTCTGACGCCCTCCGGTCACAGCCCTCTCCTTCATTTCATCGCTCCGTCTGGCGGCATCCTGGCCCTCTGTACGGGTCTGCGTGCGCTTCCCACGGAGACCGTGTACAATCCTTTGCACTTTCTCTGTTAGGCACGATCAAGGAGCGCGAATCCACGATGAGACGAAGCGAGACCCGGATTCTTACCACCCACACCGGCAGCCTGCCCCGTTCGCCCGAATTGCAGGAATTGCTGCGCTCCAGGCTGGATCCCCAGGGTGGCGAAGAAGAAGAGTTTCTAGCCGGCGTGAAAGACGGAGTGGCCGACGTAGTGGCCAAACAGGCGGCCATCGGCATCGATGTAATCAATGACGGAGAACAGGGGCGGGTCCAATATGCCACCTACGTGAAGGACCGGTTAACCGGCTTCGATGGTGATCAGGTCCTCCGGGCCCGCCCGCGGCTCGACCTCTTGGACTTTCCCGAATTTGCCGCTCAGGGCGGGGTATCCTCTTCGGCCACCATCCCCTGGCCGGCCTGTACCGGGCCAATCGCCTGGAAGGACCAAGACGCCGTGCAGCGGGACATCCAACGGCTCCAGGCCGCCACCGCCGGCGTGGAATCAGAAGAGGTTTTCATGACCGCCGCCTCGCCCGGCGTCATCGCCAACTTCCTGCACAACGAACACTACCCTTCGGACGAGGCCTACCTGTATGCCCTGGCCGAGGTGATGAAGGACGACTACAAAGCCATCGTCGAATCCGGCCTGCTGCTCCAGATCGACTGTCCCGACCTGGCCATGACCAGGATCACCCAGTTCTCTCACCTCAGCCAGGAAGAGTTCATCAAGATAGTTGAGATGCACGTGGAAGTGTTGCGATACGCCCTGGCCGGAATCTCGCCAGATCGGATGCGGCTGCACCTTTGCTGGGGGAACACCGAGGGGCCCCACCACCACGACGTGCCGCTGAAAGAGATCATCGACATCGTATTGAAGGTGCCGGTGGGGGCCATCTCATTCGAGGGCGCCAACCCCCGCCACGCCCACGAGTGGAAGGTATGGCAGGACGTGAAACTCCCGGATGGCAAGATAATCATCCCCGGAGTGTTGGATACGACCACCAACTTCATCGAGCACCCTGAACTGATCGCCGAACGCATCGTCCGTTATGCTGGAGTGGTCGGCAAGGAGAACATGATGGTGGGCAGCGATTGCGGCTTCGGGACCTCTGCCTGGGGACGGCGGGTGGAATCGCGCATCGCCTGGGCCAAGCTTGAGTCCATGGTGGAGGGCGCGCGGCTGGCCAGCCAGGAACTCTGGTAAGAATGGGCCGGCTCCCCAGCGCCGTTGAATCCCGTGAAAAAATCCAGTGAAAACCCAATGACCCCGGGCCAGACGCCATCGGAGAACATCGCCCCCGAGCATCCCCAGCGCTGGCGCATGTTGGCCTTCTTGTCGGTGGCCATGGTGTTGAGCATGACCGTCTGGTTCAGCACCAACGCCATCGCCCCCGCTCTGGAAGCCGAGAAGGGGTTCTCCACCGGCGACATCGCCTGGCTGACCATCGCCGTTCAGGTCGGCTTTGTCATCGGCACGATGCTGATCGCCTTCACCAACGTGGCTGACGTGGTCAACACCCGCAAGGTCTTCGCCGTGAGTGCCGTGTTGGCCGGAGTGTTTAACGCGGCGCTGGTGTTCATGCCGGGAGGATTCGCCACCGCCCTGGTGCTCCGGGTCTTGAGCGGGGTGTTCCTGGGAGGCGTTTACCCGCCGGGGATGAAGATAATCTCAGGTTGGTTCCTGTCGGGGCGCGGCATCGCCATCGGCGTCATGATCGGCGCGTTGACCCTGGGCTCCGGCTCTCCCCACCTGCTCCGTTCCATTTTCGTGGCCCAATGGGAGATCACCCTTTATCTGAGCGCGGGACTGGCCGCTCTGTCCGGGGCCATCGTCTACTGCCTGGTGCGAGACGGGCCGTTGGACGTTCCGGCAACACACTTCAAGCCCGGCTATATCCTGGAGACGATCAGGGTGAAGTCGACCAGGTTGGTGCTGTTCGGGTATCTGGGCCACATGTGGGAACTCTACGCCATGTGGGCCTGGGTCCCAGTCTTCTTGGCCACGGTCTACGGGACCAAGAGTTTGATCGGGGACTCGCTGGACCTGGCCAGCCTGGTCACATTCCTGGTGTTCATCGCCGGGGCCTTGGGTTGCGTCGCCGCCGGCGTCTTCTCCGAGCGCATCGGCCGGACCGCGGCGACCAGTTGGGCCATGGCCATCAGCGGCGGCACCGCGCTTTACATAGGATTCTTGCCCGTGGAATGGAATATCGTGATTGCCATCGTGGCGATGGTCTGGGGAGCGTCCGTCGTGGCGGACTCGGCCCAGTTCTCCACGGCGCTGACCGAGTTGTCGGACGACGATTACCGGGGGACGGCCCTGGCCTTCCAAACGGGGATCGGATTCCTTTTGACCATCGCCCCCATCCGGTTCCTGCCGGTGATGGCCGACGCCGTTGGTTGGGGACCGGCCTTCGCCGTGCTGGCTATTGGCCCGGCCTTGGGGACGGCCGCCATGCTGCGGTTGCGGGCCATGCCCGAGGCCACAGCCATGGCTCTGGGGCGCCGTTGACCCCCGGCCCTCCGAATAATCGGGAGCCCGGAGAGTCAGTCGTCCTGTTGGGAAACCTTGAAACTGAACGTTATCGTCCGGGTGACGGTCCCGTCGAAATCACGCTCTGGGCCGTATTCCTCGGCGGATATCCGCAGGTCCATGCCCAAGCCGCGCATGTCGTTGGCCAAGGCCTCCACCCGCCGGCGCACCTCGGCCAGGTCATGGTCAAGTTCTGATTGGTCGTTTGTCGCCATCGGTCAATTGAACACCTAACTGGGGCGCCGCGCCCCTAAAGCGGAGTTCGCCACCCCTTTTGATTTCTTGGACCCTCTTGGGATATCTGAATCGCGGACGCTAGTAATAGACCGCGTTCCCGGAGCCGCCGCCGGCCATGATGACCTCTCCCGTGACGGCCCATGATTTGTCCGACGCGAGGTACACCGTTAGATAGCCGATCTCCGAGGCGTCGACCATCCGGTTGATATGGTTGCCTCGGGGCGATCCGTCGGCGAAATCCAGGGCTTCAGCCTCCTCTGGTGTTACGCCCAACGTTTTGGCCCGGGCTTCCAGCAGGCTGGGGGTTCGCTCGGTGCGGGTGGTGCCGGGGTGGATACAGTTGACGGTGATCCCGAATTTCCCCACCTGCGTGGCCAGGGTTTTGGTCAGATGCACCAAGGACACGTTGCGGGCCCCTCCGCTCAGGTTGCCGGCGATCCTGGCGTTGCCGCCGCTGATGTTGATGATCCGCCCCCAGGGCTGTTCTTTGATAAAGGGAATGGCCGCCCGGGCACAGCGCAACGCACCAACGTATTTGATGTCGAAATCGCCCAACAACTCCTCATCGTTGACCGTGTCGATGGGGCCGACCGCTCCTGGGGAGCCGCCGGGCAACGATGCGCTATTAACCAGGATGTCCAGGCCTCCCAACTGGCTGGCCGCCTCAGCCATGACGCGGTCGACCTGTTCGCGGGAGGTGACATCCAGGGCCATGGGGATGATCCGCCGGCCTGTGATGTCCTCGATCTCCTTGGCGCTCTCTTCCAACGCGGAAAGCGTCCGGGATGCGATCACCACATCCACGCCCTCCCGGGCCAACTCCAAGGCGATGGCCTTGCCGATGCCCCGGCTGCCGCCACCCACAAACGCACGCTTATCTTTCAGTCCTAGGTCCATGTCGCAGTCTCCTCTCTAGCCCTTAAAAGTCGCCCGGTATCGGGCTCCCATGCTGGGCGCATTCTACACAACGCCCGTTTCGGCGGCAATCGTCCGGTTACCAGCAAGGCTACAACCAGGTTTAAAATGTAGAAGAGTGCGATGCGGTGGGCGAACCGCAGGCGCCGGTCCGGAATCCCAATGATCGAACCGCGTTCCTGCCCGCCGACAGGGTGGGCGCCAGGCCGGATAGCCGGGCGATACCTTCGTCATCGATAGCATTCTGACGGAAATCGTTACCACAAAATTGATCGAGAAGGAGAAGGCCATGAAGATCGTAGCCGTACTGTATCCGGGGGGCCCCGCCGCCGCGGAGACGCCTGAACTACTGGGTTGCGCCGAAAACGCCCTTGGGCTGCGCCAATGGGTCGAGTCCCAAGGACACGAGTTGGTCTCGATCTCCGACACCGATGCCGGGCTTGAGGGCCACCTGCCCACCACCGACATCCTCATCGCCACCCCCTTCTGGCCGGCCTACATCACCAGGGAACGCATCCAGATGGCCCCCAACCTCCGTCTGCTGCTCACCGCCGGTGTCGGCTCGGACCATTTCGATCTGGCGGCTGCGGCCGAACGAAACATCACGGTCGCCGAGATCACCGGCAGCAACGTGGTCAGCGTCGCCGAGCACGTCGTGATGCAGATCCTCACCCTGGTCCGGAACTATATCCCTTCTTATATCGAAGTCACGGAGGGCGGCTGGGACATCGGCAAGGTCGCCGCCCGGTCCCACGACCTCGAGAACAAGTCCATCGGCATCGCCGGAATGGGGCGCATCGGACAGCGGGTGGCCGCGCGGCTCAAGCCCTTCGACGTCCGCACCTCGTATTTCGATCACCGGCGCCTCAGTACCGCCGAAGAGCAGATATTGGGCGCCCGTTACTCCCAGCTTCGGCCCATGGTCGAAGAAAGCGACGTGGTCAGCATCAACTTTCCGCTGACTCCGGCGACGCAGGGATTCTTCGACCGGGAATTACTCTACAGCATGAAGAAGGGCGCTTATCTGGTGAACACGGCCCGGGGGCGGATAGTGGACACCGAGGCCCTGGTGGAGGTCATGGAGTCCGGCCACCTGGCGGGCTACGCCGGAGACGTCTGGTATCCGCAGCCCGCGCCGGCAGACCATCCCTGGCGGAAGATGCCCAACCACGCCATGACCCCCCACGTGTCCGGGACCACTCTCGAAGCGCAGAAGCGCTACTCCGACGGGATACGTGATTGCCTGGAGAATTTCTTCGCCGGCGAGCCCATCGACCGGGACTACATCATCGTTGAAGGCGGGCGGGTTACCAGCCCCAGCTACGCTTACGCCTACGAGGGCTGATCAGTCTTAGGCCAGGACTGCTGCAACCGGTAAATGCCGCCGGGCCGCGCCTTGATCAAAGCCAACACCGATAGCACCGGCAGGGCCATCATCACCACCATGCCAACGGTGTAGGAGCCGGTCAGGTCGTGGAAAACCGCCAGCGGCAGCGGGCCCACCGCCGAGGCGCAGAAGTTGATGGTCATGGCCGAGCCTTGCACCCGCCCCAGACCGTGACGACCGTAATAATGGGCCCAGATCACACCCTGGACGATGTGGTGGGCCCCTCCGGCGACGCCCATCACCAGCACATAGGCCACTGCCATGAACACCGAATCGATGACCACCGCGAGGGCCAAGGCCAATAAGAGTGCGCCCATGGAAAATGCGTAGAGGGTTTTAGGTCCGATACGGTCCACCGCAAATCCGGCCACCAGCGAGCTGACGGCCGACGACCCGGCGAAGACCACAAACACCCCCGCCGCCAGGGTCGCGCTCAGTCCTTTCTCTTGGAAGATGGACGTTTGGTGGAAAACCAAGGCTGTGGAGACCAGGCCCGGAGTGCCCAGCGACAACGCCAGCAGCCAGAAACTGACGGAACTGAAGATCCGGGTGTCCCTCCGAGTCCCGGCCATCACCTCTCTGGTCTCTGAGATTGGAGGTCCGGACGACCCATCGGGAAACAATCCAATATCTTCGGGACGGTTCTTGACGATCAATAGAGTCACCGGAACAATCAGCACGATGGCCAATACGCCAATCACCGCATAAGCCTCGCGCCAACCGAAATTGTCGATCAAAAATCTGGCGGCTGGCGGGAAGATGGCGTTGGATAGCACCGCGCCCAGTCCCATCATGGCGATGGCCCTGCCGCGCCGGGAGACGAACCACTGGTTCACCAGCAAGATAGAGTTTATTCCCAACGAGCCCTGGCCCAGCCCCCTCAAACTGGCGAAGGCGATATAAAACAGCACGATGTTGGTGGCGGTGGCCATGCCGAAACAGGCCGCGCCGAAGCCTATCCCGATGGCCACCAACATGGTTCTCGTCCCGTACCGGTCGGCCAGGCGGCTGACCACGGCCACCAGGATGGCGCTAACCCCCGTGCTGGCCATGTACAGGGCGGAGACTCCGGGACGGGAAAGACCTGTGTCCTCGATGATCGAGTCGATGAAGATTGAAAAAACGTAAGACTGGCCCGGCGCGCTGCTGAAGACGACCAAGCCCGCCGCGCCGACAATGAACCAACCGTAAAAGATTCGGCGGGGTTTGGGAGAGGTATCTACAGGGGTCGCTATGTTGCTTCCTTTTGCGCTGGACCGTACAAGGCGCGGACCGATGGAACAGGGATGCCCTGCGTTCGCCACCGGCATTCAATTCTACGCCAGACGGCCACCGCCTGTTCCCGGTTTCGCCAACCTGGGATATAGTGTTTGCTGCAGCACAACATCGTCATCAAAAAGGGAGTGCACCGAATGCCTGCCAAGAAAGGGACCGGACTGTTGATGGTCTGGTGCGACGTTCCCGAGGACCGGGAAGACGAGTTCAACCGCTGGTACAACGAAGAACATATCGCGGAGATTCTAACCGTTCCCGGGGTGCTGAACGCCGCCCGTTACGAGGCGGTGAAGGGCGGGCCCAAGCACCTGGCCTGCTACGAGTTGGAGAGCCCCGCCGCAGTTCTCGGCGACGGCTTCACCAAGCGCGCCAAGTCCAAGTGGAGCGAGACCATGGGGCCGACTTTGATTGGAGAAAACTTCTTCAACCCGCTCTACGAGATGATCTTTCCCGATAGCGTCTCCAGCGAGTTGGAAAGCAGCGGCATGGCCCCGGCCCTGCAAATCGGCCGCATGAATATACCTACCGAGCGGACGGCCGAGTGGAACCAGTGGTATAACTCAACCTTCGTGCCCAACTTCGAGAAGGTGCCCGGCGTGATCCGGGGACGGCGGTTCAAAACGGTGCGAGGCGAAGACCCGATGTACTCGGTGGTCTACGAGTTCGAGAACGAGAGCGTATCCCAATCGCCGGAATGGGCCGCCCAACTGGAGGCCGACCCCAAGAACATTCCGATGAGGGCTCTCATTACCCACGGTCCGGGTTCGCCAAGTATCTACCGGAAGACCTTTGAACTTTAAAACCAGCGATACTAGCCGAAACGGAGAGATAAATGCCCAATCACACGATTAACGTAGGCGACGTTGAACTTATTTCCCTGAATGACAACCTGCCCATCCGGTCGCCATTCGTGGCCTTCCCCCACAGCACCATCGAGCAGTGGCGGGAGTACCCGGAGTTGATGGCCGACGAGGAGAACGGCAAGCACCGCTGGGGCTCATTGGCCATCCGTTCCTCGGGCAAGTTGATCATCGTGGACACCGGGATGCAGGGCGAGGGCTGCTACCTGCTGGACGACATGAAGGAGAAGGGCATCGACCGGGAGGCGGTGGACATCGTGGTCTTCACCCACATCCACCCGGACCACGTCGGCTGGAACTTCACCGACGGCAAGCCCAACTTCCCCAACGCACGGTTCCTGGTTCCCAAGAAAGACTTCGAATATTGGACCCAACCCGATGTCATCAACACCGTCGAGTACGTGGTGCCTCAAGTGCTGCCGCTGCGGGAAACAGGCGTGATGGACCTGATTGAAGGCGAGCACCAGATAACGCCGGAACTGACCACCTACCCCACGCCAGGCCACACCCCCGGCCACAACTCCATCCGGGTAACTTCCAACGGCGAGCACGCGTTTATCCTGGGGGATGTGGCCCACAGTCCCATCCAGGCCCATTACACCGATTGGTGCCCCGAGTTCGACATCGACCAAGACGCCGCACGCGCCACCAGGCATTTGGTCATGGACATGCTGGAGGCTGAGGGCACGTTGGTCTCGGCAGGGCATTTCCCCGACCCCGGCTTCGGCCGCTTCGTCCGGGGTGAAGAGCGCCGCTACTGGCAGGGTATCTGATCCCCGAGGGAGAGCCATCATGCAAACAGAGAATATCTCCGACGAGTCGCCTGCGGCACTGCTTTTCCCCCAGTTCGAATCGGACCTGTACTTGATGATTGCCTCGGAGGTAGAGGGGTTAAGCGCGGAGCAGTTGGATTTTGAATCGGCTGAATGGGGGTGGAGCGAGTGGAGCATCCGCCGCAACCTGAGCCACATGGCATCCGGCGACATCCGTTGGTTCTGGCAACGGTGGGGCCGCCAGTTATTCCCGGACGGTCTTCCATCAGGGCTGCCCAGCCCCGAAGAACTCGACGGTCTGCTCGAGTCAAAGTACGACCGCAGATTTGACGAGGACTTGTATTGGGACGTTGATGTGCTTCTGGAAAAACTGCGGATGGGACTTGCCCTAGCCCAGGCGATTCTCTCCAATGAGACTGCGGGGTCGTTGCGGACCAAGGAATCCGAGCGCATCGACGACGGCCAGTGGCCTTGGTTCTACGCAGCCCATCCCACCGGCCTTAGGCGCGATTCGCAGGACCAGACCAGAGCCTGGTTGACCCTGGAGGTCACGTTTCGCCACCGTTACTTCGAGCACATCACCCATCTCTACAACATCCAGAGAATCAAACGGGCCCAGGGCCTGACCACCAAAGTCAAGATTCCCATTGAAGGGTATCTGGCGCTGCCCGGCTGGGACCTCAGCGAGCCGCCTGAATAAATCACGGGAGACATCAATGCCCCAAGCAAAGCTGGTCCGATTCGACAGCATCGACCATCAGCAACGCCGGCCCGGAGTGGTATTGACCAGCCTGGTGGACGGCAGCACCGGCGCAACCCAGATCTCCAGCGGCATCGCCGAATTCGCCGCCGGGGCATCGGCGCCCACCCACTACCACGACGCCGAGGAATCGGTGATTGTCATCGAGGGCGAGGGATTGATGGTGATAAACGGGGAGGAATATATCGTCCGGCCCAACGACGCCGCCTTCATCTCCCCCGGCGCTCACCACAGCATCGCCAACCACGGCAGCCAACCATTCAAGATTAGCTGGACCTATGCCAGCATCGATTGGTCCACGACGCCGGTGGACTGACTGCCGCCCTAGTCCAAGCGACAGATGTTTTCGAACCGGAGCGGGAACATCAGGCCGATGGCCAAGGCGACCGCGCCCCCCATGGCCATTGCGGTGTCGATGCCCACTAGAACTCCCACGCCGCCGGTGATGGCCGGGAACATTGGAATCAGTCCAGATTCGTAGTGCCACACGCTGGTCATCCAGCCCAGGTCTAACTTTACACTTGGACCGGTTTTCGGGGCAGTGTCAGCAGGTCAGCAGGTCCCTCGGTAGCTTACGCTCTCCTAAAGTATCGACGCAGCGCCGATGCCAAGAAGAGAGTTGTACCGGGCGCTAAAAACCACCAGCCTGGAAGAATGCTGAATAAAAAAAAGGCCAACGCGTAGATGACACGGTACCCGTCGCTGATTCGCCTGTTTAACAAAATAAATAAGGCGACACCACCGAATCCCAAAAATACGACATCTGTGTTGATGGCGTCATTGAGAGGGAGGCGGGTGTGAGCTATCCAGAACCCTGTAGCTACGCCAACTATCACGCCCGCCCAGCCGATCAGCAGCGCCTTGTCCTTTGTCATCATCGTGAGCGTGCGCCGAGTATTGCACAACAGTATTCTAATCACGACGGATAACCTCGCAGCGGCAACTTTAAAGTGTTCGCGCCGGCGACGCTACTTCAGTTATACGAATTGATCTCCCTGTGAAGCAAACTCGAGCAGCCTCCGGATTTGCTCGTTGTAACCGAGTAGCCACTGCTGCCGTTATCATAGCCATAGATTCTGTTGTCTTGTAATAAACGTGGGTGGCAGGCTGCCCTACGCAAAAAGGTTCATTGGTGAATTGACTGCTAGACTCAACAAACACGGTGTGCTGATTAGACAGATATCCCCACCATTCCTCTTCATAACTGGTATCACGTTCCCAACCGGTTAAGGTCAACCACCAACGAACGACTTCTCCACTGACATAATGGACCTTATTGTAGGGACGTGACCTTCAACTACGATTCGATGTATGAGAACGTGGTCCTGTATGGCACGCCCGACGACCTGACGGCCCGCATCAAAGATTTACAAAGTTCGGGCGTGGACAAAATCATCTTCTTCATCAACTTTGGCGGCGTCGAGCACCG
>JACZYV010000187.1:0-5133 GCA_022570905.1 Chloroflexota bacterium
GTGGCTGCCGCCGAAATAGGGATCGTTCAGGATGAACAGGTCGCCTTCGGCCATTGAATCGCCGAAATAATCCCGCACCGCCGCCCCGGCCACCGGCAGGGCGCTGACATGCACCGGGATGCCCTCTCCCTGGGCCACCAGCTGGCAATCGGCGTCCAGGATGCAGGTGGAAAAATCGCGGCTCGAGTTAAGTATCTGGGACATGGCGGTCCGCAGCATCACCTCGGTCATCTCCAGGGCGATGGATTCCAAACGGTGCTCCACCACGGCCAGGGTCACCGGGTCTGGGCGGTCCGTTGCGGTAGCTGCACGGTCCGTGGCCTCCCCCGTGGCCTCCAGCGAGACTTTCAGCTCGATCCCGCCGTAGGGGTCGATGGTCGCCGAATCTCCAGGCTCGATCAACACGGTGGTGAAGTCAGATTCCAATATCGCCGGGCCATTCACCAAACTGCCCGGCGGCAGGTCCCCGATCTCGTAGACCGGCGCCTCAGTCCATCCACCCAGATAAATGCTGCGGCGAGCCTTCTCTTTGAGCGTTTTTGCGTTTCCGCTATCCAACGGAGGCGGGTCAAATTTGGGCAGACGGCCCACAACGGTGGCCCGCAGGGTCACCAGCCGGATCTCCTGCTCGGACTGACTGTAGGAGTACAACTCCCGGTAGCGCTGGTGGAAGTTCGCCGCCCATTGGGATAGCAGCGTCTCGGGGTCTTGGTGCAGGTCCGGGAGCGGAACGTTGACGTCATAGATCTGGTCCAGGTAACGCATGTCGGCGGAGACCGAAATCTCGATGTCCGCCTCGGGCACGCCCTGGCCCAAGAGTTTGTTCCGGCCCTCGGTCTCCATATCGGCGACGATCTTCTTCACCGAATCCAGGTCTATGCCCACTAAGGCGGCTGGATAAGACCGGGAATAGTCGTATTTGAGGTCGGTGGACAGCATGCCGTGGGCCGAGAGCACCGCGGCCGCGGCCGGTATGATCACCTTCTCCACCTGGAGTTGCCTGGCCACCTTGCCGGCCTGTAGTCCCGCCGCCCCGCCAAAGGCCAACATGGTGAACCGGCGGGGGTCCACGCCCCGCTGGACCGACATGAGCCGGATGCCTTCAGCGATGGACGTGGAAACCACGGTGGAGACACCCTCCGCCGCCTCGAGCATGGAGAGGCCGAGGGGTTGGGCCACGTGCTCAGCCACGGCCTTCTCGGCCAAGTCTTTTTGAAGCTTCGCGCTGCCGCCCAGGAAGTTGTCCGGGTTGAGGTAACCCAACGCCAGGTTGGCGTCGGTGACCGTCGGGAGCTCGCCCCCCTTGCCGTAGGAAGCTGGGCCGGGCAGGGCACCGGCGCTCTCAGGGCCCACTTTCATGATGCCGCCGGGCCCAACCGAGGCGATGCTGCCGCCGCCGGCGCCCATGGTGTGGATATCGATCATCGGGACCGATATCTTCCAACCGCCCTCGAATTTCTCGGTGCTGAGATGGGGTTCTCCATCCTCGATCAGGGAGATGTCGGTGCTGGTGCCGCCCATGTCAAAGGCAATTATGTCGGAGGCGCCAACCAAGCGCCCGTAGGCGGCCGCGCCGCTGACCCCGCCGGCGGGTCCCGACAGTATGGAGCGCACCGCCAGCCGGTGTGAGTCCTCGATGGGCGCAACGCCTCCGTTGGACTGCATGATCAGGAAATCGCCGGCCTGACGGAACGATTTCAACCGTTCCTGAAGGCTCTCCAGATACCGGCCCAGCACCGGCCCCACGTAGGAATTGATCACGGTGGTGCTGAGGCGGTCGAACTCCTTTATCTGGGGGATGACCTGGGACGAGAGAGATGTGTACATCCCTGGGAACTTGGCCTGGATTATCTCGCCAACCCGGTCCTCATGTGCCGGGTTCAGGTAGGAGAATAAGAAGCAGACGGCCAACGACTCCACTCCCTCGTCCTTCAGGCCGTCCAGGACCGCGTTCAGTGCGTCTTCGTCCAGGGCCACCTTGACGCTGCCGTCGGCCAAGACCCGTTCGGACGCCTCGGCCCGCAGATAGCGGGGCACCAACGGCTCAACCGGGGTCATGCGCAGGTTGTAGCGGTCCTCTTTCAGCCCCTCCCGCATCTCCAGCAGGTCCCTGAACCCATCGGTTGTGATGAGGCCAACCTTGGCGCCCTTGCGCTCCACCAGGGTGTTGGTGGCCACGGTGCTGCCGTGAATGATCATGTCGGCGGACGCCAGAAAATCTTCCAGAGACAGGCCGTGGGCGGAGGCCGCGTCGTTGAGGCCGGTCATCAGCCCCTCGGAGGGGTCGTTGGGCGTGGAGGCAGTCTTGAAATAACGGGGAGGCTGGCCTTCTTGGGCGACCACAAAGTCGGTGAACGTGCCACCAACGTCGATTCCAATCACGTACACGGTCAGCTATTCTCCCAAGTGTCTTCTTCCGGGTTGGGCTGGTCGACTAGACGTACCGGGGCTCCACATCGAATGGGATGCCGAAGGCGTGTTTGCCGATCAGTTCCAGGGCGTCGAATCCGCCGATGGGATGCATGGTCCCGGCGCGGACGTCCCGGTAGTGACGTTCCAGGGGCCGTCCTCTGGCCAGGGCCGCGCCGCCGACCATGTCCACCGCCTTGTTCACCACGTCTTGGGCCGCTTTCATGCAGAAATACTGCATGCCCACGGCTTCCATCAGGGTGTCGTCGTCCCTGCCGTTCTCGCCGTCCAGACGCTGGGCCACCTTGGTCTGGAAAGCCCAGGCGGCGTTCAGGGCGATGTCCATCTCCGCCGCCAGGAACTGGTTGCCGGGGTAATAGCTCCCTGGGTGTTTGAAGGGGATCCGGGTCCGCCCCTTGGTCTGCTCGATGGCGTAGTCCCGGGCGGCCTTGGCGATGCCAAGATAGATCGCGGAAAAGCTGCCGCCATGCCACGCCCAGAGGCCCCTGGCGAACTGGTCCCAGACCCAGGGCTTATGGCGGATCACGTCATCTTCGGCGACAAACACATTTTCCAGTGTCCAACTATGACTCTGACTGGCCCGCATGCTCATGGTGTCCCAATCGTTCAGGCAGGTTAGGCCCTCAGTGTCTCTGGGCAGGACGAAGATCATGGCCACCTCACCTTCATCCGGGTCATCGTAGATGGCGGTGCTGGCGAAGAGGTCGCCGCCGGGGCTGTTGGTGCCGAAACTTTTGCGGCCGTTGATGAGAAAACCACCTTCGGTCTTGGTGGCCTTCACCGTGGTGTAACCCAAGCCGGTGATGCCCTTCATGGAATCCACCAGTGGATCGGTGATCACTCCGAAGACCATCAGCCTCTCGGCGGCGATCTTCTCAAGAAGGGGCCGGGGATGGTCGTCGCCGGCCTTGATCAGGTCGCACATGACGAAGGGCAGTCCGAAGTGCATGTTGACCGCCAGGGCCGTGGCGCCGTCCCCCTGGGCCAAGCGGTTCTGGGCGATGCAAACTTCCAAAAGAGACGCACCGCCGCCGCCCATGTCGGCCGGGATGGGCATGGAGGTATAGCCCGAGGCCCGAAGCGCTTCCATGTTCTCGAAGGGATAGCTGTTTTCGGCGTCGTGCTGGGCCGCCCGCTGGGCAAAGTCGTCGGCGTGCATCGCCGCCAAGTCGTGCCATCTGCGTTGGGAATCGGTGAGTTGGTCCACCATGGGCGCTCCTCCAGATCAAGTCGGCCCCCACACAGCCACACCAGAAACCTGCCTTGGGCACCGGTATTCTAACGTTGGGGAACGGCGCCGTCCAACCAGAATCGGGGGCTGCCCTGTAATGTCACTTCCCTGCTTCCCGGCGTCCGGCCCACAAACCCCTGCTCCGTCAGGAAGGCGGTGACGGCCCGGCCCAAAGCCCCGCCCAGATGGTGCCCCCGCTCGGTCCAGTCCAGGCAGCCAAAGGCGAAATTTCCGGTGGACTTGGCCGCCGCGGACACATCCACTCCCAGTCCTTCCATCGCCTGGAGCCCTTTGGGGGTCAGTGCATAGCAGACCCGGTTGCCGGAAACGGGCGGCGGGGTTTCCTCAAGCCATTCCAGGCCGAGCAATTCATCCATGAGCGCCACCCCGGCCACTCCGGCCAGATGGCCATAGCAGGTCCGGGCCTGCCGCAGGCGGGAGTCGCGCCGCACTTCCCGCTTGGCCTGGGAACTAAGTTTGGGACGCATCCGGATGGGCTCGACTTGAGTCATGTTCGCACCTCTGTTTCAGCGGTCCTTTGATAAAAACAGGTGGCGGGACCGGCGTTTCCGCTGGCCCCGCCACACTCGTACCGAGTCATATCATGGGAAAAACCTTTTCAGCCGCCGCCGATGGCGGGGAGGAAATGCACTTCGCTGTTCTCTTGCACCTTATCCAACATGCCCAACAGGCTGACCTCGCCGTCGATCACCACTGCGAGACCGGGAATCAGGTCGTCCTCCATCTCGTCGCAAAGGAATTCCTTGATCCCCGGATATTGTTTCTCCAGGTTGTTGATCAACCGGCGGACGGTGCTGCCTTCCACCTGGACCTGCTGATTGCCGCCGGTTAACTGTTGCAGCTTTGGCGGGATCCATACTTCCGCCATCGCCGTTTACTTACCCTCTTTCGCCCAGAGAGCCTCCAGGACCTTGTCCGGAGACATGGGCAGATCATTCATCCGGACGCCGATGGCGTCGTAGATCGCGTTGGATATGGCGGCCATGGGAGGCACTATCGGCACCTCTCCAACCCCTCTGACGCCGTACGGGTGGTTGGGGTTGGCGACCTCAACGATCACCGTGTCGATCATGGGCAGGTCCAGCGACGTCGGCATCCGGTAATCCAGGAAACTGCTGTTCAGCATGACGCCTTTGTCGTTGTATACGTACTCTTCGTTGAGCGCCCAGCCGATGCCCTGCACCACGCCGCCTTGGATCTGGCCTTCGACGTAGGCGGGGTGGATCGCTTTGCCGGCGTCCTGCACGGCGGTGTAGCGCAGGATCTCCACCTTGCCGGTGTCGGTGTCGATCTCCACATCGACAACGTGGACGCCGATTGACGGGCCGGGACCGGGGGGGTTGACGCCCGCGGAGCCCACGATGGGGCCGCCGGTGGGAATCATCCGCGCGGCGATCTGTTTGAAGGTCAGTTTTAGTTCCGGGTCTGACTTGTGCTGGAGGACTTCTTCC
>JACZYV010000038.1:0-18666 GCA_022570905.1 Chloroflexota bacterium
TGTTCAACAACAGCGCAGCGTCCACCTTCTCTCACCGCTCGAGAGAATCGAGCGGGGCAACGACGTGATCTGCCGGTTTGCAATAGACACGAAGGATGGCGAACTCGAGCACTTCAAGTTCAGAGAGGGAGGCGTGCCGCTGCTTGCTTTGCTGATTGACGCAGATGAAGCTCTCGATGTGGCCGAGGCGGAGCAGGAATTGGTAGGCGGGTATCACACCGAATACAGTGCCATGAAGTTCGCCCTGTTCTTCCTGGCGGAGTACGCCCACATGATCACGGCCAGCGCATTCATCGCCGTGTTGTTCCTGGGTGGGTGGCATCTGCCGTTCGTACCCGGATTGCAGCCGGGCGATACTTCGGTGGCGGCCATGGTGTTTAAGATGCTCGTACTCGGGGGGAAGATTACGGTGTTCCTTTTCTTCTTCATGCTGGTGCGATGGTCGGTGCCGCGGTTTCGGTTCGCTCAACTGATGCGCCTTGCGTGGAAGGGGTTGGTCCCGCTGAGCATGGGGTTGGTGGCCCTGGCGGCTGGGTTGTCGCTTCTAACCGCCACCCTGGTATCGGCGGACTTTTCCGTCCAAGAGTGGCGGTTCTTCAAATCCGTGCCGGTTTCCGATGTTCTGTCGGAGACTTCGCTGGTGGAAGTTGTGCCGGACAGAGATGTATTTGCTCATGCCGCGCCGGCCCTCTCCGACCTCCGCGTCATTGAAGAGAATAGCCAGCTGGAGGTGCCCTTCGTTCTATTGGTGGAAAGGGGGGAGCAGCGGCGGGCATCGGTATCGGTGACCATGCGGGACCTGGGGAGCGTCCCCGGTCAACACACCACCTTCGTCCTGGATCTGAACCAACAAGGAACTCTGCACAACGAGCTGGAGATAAGCACTTCGTCAGAAAATTTCCAGCGGGACATCGTGGTAGAGGGAAGCGAGGACGCAGAAAACTGGAGGATACTGGACGAGGACGGCCAGATATTTGATTTCACCATTGAGGCGCGGGGATTCACCACCAGGGATACACGGGTGAAGTACCCTGCCAGCACCGCCCGCTACCTCAGGGTCCGAATCGTCGATGGAGAACTGCCTCCCCTGGACGTGCTGGGGGCCGTGGTGTTTTTCTCCCAGCAGATACCGCCCAGCCGGACAGATTATCCGGTAAGCATATCGGCGCGGGTGGAAGACACGGCGGAGAAGAGCACACAACTGGTATTCGACCTGGGGAGCGGGGGGTTCCCAACCAATCGCTTGTCCCTGGCCATTGGACCGGCGAACTTTTACCGCCGCGTTAGCTTGGAGGGGAGCCATGACAACCAGTTCTGGGCCCTGCTCCGCCGGTCCGAGAACCTCTACGTTTTCAATACCCCAAAGTTCGTGGGCAGTCAGCTTTCCATCAGCTATCCGGAGTCCAGGTACCGTTATTTCCGCCTCACCATTTTCAACGAAGACGATTCCCCGCTGGCCGTAATGGGTCTCCAGGCCAGCGGATATTCGCGGAAGTTGATCTTTTCCGCGGACCCCGGCGGCAGCTACAGGCTCTACTACGGAAACCCCGATGCGGTGCCTCCCACCTACGAACTGGAGCGCATCTTCCCTTACCTGGTCACCGAGAACCTGCCCGTGGCCGGATTGGGAGCCCATACCGCCAACCCTCTATTCACCGGACCTACGATTTCTCCGAAACCCTTTACCGAGCGTTACCCCTGGCTCGTACCGACGGTGGTGGCGATCGGGGCATTGCTGATCGGGGTCTTCCTGGCCAGCCTTTTCCGCCAGCTAAAAGCGATGCTGCCTCCTCCGCCCGAGTCGTAATTGTCCCTTCCACGGGTCCGATTTCATCGGGACTCTCGAAGAACGCGAATCCGCCAGAGTGCCGAGAGGTGGGCTAGCCCCCTGCCCCCAACTGGTCCCAGACCAGGGCGGCGGCTCCGACCAGGCCCACCGAGTCTCCCAGCCGGGCTGGGGTGAGTTGGAAATCCTTGTGGAGTTCGCTCATGGCGCGGTCCAATATCTGCTGGTGTATACGCGGAAGCAGGTCTAGCTTCACCAGCCCATCGGTCACCCCGCCGCCCAACACGATCATGTCGGGGTTGAACAGGTGGACCACGTTGGTCAACCCGACGGCCAGTGCGGACACCGCTCCGTCCAATATCGTCATTGCCAGCGGGTCCTTCTTCTCCGCGGCATCGAAGACCGCCTCGGAATCGACCGAGTTTATGTCCAGAGAGGCTAATCTAGAGCCGGGAAACCCGCCCGAAGCCAACTTTTGCCTGGCGATTCGCTCGATACCGGTGCCGGACGCCATCGCTTCCAGGCACCCTTTGGACCCGCACTGGCATTCCAGGGCCGAATCTGACGTGTCGACGAGGGTATGGCCGATCTCCGCGGTAAGGCCGTTGGCGCCCAAGAACAGCGAGCCCTTGTCCACCACGCCGCCACCCACCCCGGTGCTGACGGTTACGTAGAACAGGGTCTTCACGGGACGCCCGTTGTCCGCGGACTCCTTTCCGGCCCCGTAGTAATGCTCGCCCAATGCCGCCAGGTTGGCGTCGTTGCCCACCCAAACCGGCACGTCGAATATATTTTCCCAAAGGGCTTTGAACGCGACTCCATCAAGCACCATCAAGTTCGGCGGCTGATAGAAGGTGCCGGTGGTGGGTTCCACCGGACCGGCCACGGCGGCGCCGATGCCCGCCACGGGGCCGCCGGCTTGCCGGATAGCGTTGGCCAGCAGCCTTTCAGCGTTGGCCAGGTACTCTTCTTTGCTGCCTCCCTGGGGGTTGGGCTCCCGCGATTGCCAGAGGATCTCACCCTGTCTGTTGACGACCGCGGTTCTGGTCCAGGTGCCTCCCCAGTCCATTACGACCACTACTTGTGGAGTGCTCATTATGATTCCCCGTGGGCCAACTTATCTGGGCCGTAACTTCCAAATCATCTTTCCAGCAGTTCGTTGATGGCGTTTCGGAGGACCGTCTCGGTCAATGGGCCCGACAGCTTCTTGACCAGTATGCCATCCCGGTCGATAAAATACTTCTCAGGGATGCCCCGGACACCGTAGTCGATCGCGATAACGCCGCTGGCATCGAACCCGTTGGGGTAGGTTATCCCTTCTTGCCGAAGATAGACCTCAGCATCGCCGGGGTTGTCCCAGATATCCACCCCAACGAACTCCACCGGTTGCCCCTGGAACTCCCGGTACACCCTGGCCAGGGCCGGGGCTTCAGCGCGGCAGGGCGGGCACCACGAGGCCCAGAAGTCCACCATCACAACCTTGCCTCGGAGGTCGGAGAGTTTCAGGGTGCCACCGCCGATCAATTGTAATTCGAAGTCCCTGGCCGCTCCAACATCGATCTTGGCTTCGAAAAGATCGGAGTTCACGGCCAGGCCTCCGGGGTTACCACCGGTGCCGATGGAGGCCCAGACCAACAGGGCGATCAACGCCGACAAAGGGACGCCTCCGCCCAATATTATCCAGCTGCGCTTGGTCATTCCGGTTGCTCTCCAACGGTAATTTCGCCTGCGTCCGGGTCTTGGGTAACGCCTGGGTCCTCGCTAAAGATTGAAGGCTTCAAAACCTGGGCCATGAGTTCCCGCCGTTGGGCCCGGTATTCCGCTTCCGGTAGGCCCTCCTCCTGGTATCGCTGGTCCAGGGCTGCCACCGCCCGTACCACAGTCGCCCTCTCCGCCGGATCCAAGGTCAAAGGGTCCGTGAACGTCCCTTTGCTCTCCGGAACTGGACGGTAGCCCCGTGTCAAGCCCCACAGGAGCATGGCAGCCAAGGTCGCGCCCAGAGCGCTGGGAATGGCGATCTGCCAGAAAGCGCCGCTGGACACCGAGTTGGAGAACCGGGCCCAGACTCCGGGCAGCGGCAGGCCGGTGATCTCCAACTGTAGCCCCTGGCCCGGAGGGAAGTCTCTCCCCTCGTAGGCCCGGTACAGTGTTCCTTGAATGTTCACCGGGTCGATGCTGTTCAGTGAAGGCACGGCCATGTCTGGGAACGTCTCCGGAACCAGCACCTGGAAGATACCCGCCCCTTGGACCAGGCTCTGCCGGTAGGACAGGGATTCCCCTTGGTAGGGAAAAGTATAAGAGAAGTCGATGCTGTGGGATCCGGGGATGACGGGCGAGGTGAGGGCGAACCCGGTGCCGATGGACACGACGTCCCCGCCCGGTAAGTCCGATTGGACGGTTAGCTCCGCCGGGTCGGGTGGCAGGGCGAAGCGAAGAAAACTGATCGTGTCCAGTTTCGTTAAGTCCGGGAGCAGAGTCCGGTCGGTGGGATTGACGATGCGCACGAACTCGATGGCGCTGACCAATCGAGCATTCTTGTCCACGGCGACAACAACCATCACCTGCCGCTCCACCTGGATGATGGAGGCGTCCCGCGTCGTCTCGTACACGGTCAACACCACGTCATCGGCCAGACCGCCGCTGTCCAGCGAGGTCCCGTAGAAGACGCCCAGGTGGTCCACGCTGACGGTGTAAGTGCCCCCGTCTACGATCTGAACGCCTTCAAACACGAACCGGCCCTGGGCGTCTGGTCTCGCCTGGCCGGTGCCGGCCAACCTTCCGTCCGCGCCGGTTATCAACATCAACACGTTGAGGTCGTCCGGGAGGTCCGCTCCTTCCGTGCCGTTCACCACCTGTCCGCGGACATCGGTGGTTTCCTGTGCCAGAAGCGAGGTCTCTCCCGGGTGGAAGAGAAACAGCGCGGCGGCCAGAGCCCCACAAAAGGCCAGCTTTACAGTCACGATTGAGGCGCCATCTCTGCGCCGCAGTGAGGACAGGCGGGTGTGCCCCCCAGGACGGCCGCGCTGCAGTCGGGGCAGGCAATCGTCCTTCTATCGTAGTTCTCCTGTGCGCCCCGGGCTAGGAGTATCTCCTGTTCTAGTGCCCAGGCTGGGTCGCCCCGGCCCGCCTCAAGTTGGTCCCTGAGCACGCTGGCGGCCTGCATCCGGTAACCCTGAAATTGGGCTTGAAATTCTTCCTGGGGCATCCGGCCCAGTTGGTACTCTAGGTCCAGCGTGGTTATGGCGTCGAATATATCGGCCAGGGCCTGATCGCCAGACTCCGGAGGGACGTCGACGCCGTCAGATTTAGATTGACGCCCATGTATAAATGCGTAGCCCACCACGGCGAAACTGAAGACCGCCAACACCGCGCCAAAGAAAATGGATATGACCGTTTCCGCGTCCATGGGACTCAGTTTACCAGGGAGGCCAAACGGGCTAGGCGGCCGTGGGCCGTGGTCTGGCGGCCAAACGGGCTGGGCTCGGCGCTGGGGCCGGCGCGCGGACCGTCTGCGGCCACAGAGCTATCACCGTGCCGAGCATCATCACCGGGCCGGCCACCCACATCCACCAGATCAGCGGGTTCACCAGTATGCGAAACCCCACGCTTCCGTCGGCCAGGTTCTCGCTGGGAACGATGAACAAGTCCTCCACGGGAGTGGAGCGCACGGCCGCTCTGGTGGAGGCCATGTTGAAGCTGGGGTAAAAGGCCCGGGTGGTGCGGAGGGTCTCCAAAAGTTTCCCGCCACGAAAAACTTGTATGGTGGAGGTGTACTCAGTCCGGTTGTCCTTGGGAATCTCGACGCTGCCCAAGAAGACCAACTCGTAGTCCTCGACGGTGACGCTCTCTCCGGGACTTAATACCACATCGACCTGGGTGTTGAAGAAAGATGTGCCTACTATGCCAAGGGTCAACATGATTATCGACAGGTGCACGATGTAGCCCCCGTAACGGGGCCGGTTGGCCCAGATCAGGTGCAGGAAAGCGGCGGCGTAATTCTCCCCCGTGCCGCGATGGCGGGAACGTGTTCCCCGGTACCATTCCAACAGGATGCCGGTGGTCACGACCGCCGACAATCCAAAGGCGATCAGAGCGTAGTCTTTGTGCAGGCCAAGGGAGAACAAGATGGCCACGGTGGCCAGACCCACGGCGGCAGGTGGCAACAGCGACTTTCTAAGACTGGAGAAACTGGCCTTGCGCCATGGGATCAGCGGCCCGATCCCCATGAGAAAGATCAAGCCCAGCATCAAGGGTCCGTTCACCTGGTCGTAGAAGGGACGGGCCACCGTGATCTCCTCGTTACTGGTCAACCGGGAGATCAGGGGATAGACGGTGCCCCAAAGCGAGACGAAGGCGATGGCCAATAGCAGCAGGTTGTTAACCAGGAACGCCGCCTCCCGGGAGAGCATGGAGTCCAGGTTCCGGGCGCTCTTCAACAGCGGATAGCGCCAGATGAAGATGGCAAAGGGGACCGCCACTCCAACCGCCAGGAACAGCAGGAAGACCCAACCCAAACTGGAAGCCCCGAATGAATGGACCGAGGGCACCGAGCCGCCCCGGTTCATGAACATGCCGTATAGCGCCAGCCCAAAGGCCACGTTGATCAAGACGATGTTCCACATGCGGAACATGCCGCGGCGTTTCTGGACCATGATGGAGTGGATGAAGGCCGTGAGGACCAACCATGGCATGAAGGCGGCGATCTCCACCGGGTCCCAGAACCAAAACCCGCCCCAGCCCAGGATGGTGTAGGCCCACCAAGACCCCAGGAGCAGACCGGAGGCCAATAATACCCAGGAGATCAGGCCCCAGACCCGCCCGGCGTCCACCCATTCGTCTCCCGTCTTGCCGGCCAACAGCGAACCGGTGGCGAAGGCGAAGGGCACCGTGAGGCCAATCAATCCGGCCATCAAGGCAGGTGGGTGAAAAAACATGCCGAAGTGGGTGAGCAGGGGGTTTATCCCTTCGCCGTCCAGGGGCACGAAGGGGAGTTTGTCAAAGGGGTTGGCCATGACGGCGGTCACGGCCACGAAAAAAGTCAAGGTCAGCATCAGGACAGCGGTGGTGTAGGGAAGGGCGTCCTTGACCTTCTCCGGCGCCCGCCAGATGGCGATCGCCGACATGAAGGACAGGATGGTGGCGATGTACAGCAGGGAACCCTCGTTGCCGGCATAGAAGGCCACCCAGGTGAACCTGTTGGGCATGGCCAGGTCACTGTGCGCGGCCACGTAGGCAATCTCAAAGTCACGGCTGATGAAGGCAATGATCAGGCTGAGGGTGGCGACCAGCAGGGCCAGCGCGGCGGCGTACATGGCCGATCGGGAACTCTCCACCAGCGCCGGCGACAAACGCAGCTTGCCGGCCACCGACCCAACGGTGGAATAGGCAGCCAGCGCCAGGGCGATCCAAAGACTTATTGCACCAAGTTCAGCCATCTACCTGCTCTCTTCTGCACCAGGGCGGTCAGTCCGGCCAGAAGGCTCCGTTTGATCAGATTGGTCCATACCAGGTGATTCTACGCCAGGACCGGGTTGGTTGGATGTGCCGCCGGGCCGGGAGCCGCCGCGAGTCATTTCCAGGTGGCGGTCGACCAGTTCCAAATAAGGGATCAGGCCAGCATCCTGGGCCGGCTGAGAGGTGGCGACAACCGGTCCCCGCCGGGTCATGGAACGGATGATGAAGAACACGGCCACCAAAGCGGCCAGCACCCCGCCGACGGGCAGCAGCCAGGCCACCAAGTTCGCCCCCGACTTGGGTGGGGCCGCAAGTATGTCCTTGCCATAGCGTTCGACGAAGAAGTCGAGAATCTCTTCTCTGTCTTTGCCTTGAGCCAGCATATCCCGGACTATCTTACGCATCTGGCGAGAGATCTCAACCTGGGCTTGGTCGATGGTCTCGGCCGGACAGACCGGGCACATGATCATACGGTCGATGCCCTGGGCCTGCCTTTCACTAAAGGTGGCTTCCGTAGACGTGGGCTCAGGGGTCTGGGCGTGCAGGACGCCGTTCTGGGCGATGGCCCATGCGGTAATTACCGCAAATACCGCCAGCAGCAATAGCGCCCTGGAAACAGGTTTGACCGGAGAGAAGCATTGGGGGGGTTGCATCGAAGGTCTCATATCTCAATCGCAACCGGAAGCGCGGCCCCAATGCGCTCCGGGTTTTCTGGTGCGTGCCAGTTACCTGGGCTAGTTATTTGGGGAGCGAACCGATGTACCGGGCGATGGCGGCGCGTTCTTCCCCGCTCAATAGCTTGCCGAAGGGCGGCATAACCGAAGCGGGTCCAAGCGGCCTGGCGGTAGCTTCCAACCTGGCCTCAATCAACGCTACCGGCCTGTTGGTGATGTTTGTATCGACGATGGGCACGTACCCATAGTTCTGGGTCAGTATGGCCAATACCGGGCCGGTGCCCTTGGCGTCGGCGCCGTGGCACATCTGGCAATTGACCAGAAATAGGTCCGCGCCGGTGTTGGTCACGATGGATGCGGTGGGCGGATAGACGGCTACTGCATCGGCCACACCGGTCAAACGGGGCGGCTCGTGGGACCGGTAAGACTGCTGGTAATGTTGCTCGTAGAAGATATCCAAAGGGTAGGTGCCTTGGCTACAGGCCACCAAGACGAGTCCAAAGAGCATGGCGGCTCCGAAGAACCAGCGCCTCAGACCGCGCTTGCTGCTTCCGGTTTGGGGACGGTCTGCGCCGGGCGAGACCGAATATGCACTGACCCGGTATACCATTAGGCCCCTGGCCCTCCGTCATTGCGTATCACGTCGATGGCTCCGGCCTGGGTGAGCAAGGTCTGGGTCTTGGTTAGGTCTTCTTCATCCACGTTGACCAGAACACCGATGTAACCTTCGGTGATCCGGGTGTCATACAAGCCCTGTTTAAACGCGGGCAGCCGCGACTCGAAGATGATTCCAATGATGGTGAAGATGATGGCCGTGAGCATGGTGCTTTCGTAGGTCACCACAGCCATGGGAGGCAGCGATAAGATCGGTTTGCCGCCCTGGACCAAGGGGTAGGCCATCTGGGTCATGGAGGTCAGAAGGATCCCCACGGTGAGGCCGATGATCGCCCCCACGAAGGGGAAGATGTACAGCCGGTGACTTTCATATCTCTCCCCGAAAGCGCCCTCGGGATAGGGCGTGTCCGTCAGAAAGTCATAATCGGTTTGTGGAACGCCAGCCGCTTTGAGAGCATCGCCGGCATCGGCGGCATGATCCGCGCTCTCAAACAACCCTAATATCGGTGATTTGGCCATTTTCTGTTCCCTCGAGATTCCTACTCTTGGTTTTTCTTCCCCCGGCTAATCTTCCCGGAAGACCGCCGGCACTGAGACCCGGCCGATCTTGATTTCAGTCCTTAGGATCTCACCCTCTTTGATGTCATAGAGCGGGATCAGCGGCACCACCCTGGCAATCGTCACCATCAAGATGGAGACCATTGCGAACGTGCCGATGATGATGAGCCATTCCACCGTGCTGGGCCGGTAGGTGTACCAATCAAAGGTCAACAACTGTTTCCGGGCCAGACCGGGCACGATGATCAGGAACCGTTCCAGCCACATGCCGATGTTCACCGAGACACATGCGATGGACATGATCCATAGGTTCCGCCGCGCTGAACGGCTTAGCCAGATGGAAACCGGGAGGAAGTAAGTCATACCCACAAAGATCATCATCCAGATATTCCACGGACTTACCATGAACTGGAAGTTCCTCACAGCGATCTCGTCAGCCTCGCGTCCGTAGAAGCCGAAGATGACTTCCATCACGAAGAAGTAGAACCATCCGGTGGCCACCACGATCAGCAGGCGGCCCAGGGCGTCGATGTGCTCGTGACGGATGTAGTTCTGCCAACTGTAGATATAGCGCAGAATCATCAACACCAAGACCACGGCCGACACTCCGGAGTGGACCGCGCCCACCACGAAATAGGGGGCGAAGATGGTGGAGTGCCAGGATTTTACGGAGACCGCCATACCGAAATCCCAGGACACGATGCTGTGCACCGAGACGAACACCGGCAGGATCAGCGCCGAGAGCAACACTCCGGCGATGACTTGCAGTTTCCATTGTCTGGGGTTGCCCTGCCAGCCCATGGCCAGCATTCCGTAGATGCGGTGGCTCAGGCCGGTGGTGCGGTCGCGCAACACGGCGAAGTCCGGAATCAACGCCACCATGACGAACAGGATGCTGGATGTCAGGTAAGTGTA
The DNA here is from genome assembly GCA_022570905.1 of Chloroflexota bacterium. Lineage (GTDB taxonomy): Bacteria > Chloroflexota > Dehalococcoidia > Lucifugimonadales > UBA3495 > UBA9611. The sequence goes on from JACZYV010000038.1 coordinate 10,003, forward strand.
GACGGCGCTGGGGTCCCAGACCAAAGGTGACCGGATGTTGGGCCAGATCCCGCGGGCGTAGTCGTAAGGCACAAAGGGCATGGTGTAGATCCAATAGACCGTGCGCCAAGGGCGGCCTGTGTGGATCAGCGGCATCATCATGGCCGTCAATAGTGAGAAGACGGTCAGTATCTCCGCGGCACGGGTGGCGGGGCGCCGCCATTCGGCCTTGGACAGGCGGAGGATGGCCGATAGCATCACACCGGCGTGGCTGATGCCGATCCAGAAAACGAAGTTGGTGATGAAGAAGCCCCACATCACCGGGCGGTTCAGGCCGGTAACGCCAAAGCCCTGGTTTATCAAGACGCCGGCGGCGCTCATGGCGATAAGCACGATGAGGCCAAGGACGCCAATGACCATCCAGAACCACTTGGGTGAGTTCAGCATACTCACCAGCAGTTCCCTGTTTACCTGCCTAGAATTTAGCGGTCTGCCTTCCTGCATGATTCTCCGTTGGATGGTTTCCCAGATTCAAGGTCCGGGATCAACGCCGGGCTTCGGCGTGGGAATATTAAACCTGTTTACTCAGGTTTGGCCAATATCAGATATTCACCGCGCATGAACTTGCCCCATTTCTGGTACAGCGTGCCTTCTTTCATCTCCCAAAGAGACATCAAGGGAAACAGCTTGGTGGCCGCCAGGTAGATGAAGACGGCCGCGCCAAGCCCTCCGATCACCATGAAAACGTCCCATATATCGGGATAAACCGGCGCGGGAATATGTTCCAAAAAGAAATCGTATATTTCTGCCCCCGGGGCGGCGTTGGCCGACCCGACGAAGATCCTGATGTTGAACATGAGGCCGCCGAATAGCACCATGCTGCCGGCGAGGGCCGGCCCCCAGGCGGTGCGCCGCACCGGGTTCCAAAGAAGGACCGCGAACGGCAGAGCGAAACTGAACGCCAGATTAAGAAGGAAGATGATGGCGTAGGTATCAACGACCAAGTATTTGATGATGTTCTGCTCGATCTCCAACCGTCCGAACCAGAAGGTGATGAAGAACGCGAACAGGTGATAGACCCACAGCAGGGTTACTCCCAGCAACACCTTGCTGGCCGACCAGAAGGTCGACTTGCCGATGTAGCCTTCGTAGCCACCCCACCGCCGCATGATGAATATCGTGACGAGGATGGCGCCCAGGCCCATCTGCAGGCTGGTAATAGTGTAGATGACCGGGAATATCGAGTCTTTCCATCCTGGGATCAAGCTCTGAGCGTAATCGGAGCTGATCAAGAAGTGGACGAACACCATAATCATGAAGTAGAAGGCGCCAAGCAGGGCCAGCCCGGCCTTCTGCGTGTTCCACTGGCGCTTGGTGCCGTACCAATGGCCGGCCAATCTGTTATATAGCCAGCCCTTGAATCCGGTTGCGGTGGCGCGGGACTCGGCCATGTCCGGCATCAAAGAGACCCAGAGGATCGCCATCGATGTTATGGTCAGGGACGCCACTCCCAAAAAGTCCCAAACGTGGGGTGCGCCGATGGGGCCCTCGAACCAGATGGTTCTCCGCAGCTCCATCTGACCTTCAACCACGCCCGCCGGGTTGTCTAGAGACGGAAGGAGGAACATCATGGGGATGAACATCAAAAGGTTCAAGATTCCGACGACCGAAAACAACTCCGCTACCCGGGTAAGGGGCCTGCGCCAGTGGCTCTTGGTGAAACGGAACGCCACCGCCACCAGGGGCGCGCCGCTGGTGACCATGAAGATCATGGAGAAGATGGCCATGTAATAGCCCCAAGGAGCTATCTCCCCGAACCCGTCATCAGCCGCACGGGCCACGAATCCAATTATGCCGAGTATGAACAAGATCCCGGACACAGCCAGCGCCACGGCGAACGGCTGAGGCATGGCCCGCATCTTTTCCGCGACATCCCGGCTCATCACCGTGGCATCGGGGAACACCCACATGCCGGCATGTTGGCCGTGACCTTTAGGTTCGGTAGCCGCCATCTATCTAGGCCTTTTCCAACGGGAATGGTTCAACTTTCTTCAGGTAAATCACGTTGGGCTTGGTGCCGATTTCTTCGAATAACCGGTAGACGCGGGTATGTGCTTCATCAACGTGCCCGCCCCGGTGTCTGGTCTCGATCTGCTCGTTGGCCTCGTCGAAGTGCTTCTTAACCGGGCCGGTCTCGTCGTACTGGTCAGCGAAGTTAAGGGCGTTGGTCGGGCAGGCTTGGACGCAGGCTGGTAGATGATTGCCCTCTTTCATCTGACGGTAATTGAGCTTCCGGTCAGCAGCCGGGATCCGTTCACCGGTCAGGGGTTCCAGGCCACGCCGTTCTATGTTCACCTCACCGCGGCGCAGGCGCTGCACGCAGAAAGTGCACTTCTCCATGATGCCCCGGGTCCGAATGGTCACGTCAGGGTTCAATTGGTTCCTCAACCGCTTCGGCCACACCGGTTCCCAGAAGTTGAAGAACCGGACGGTGTAGGGACAGTTGACCGAGCAATAGCGGGTCCCGATGCAGCGGTTGTAGATCTGTACGTTCATTCCCTCGTCGTTGTGGTAGGTGGCGAACACCGGGCAAACCGGCTCGCAGGGCGCGTTCTCGCAGTGCTGGCACAGGATGGGGATGAACTTGGCCTTGACGTTGGGGAATTCCCCCTCCCAATACCGCTCGATACGGATCCATTCGTAGGCCCGCCGTTGCTGAAAATAGGCCTTGGAGTTGAGGGGTATGTTGTTCTCTGCTTGGCAGGCGACAACGCAGGCCTGGCACCCAGTGCACCGGTCCAGGTCCACTACCATCCCCCACTTATGCTCTATGCGCTTAGTTACCATTGGTCAACCTGTCTATACTGCTTCTTGGTTTGTCTGTGCGGTATTTTGTCGAATCGTCTCCCGGCGGGCGCCATCAGGCGTTCTCCGGGGCGATGGTCTTGATGATTTTCTCGGCAGGCGTTAGTCCAATCTCCACGGCCCTTGCGTTGCCTTCCAACTTAGAGATGCTGACGCTCTCGCCGGTCTTGGAAACTCGAACCCTGGTCCCGGCCCATGCCAGAGAACCGGTGCCTTTGACCAGGGTCGTCTCCAATATGTCCATCACGTTGGAGCTTTCCCGGCCGGGACGGTCGGTGGCGTAATCGGACCCGTGCTTGCGGCCCTGGCCAAAGGGCACGCTTATCACATCAAGAGGGGCGGCCGGGGTCGGGTAGGCAACGGCCCTGATGGAATCTTTGGAAGACTCTATGCGGAGGATGTCTCCCTCTTTCACTCCCATACGTTTAGCGGTGACGTCATTCAACTCCACCCAGGTTTGCCAGGTGACGGTGGACAAGGGGTCCGGCGCCGCTTGCAGCCACGGGAGGTGGCCATTGTAACCGTCCAGCAGTGTGTTGTGGGCGAAGGGGGCCAGGTAGAACGAGTCGGAGCCCATGCCGATCCCGGCGAAGTCCGGGCCGGTTGCCTTACCGGCGATGGTCCGAAATAGGCCGTCGGGCGCATTAACGCCAGCGGGCCCAGTGCGGCGTTCGTCCCACCAGCCGCCGCGCCGCAGCAGATTGTTCCAGAATTCGTCGGCTGAAGAAGCTTCGATGGAACCCCGGTTCATCGCAAACAAAGCATCGGAGCCTTCCCGGAGCATGGCCTTGAAATTGGCCCACGGCAACTGGGATTCCTTGCCCAATTCCTGGGCCATGGTCAGCAGAACGTCGGGGAAGCTCAGAGGGTCAAGGTCTCCCAGCGGGTTAACCACGGGTTGCTGCATTCCCACAACCTGATATCCTGGCCCCGGTTCGGCGATATCGTCGCCCCAATCCTCCAGAGAGACCCGGTCGGGAAGGATGAGGTCGGCCATCACACTGGTGTCGTCGATGAAAGGTGAAAAGCTGACCACGAACAAGTCATTGGCTTGGGCGATGGCGTCTCTGAGCCGCACCGAGTCAGGCAGGCCGTGCACCGGGTCCGCTCCGTGAAGCAGCAGCAGCTTCGTCTTTCCGCTGCGGATCTGCTCTGCTACGCGGGTCCAGTCTTCCAGGCTGCCCACTTTGCTGGATGCGGGGACATCGTCCCAAGGGCTGCCGGGATTGAATCTAACCCCGCCCTTCCCGCCAACGCTGCCCACCAGGAAGTTGAGGGCGTAGATGGCCTCCAAGTTGAAAAGGCCGTTGCTCTGGGCGCCGGCGGAACCGCCGCCGATGGCGATGCTGGGCCGGTTGGAGGCGAAACTGCGGGCCAGGTTCTTCAGGAACTCCACCGGGTCGCCGCCGGTCATCTCCGGGGTTAGCCCGGCCAACGGTGCTACGGTCTCAGGCCGGAAGTTGTTCAGGGCTTGGATACCGGAGTCTCCGCCGACCAATGTGTCCACGTCGACGCCGCGGGCTTGGAGGTTCTCCGAAACTATCACCTGGGCCAAGCTGAGCGCCAGATGGCCTTCCCAACCGGGCCGCACCGGCAGCCATTTGTCGGCGTTGGCTGCGGTCATGGAGAACCGGGAATCTATCTGGTAGAACATGCCCCGGTCCCGCCCCTCGCCCTGCCGGAACTCGCCGTACCCACGGTTGTAGCGGGTGGGGGAGACCCAGGTGGAAAGGAAGTCCGCGCCGAAAGACAGTATGAACCGGCTGTTGTCCAAGTCGAAGTCGGGCAGGGTGTCTTGCTGGAAGACATTCTTGACCGCCGCCCGGAGTGTGTTGTTGTCGATGGCTTCAAAGCCCAGGTGTTCGCCGCCGATGGCGGAGGCGAAACGTTCCACCAGGAGTCCCAAATGTCCTCTTAGAGGCTCGGTAATCATCACCGAAGATGAGCCGTTAGCCCGGAGGGCGTTCCGGAGGGAGTCGATGCCGTCGGGCTGCCATTTGATGGGCACGAACTCGTCGGAGCCGCGGGGGCCGCTGCGCCGCATGGGCGTGGCTATGCGGTCCGGATGGTAAAGGGCCTGGAGTCCTGCTTCGCACCGGGCGTGGGTTTTGCCCTGGTTGGTCGGGTAGAGGGGATTGCCTTGAATCTTCTTGGCCCTGCCCTCCATCACCCGTACGACGATACCCTCGCAGGACGGGCAGGTCCGGCACAAGCTGGCGTACCAGTTGTCGCTTCCCCGGACCAAGTCCTCCGGCAGGCGGACGGGGCTCTGGATATCCAATTCTCCACGGCGGATGCCAAATCCCTCACAGGCAACGGCTCCCACCGCGCCGAGACCGGCCCAAGCAAGAAAATTTCGCCGGGTTAATTTCATCTACCTATGACCCTGTTTTGCATCAAAATCCATTACTTGTGGCAGATCGTGCAGTCAGTGGATACGCTGTTCTGCCGGTGACAATCGACGCAGGTCCCCATCTTCAACGACTGGCCGATCTTGGGTTGCACCACAGTCTTATTGCCAACGTCACCGTGGCATATGGTGCAGGTCTGAGCGACATCAAGCGACTGGGTTATCTCTTCGCCGTTGATGCCGTATTTAACGGGGATGGTCTCGTCGGTAAAGTACCTGATATGTGCTTCATGGATGAAGCGGACGTGGTCCGGAAGGCGGTGGACCCGCTCCCAGTTTATGGGCGTGTCGGTCTCGAAGGCGGTCCTGACTTTATCGATCTCCGCCTGGGCGGTGACAGTGCCACCGTCGATGTCTTTATGGCAGAAGAGGCATGTTTCCACGGCGGGCACGGTGGCGGCCGCGCCCTTGGTCACGTTCCGGTGACAGAACTCACACTGGATATTGTTCTCCGCCACGTGGACCGTGTGGGGGAAGGCGATCGGTTGGGCCGGGGCGTTGCCCAGGCCGAATGGAGGGTTGGAGAACCAGGAAATGAGCAGAACGACTACGACAAAACCCATGATTACCGTTACGACCCCTCCGGCTATCATCAGGGGCAACATTTTCCGACTTGGCATCATCTAGTTAGTTGTTCCGCTCATCGTCTTTTTTTAGGTCTCTCATTATCAGTGATTTCGATCCCGATCGAGCACCGGCTAGATGAACCACCGGTTGTAGATCGCCCCCACATCCAACGTTGCATTGACGCCAAGGATCAAGATCACCGTGCCGGCGGCAAACAGAAGAACGGCGAACCCGGTCAAGGGTACCCGCAGCTTCTGAGTTGATTCCGGGAGGTGGCCGGTATTCACCAACGAGGGAATTATCGCGTGGGCTATCAATAAGGTGATTCCAAAAGTTACAACGATCGGGAAATATATCCAGAACCACTGAAGGAACATGTGGATGTTATTCCACTCGACACTCGTTAGTGCTTTTGGATCATCGAACATTGGATACCGTAGATGGCTGAAGATCGGCGTTTTTACGGCGGCTTTTACGAAGGTGCCCGCGCGCAAAAAAGCCTCTGGTCAGAGGCCAAGTGAAAAATATCACAACAGTATATGGGTGTCAAGGGATTTCAGCTTTGGTTACGCTTGACTGCCGCCTCGCCGCCGCGGCATGATTCGGGACAAATCAAGCGCATATTTTGATCGCCAAACCGGTCATTTCCGCTTTCGTTTTGGCGCCGGTAAAGCGAGGACAAACTCTATGCTCTCCTTCACGTATCCATGAAGCATCTCGCTGCCCTCTCCAACACCGCCAACAAACAAGGCATAACCTTTTTTGGCCGGGCCTTCTGGAAAGTATGTCAGGGGGACGGCTTTTTTATCTTTTAAGAGATTATCTTTTGTTTCCTCAGGGAGCTTAATAGCCAGGCCAACCGGGGTTAAAGACACGCAAATCCTTCCGTCCGCATACAGCGCGGCGCCACTGAAAAAGTGTTTGCATTCAAGATCGATGTTTCCAGATAGATCAGATGTAGCATCTACCACAAATGCCGACAATCTCTCTAAATATTCCTTAGCCATCTGGTCTGTCAGACATATCCCGGTCAGGCGGGCGGGTTGTCGCGGTACCAGTCGATGATCTCCGAACCCGATGCGGCCCAGACCCCATCGTGGCCCATCATGTAACCCAAAGCGTCTTCCAGATAGCCGATACGGAAGGGCTGGCCAACGAGCCACGGATGGAGGTTGATGGTCAGGAGGCGCCCATTTGTTGCCCCGTCCCGGTACATGGTGTCAAACCCGTCCTTCATCGACTGGGCGTAACGGTCGATGGGCACGCGGCGGTTCGACATGGTGAACACGTCGTCCATCTCCAGCATTGTCGGCAGAGCGATCAGGCCGTCCTTCATCGGGTAGGGCTGCTCGTCGTTGACCCAATCGCACAGGTAATCGATACCGGCTTTGCGCAGCAGGCCCGGGGTCCGCTCAGATTCGCCGTAGTCGGTCCCGAACCAGCCCCTGGGCGCCGCGCCGGTGGCCTTCTTCATGGCGGCGATGGAAGAGCGGATGAATTCAGCTTCTTCTTCGACGGACATGTTGGCCGAGATCATCTGGCTGCCGGAGACGCCGTGGGCGATGATCTCGCAGCCCCGGTCCTGGCAATGCTTCACCAGGTAGGGGTACCCTTCGGCGGTCTGAGTGTCCATGGCCACGGTGGACTTTATGCCCAGGCGTTCCAGTGTGTCCAGCACCCGGAAGATGCCCACCCGGTGGCCGTACTCCCGGTGGGAAAAACGGGGGTAGTCAGGGAAGGGACGAACGCCCAGCCCCCCGGCTTGGTCGGCGCTGAAGCTGCCTTCCGGCGGCTCCCATTCGGCATGCTCCAAGGTAACTATTACGCACAATGCGACTTTGGCATCGTTGGGCCAGCTTAGTTTGCCTCGGGTGGATATGGGGGACCACTCGTGGTGCTCGTGGTCCATCCCTTCTCGTCTTTCAGCAGGCATGGGCAGGTCTCCCGTCGCCTTAGATTTTTTTATACCTAGACCGGCTAGGCCTTGAACTGCTGGGCGTGGTCCACCGCCTGGTCGTAGTAATTCTTGATGTAGTACTCGGCTATGTCGTCGGCGGTGGTCTGCCAGACGCCGTCATGGGCCAAGATGTAACTGAGTATCTCGTCCAAGAATTTTATGCGGTGGGGTTGGCCGATCAGGAAGGGATGGAGGGCGATACACATCACCCGGCCGCTCTCAGCCCCCTCTTTATACAGCTGGTCGAACTGCCTCTTGCAGATCTCGGCGAAATAATCGGCTTCGTAGTTCACCCGGAACAACGGCGAATCGTTCAGTTCGATGGAATATGGGACTGAGACCAGCTTGCCCGAATTCACGTTGATGGGCACCGGTTGGTCGTCATGCATCCAGTCCGTGTGATAGATCAGCCCGGCCTCGGCCATCAGGTCCGGGGTGCGGACGGTTCCCGATATGGCCGGGCCCAGCATCCCCTTCAATTGTTTGCCGGTCTGCCGTTTCAGCGTATCGATATTGTCCCGGTAGAACTCCCGCTCCTCCTCTTCGGTGTACGCATAGAGGTAGCGGGTGTTATAGATGCCGTGGCTCATGAAATCCCAGTCCCGTTCCACCATGGCGTCGCGGATCTCTGGGAAATGTTCCAAGACGGCCAGGTTCAGGGACACGCAACAGCGAATCTTGTGTTGGTCCAAGACCTCCAGCATCCGCCAGAACCCGACCCGGTTGCCGTAGTCCCGGTAGGAGTACTGCTGCACGTCGGGATATGGGGTGCGCGGCCAGGGGTCGCGGGGCCCGTGCTTAACGGGCATGTATTCGTAGTGCTCCACGTTGGGAGCGATCCATAAAGCCACCCGTTCACCGTTGGGCCACTTGATCGGTGGGCGCT
>JACZYV010000188.1:0-5111 GCA_022570905.1 Chloroflexota bacterium
GCCATCCACCGATTAGCCCACGCCATGCGCAGGGAGTGACGGTGCGAGGTGGCGCCTGGCGCGCCGCGTCCCGTTAACCGTGCCTGGATCAAGAAACACGTTATCGACCATGTGATCGATGGTGACGGTTGCGCCCAAAACGGGATAGCCTAGTCGTCATCAATGCTTGAATTGCGCTTGCGCTCTGGTGAGCTTGTCGAACCACCCTCTGTGGGAACTAAACTTTCCTGCGGCAACTAAAATCCCCCCGTCCCCCCTTTGCAAAGGGGGGTTGGGGGGATTTTCGCTTGCCTCAAACAACATGATGTCTCCCTACGTTTTGAGACCTGTAGCTAGGTGGCCTACAACCCCACTAACTCCCTGAAATTCTCGCCCAGGATACGTTCCTTGGCGGCGTCGGGGATGGGCAGGCTCTCGATGAACTGGGAATCTTTCGCCATGTCGGCCAGGGGGAAATCGGTGCCGAAACAGACCTTGTCCGCGCCGTGTTTGTTGATGATGGCGGCCAGGGTGTCCGTGCCCACCTCTTTCAACTCGGGCGGCCAGGTGGTGTCGATGATGACATTGTCTTTCCCGATCAGTTCCCGCTCGGCTTCGTCCAGCATGTAAAAGCCTCCCAGGTGCAGGCAGACCACCTTCATCTTGGGGAACTGCCGGATCATGTTCATCACCCGGTCCGGCGGCGAATAGACCGTGTCCCCCGGCTTGGTGTGGGCCCAGCGTCCCGAGTGGACCTCCAGCACCATGTCGCTGCCCAGTTCCTCGTACAGGGGGAACATCTTGGGGTCGTCAGGGAAAAAGCTGTTCAGCATCGGGTGCAGTTTCACGCCTTTGATGCCGGCTTCCCGCAGCCGGCGAACCTCGCCGGGCATGTCATCCATCTCCGGGTGGATGGCGCCGAAGGGCACCAGCATGTCGTCTTGGATGCTGATCAGCCAGTCGTTGGCCGGCTTCACATGTTCCACCCGGTCCACCACGCCCAGCACCACCGACTTGTCCACGCCGGACGCGCGCATGTGGGATTTTATTCCATCTACGGTATTTACCCCCACCGCCGGGTAACCGAAGGTGGCGGTCATGCCTTCCAGCACCGGCGCGGCGATGCGGTCCGGCGAGATGTGGGTGTGGACGTCTATGCGCATGGAGCTACCCCAACATCTCCTCGGCCAGTTTCTCCAGGCCGGATATGGCATCGCCTGGCGCGGTGGAAGGCAGCCGGACGGTGGCCATGTCGGCCCCTGCGTCCTCCATCTGTTTTATCTCGTCACGGCTGGAGGCGCCGTAGACCAATATCTGGATGCTCTTGGGGTCGCGTCCGGCGGCGTCTGCCAGTTCATCCAATGACGCCCGGCCCGCCTTGACGCTCTCGGGGGTGGCCCGCACCGGCATCCAACCGTCGCCGTAGCTGACAACACGCTTGAATACGTTTTTTGCCGCCCCGCCCAGGAAAATTGGGGGATGGGGCTTTTGGACCGGCTTGGGAAAGACCCGGACCGGAGGGAAGTCGTAATAACGGCCGTGGTATTCGCCCTCGTCCTTGGTCCACAGTTCCTTCATGGCCTCGACGGCTTCCCGGGCCTGGGTCCAGCGATGGTCGAAGTCGCCGCCCATGATTTCCGTCTCCTCCCGCAGCCATCCGGTGCCGATGCCGAATATGAACCGCCCGCCCGAGTGGAAATCCAGGGCGGCTATCTGCTTGGCCTGGACCAATGGGTTGTGTTCGGGAATGAGGCAGATGCTGGTGCCCAGCATGATCTTGCTGGTGGTGGCGGAGGCGATGGCCAGGCAGATGAATGGGTCGGCCATGTCGCTCATGGATGGGGGTATGCTGCCGTCGGGGGTGCCGCCGTACTTGGATGTGGTGTGCACCGGGATTATGGGATGCTCGGCGATCCAGAGGGACTGGAACCCAAGGTCCTCCGCCTTCTTGGCGATGGCGCCGATGTCTCCTGTATCACTGTTGACGGCCACGTTTACCCCGACTTTCATCGCGTCTCCTCTGGTTGGTCAGCCTGGTGAAAAAGTGCCCCGATGGTACCACGCCTGGCGCGTTTTTGCTCTAAGGAGTAGTTTAAGTCGAGTACAATGATGCCGCTGTCATTGCTCCAGCTATCCGGTCCGAAGATAACGCCGTTAAATGACTTTTCCTCAAGCGGTTTCCTCTGGATTCCGCAGGTATTTTGATTTCAGGACCAGGTCCAGCCGGTCGGAATACTGGTGGTGGACCTTGTTCTCCCTACTGCTCTCCATAGCCGCCACGGTCCTGGACGCGTTGTTATTCGGTGGGTCGGCGGTCCTAGACACCATTAGCTCTCTGGCCATATTGATACCTGGGATAGCCGTGGCCGTCAGGCGTCTCCATGACATCGGCCGGTCGGGATGGTGGTTTCTGATCGTGTTCACGATCATAGGGATCTTCCTGCTCCTGTACTGGTACCTTCAACCTGGAACCCGGGGGACCAACGATTACGGGCCTGACCCCCTCCGTTCACCCACCGGCCCGGAGTTTGAAGGGATCGCAGGAGCATTTAGCTCTCAGGATGGCGCCGGATTTTGCGCCGCCTGTGGCACCGCGTTGGAAGCCGACGCCAATTTTTGCCTATCGTGCGGCGCCGCAGTCTGACCCGATTTCCGCTCGACTTAGGGGTTCTCACGCTGGAATCATGTGGTAGAATACCCACGTATGCAACAGACACAAGAACAGCCCCTCCACTGGGACAACCACCGCACCAACCTGAATCTGACGTTCATCTTCGCGTTGATCGTCGCCGTGATTGGAATTCTTGGACAGCCGGTGCTCTTCGTCATCGGTATCGGCGTGGCCATCTATAGCTGGCTGACCAACCCCAAGCAATACCTGATCTACCGCGATGCCTTGGTGATCGTCTACGGACGGCCCAGGATCAAGTCTTACCCATTCCAGGAGATATCCCACCTGGAGACGTTGTCGCTGCCCATCGGGGACCGGCTGAGGGTCCGCATGGTGAACGGAAACCGCTTGATGCTCCTGACCAAGGACTCCGAAACGTTCCGAATCAAGCTGGATGAAGCGCTGGACGCTTTCCACGGTGGACAGCGGGGAACGGACTACACTCAGGAGATTGAATCAGGCGCCCGGACCGAGACGGAGCCAGAGATTCAGGAGGCTCCCCCGGAGCAACGCATGGGCGAGAGTTCCGGCGAAGACGACGACGTTCCTTACTAGACTCTCGCAACCCATTCCAGAAAATTGATCCCGGCTCTTTGGTAGAGCCGGGATTTTGTTTTGCCGGAGATTTTCCAGGCGAGCCTTGTTCAGGGAAGGTGTACTTCTTTGGTTACCGCGGTGGTGTCGCCAAAGTTGCCGCAGTAGAGGACGTGATACGGTTCCGGCCCGCCGGAAACCACGATTATGATGTCGCCGGCCGACTTGCAGGGGCAGACCCGGTCACCGTCCATGGCGAAACCGTCTTCGTAGGTGATGACCGAGGTCTCCTTGGGAAACCGGTCGATGGGCACCTTGCAAAGTTCAAAGAGCGCTTCCTTGACCATCTGCTTGGTATAGCCCCGGTCCGAGAAGATCTGGGCATGGCCCGGCGTAAGTATGACCAAGGGGTTGCCGGCGGCCAAGAGATAGTTGTTGTCGCTGATATCGGCCATGGCGCTGGCGATCATGGTCAAGAAGCTCTCCGGCTCTTTGTAGAAGGTGAGACAATTGCTGAAACCCTGCGTGCCCACCACGGTGACAGTGCTCTGGTCCGGCGGGAAACCGCGCTCAACGTGGAGCGGCTCCCAGACGCTATCCTCCTCGTTCTCCCCCATGCAGGAGATGTACTTGGCCGGGCTGCCGTGGACCGACATGTCGGTGGACCAGGGCTTGGCCCCGCCAACGTTCAGCAACAAGAGCCGCACCGCCCTTCCGATGGTGGCGTTGGCCCGGTAACCCGGCCCCAGCGTTCCCCGTCCGCTATTCAGCCCGATCAATTCCCGCACCGGCCCGTTGACGATCAGCAACGGCGACACCGGATTTGTAGTGGTCTGCAGGCCGTGGATGTTGAAGGCGGGCTCCGTGATGGCCTGGACAGCGGCGATCAAGACGGGCATGTATTCGGGGAGACAACCGGCCATGACGGCATTCACGGCGATCTTCTCCACGGTGGCCGACCCGGCGTCCGGGTTGATGTAACCCACCAGTTCCGAAGCGTCGCGTTGGGCGTACTCCAGCATGGCGCGCACCCGCCCGGCGGTGGGAGGAATCACCGGCAGCCCGTCGGACCAGCCCTGGTCGAGCATGAACTGAAAAACGGCGTCCGGGGAGTCTTCTATGTCAAACGGGGTCGAGCTTAGCTCTGGAGGCGTTGCCATTGGTTACTCCTGACCGGTATCACCGAAAAATAAAACCGCTCCCTCTGAAATAACCGGAAGGAGCGGATAGGTCGCCGCGGTGGATGTTAACTGTTCTTTTCGGCTTCCGGCCCGCGCAGTTGGGCGACGATCAGGTTGACGGCTTCTTCAGCCACTGTGCGCACCACGTCCGGCTCTACATACTCGGTGAGTTCGGTCTTGGGCAGGACCACCATGGGGGCATCGGGCACGCCGTTCCCCCGCATGGACGCCTTGGCCAAGGCGGTGAACCGCTCGGTCACTAGCACCACCGAGGGCATGCCGCTCTTGATCAGTCTAACGCTGTCGTGGACACTCCACGCCGTGCAGGACCCTCAATTCGCCAGCCCGACGATGGCCACTTGGGCCCTTTCCACCACCTCATCGAAGGTCTCTTGGGGAGCGGCCGAGGCGAGAGGAATCAGCTTCTCAAAGACCTCGGCCACGCCGTATTGTTCCTTGAGAATGATGCCGATCTGCTCGGCTATGATGTTCATGCTGGTCCAGCGGTTGTTCAAGATGGCCACCGTGGCCCCTTGAAGGTCCGCGATGTGGGGGATGTCGCCCTCCATGGGACGCCACGCCTCCGCCGCCGGACTGAGTATGGACAACCTGTTAGCCATGGTCCTGCTCCTTTACCGCGGGCACTTGCACATGAATAACCGAGCCTGGGCGCGGACAAACTTACGGTTTAACTGTCAGGCTTTTCTCGGGGTCATAGACCGGGCGGACCATCTCGAAACGGTCGC
>JACZYV010000189.1:0-5045 GCA_022570905.1 Chloroflexota bacterium
TGAAATTAGGCGTCCCGCACCATGAGTTCATGACGGAATTGGAGGCGTTGCGTCATTACGACGGCGCCGGGATGGTCAAACTGTTGGCGGGGGACGTTGATTTGGGCGCCATGTTGCTGGAGCGTCTCAAGCCGGGAACGTTGCTTTCGAGCCTTGCGGATGATGAACAAGCGACCTCCATTGCCGCACAGCTGATGAGGCAAATGAGGCGGCCACCTCCAACCGAGCGCCAATTCCCCACGGTCTCTGATTGGGCCTCGGGACTGGACAAACTGCGAGAACGCTATGCCGGGGCGACCGGTCCCTTTTCGGCGTCCCTGGTCGAAAGGGCCGAGACGCTCTTTTCGGAGCTGATCGGCGCCATGAGTGCGCCGGTACTCCTTCATGGAGACTTGCACCATGACAATGTCCTGTCTGCGGGGCGCGAACCCTGGCTGGCCATCGACCCCAAAGGAGTGGTCGGCGAGGCAGAGTATGAAGTGGGCGCTTTTGTACGCAACCGCCTGTTTCTTGGGCCGAGACCGGAAAGGCTGTTAGCGCGGCGCGTTGACCAGTTCGCCGATGAGTTGGGGTTCGACCGGGAGCGGATCTTGGGCTGGTCGCTGGCCCAGGCGGTTCTATCGGCATGGTGGAGTTTCGAGGATAGCGGACACGTTTGGGATGAAGCGATCGCCTGTGCCGAGTTGCTTGCGGAACTTTGAAAAGGTCATTCCCGCCCCCATTCTCATCGCCGAGCCTGCCTGGGAAAACAATACAAGAATCACGGCTGCAATGGCGGCCTTCCCCTCAGCATCGCGTTACAGCTATAGTATTGCCGCGCGATTATTGACACCTGGCCGCCAGTCATCTTGCACCGAGCCGGGTCCGTCATTCCAAATTGGCCTTTAAGGGGGGTCTATGCTGGCGATCTTGGGAGGAACCGGGCCGGAAGGCAGAGGGCTCGCCCTGCGGCTGGCCATGGCCGGAGAAACGCCCATCATCGGGTCCCGGGACGCTGCCCGGGGCGCGGCGGCCGCCGAGGAACTGGCCAAGTCCGCGGCAGGCCTAGTGGCGTCACGTTTAGAGATCAAGGGCTCGGATAACGCTGGGGCGGTGGCGGCGGCGGATGTGGTCTTCTTGGCCTTTCCCTACGAGGGCCAGCGCCCGGTGTTGGCGGACCTTGGCCCCGCGCTGAAGGGCAAGGTCGTGGTCTGCGTCATCGCACCCATGAAGTTCGAACGGGGCAAGGGCGCCAGCGCGGTGGAGGTCGAGGCCGGTTCCGCGGCCCAGGAAGCCCAGGAGTTGCTGCCCGATTCCCAGGTGGTGGCCGCCTTTCAGAACGCCAGCGCCGAGGAACTGCTGGACCCCAACGTGACCATGGAAGGAGACGTAATCGTCTGCTCGGACCACGCTGAAGCCAAGAAATTGGTGATGGGGCTGGCCGGCAAGATCAAGAACCTGCGCGGCGTGGACGGCGGCGGTCTGGCCAACGCCAAATACGTGGAGCAGATAACGCCCATGCTGGTGAACATCAACCGCATCTACAAGATCCACGCGGGTATCAGGATCGTGGGCATCTAGCGGTCCGCCGGCGTTTAGCGGTTTAACGACGAGAAACCAGGGGAGGGACCATGCCGAGAGCAGTGATCGACCTCAATACCAAGAGTGGCCTGGCCGCCGTAAAAGGCCAGTGGAAGTTCGCCCAGGGGCTGGTGCCGGGCGAGCCCAACGAGGGCCTGGTCTCCCAGCTTGAAGGTTCTCCGGCCCGGCTGCCCGATTACGACGACTCCGGGTGGGAAGTGTGCACAGACCTGGCCAAGTGGGTCTCCCGCGGGTTCTCATTCGTCTGGTACCGCATCAACGTGACCTTCCCCGAGGCTGTGGACGGCCACCCAACCGCCGGTGTCCGGGTCCAGTTCGAGACTTGCATCGACGATTACGGAGAGGTGTGGATCGACGGAGAGTGCGACCGGCACCGGGGCGCCGTGCAGGGGTTCAACGTGCCCCAGCGGGTAGTGGTCACGGAGGAGGTGCAGCCGGGGGAGCAGCACACCATCGCCCTGTTGGCCGCCAACGGACCCATGGCCGCCCCTGGAGGAGCGGTTTTCGTGCGCTACGCCAACCTTGCCTTCGAGTGGCGGGAACCGGGGTATTAAGCCGGGGGTATCAGGCTATCGAGGGGGTCTTTGCGGGGCCGCCGGCCGATCGTCCACTTCATCGTCGTCGTCGTCGTCGTAACCCAGGACGTTGTCCGACGGCTCGAATCCCATGGCCTCCAAGTCGATGCGTAGCTTGCGGCAGAAGACCTCGGCGCTCTCGTTGACCGGCAACGTTATCTCCACCATCCCGTCGGCCACTTTCTGGATGGAACCCGGGTCTTCTTTCGTGAGTTCTACCCGCACCGACTCGCGGTGAATCCCCAAAGCGTCGGTCACCTCGAAGATCGCGGCCATATCATCCATACCGATGAGTTCGTCAGCCATCACCGTCCTCTCAGAACGATTTTCCAGGGGTATAAACCAGTCGTGGAATTTAACCTTCGGGCGGCCATTTGGTGCCGCCCTCCAGGGGGCGGTCCTGGGGGCTGCCTGCCAGAGCTTCGGCCACCAACCCGCCGAATTCTTTCAGGATGACCTCTCCCCATGCTTGGGCGCGTTCCACCCGGAAGGAAGTGCGCCGGCCCCGCTTGGCCTGGCGCTGTTCGGCCTCGTCCATCCCGGCCGTTTCCTGGTCGATGGCGGCGTCCATGGCGTCGATGTCCGGCACCAGAGAGTTGGCGGTCTCGATGAAACGGACCACCTGGTTCATATCCTGGTCCATGACCACGAAGATGGGCACGGTGCCCGCGCGGTGCTCGGGCAATAGGCTGTTGCTCAACTCCAGTTCATCGTCCCGGTTGAACACCTGAACGGAGAGGTTGGGGGTGCTGTCGGCCAACTTGAGGATCACGGGAGTCGTACTCATGGCGTCGCCGCACCAATCGGCGGTGAACACGGCCAGCTTCAGCGGCTCACTCAGCCCGTTGAACAGGCTCAACGATTCAGCCGGGACCTGGAGCGTCTCATAGATCGCCACGAACGGGTCTTTATTGACCTTGATCTGGTCGATGTACTGCTGGGTGGTCATACCCTGGTCGAATTTATCCCGGGTCAGTTGAGTCTCTTGCTTAGATGTCACGACGGCCACCCCCGGACTAAATATTACGCGGCTAGTTTCTCAATATTGGCCGCGGTTGGCAATGGGTAGGTAAAACTGCCTCGGCTCGACGTTTTCCGTAATCAAACGTCGTGCTAAAATTGGTCGTCCAATCTAATATGCCCATATTTAACGGGAGGCTCCAACTTGGCCGGTGAAGCCAGCAGCGGCCCTTATTTGAAATACGCCCTCTTCTGCAAGGACACCTCAGAAGGGGACGACGGCGAACTCAGCCTTAACGGCATCGTCGATCTCTTCGAATTGCCCGAGCCCGATGGCCCAGCCGATCCCGGCAACCCGGTGCTGACCACCGTCGACCTCAACCTGGCCTTCTGCATCGGCGGGGCCGAGCCGGGCGACCACTACCTGTTTGTCACCCTCAAGACGCCTGGTATACCCCTGGACACACCCCCGGCCCAAAAAATTGAATGGGAAGAGGGCATACTGTTCCAGCGCTGGATCAAGTCGTTCCGTATCCCGGTGCAGAAACCCGGCATACATTCGGCCGCCATCCTTTTCGACGGCATCCCCCTGGGAGAAGCCACCTTCCTAGTCCGATTCAAGAGCGAACCGGCAAAGCCGGAGGCCCCTCAAGATCCGGAGTCCTAACCCGAATCTAAACTAGCCTGCCCAAGTTGAAACCCCTGTGGGGCTTGTCTATAATTGGAGCGAGCCTAAAGGCATCCAAAACATCCCGGCCATGGAGCTGAGCAGTTGGCTAATCAGACCGGCAAACGCTACGTATGCGGCAAGTGCGGTTCCGAGTTCATCGTAACCAAGGGCGGGGACGGCGCCATCGTCTGTTGCCAGACGCCCATGGAACTCAAGTAACTCCCTTTAGCGACCGGGCGAACACGCCCCAGAAAATCCCACGGAGGACCGCCAAATGGCCAACCAACTCGGCAAACGTTACGTCTGTGAAACGTGCGGCAGCAGCGTGCTTTGCACCAAGAGCGGCGACGGCGAGATAGATTGCTGTGAAAAAACCATGGAGATTCAAGAACCCCGCAAGCTGCCGTCTTCAGACTGATTCTCTGATTTGCGACGATAAAAGGCCCCTTCTCCCATAAAAGAGAAGGGGCCTTATTTTTTGTCTGGGTCATCCCGCCGGTGACTCGCGAACAAAAACTAACTAGAGGGCCATTCCGTCATTCCGGCCTTCGCTGGGAAGACAGGCTATTGGCCGTAGGCGCGGGTTTTTAACCCGCCCTGTTGATCTGCCGCGGTGGTTGTCGCATAGAAGCACGCGCCGGGTAAACGTGGACTAGCCCACGGATCACAAGCCGGGCAAAGCGTGGTTTACCGATGGCTTAGCGGGTTGGAAACCCGCCCCTACGGCGTTGGCGTTTCAGAATGATGCTGGGGACTATCTCCGTCTTCCCAGGAAAGGCCACGCCGCCGGCCGCCTAGAGGAAGTAGGGGATCACGTGGCGTCCCATCAGCTTGATGCAGTCCATGATGCGGGTGTGTTCCAACCGGCCGGGCTGCAGGAAGCAAAGCACCTGGTCCACGCCAGCCTCTTGGTACTTCTTCATCACTTCGATGATGGTATCGGGGTTGCCCATGGCGAAGGCGCCCGAGTCTAGATGGTCTTGGGCCACCTTGTTGGTGCGTTCCGTCTGGATGGCGTCCACCGCGAACTTGTATGAGTCTGGCACGTCCCGTCCCTGCCAGGGGGCATAGAGACGTTCGGCATTCTGAACGAACCATTCACCCTCGGGGCCGCCGACACGCCGGGCTTCTTCGTCGTCCTCCGCGCAGTAAACGATAACCAAGGCGGCGATCTGGTCGTTCACGAAAGAGCCCACGGGGTTGGCGTGCTTCAGCGCGGCCCGGTAAGCGGCGACCCGCTCGTTTAGCTGCTCATAACC